>URNB01000006.1 GCA_900549055.1 uncultured Oscillospiraceae bacterium
GACGGTGGCAGCCGTATGGCTGACGGAGGGGCTGTTACGAACTTAAATTAAGCAGAAAACTTAAATTTACAAATAAGCTTTAATTTCCAACAATCCCCCAGTCTCGTTTTATTCGACAGCTCCCTTTACACAAGGGAGCCCTAGGGTATGTACAGAAGCTATGATTCCGCACGTCGAATTTACAACATAAAGGGCAATATAAAGTGACCCCCGATGCGGATATCCGCATCGGGGGTCGGTGCTGCAATGCCTTTTGTCGATTATTTTAAAAGAAGTATTTTCTTCAGCTCCGCCAAATCTGTCGCATCGAGATTACCGTCGCCGTTAATATCGCCTGCGTCGGTTTTTTCGATTATTCCCGCATACATCTTCTTCAGATGAATCAGATCGCGGATATCCGCTGCTCCGTCTCCGTTTACATCTCCGGGTGCTTTTTTCACTTCAAAGAACACTCTGGCGACTGTAGACCAGCCGTCCATCAAAACATAAGCGTAAACTCCGGGTTCTGTAATCAGCTCCGAGTGAATAGACTGGGAAGCGCTGCCCGAGCCGTTTTCATCAAGAGTAATGCCGGTACCCTCTCCTAAAATCGATGAGAAGTTAAGCCCGCTTTCGCCGAAGCCCGAATCATTTACTCCGAAACCGTCCTTGGTCTTCATTAGACGGACATTGTATTTCTTGCCGGCGATAAGACCGAGCTCTGCCGAATTTGCAACGGAGAATGTAAGCTGCTCGGACGAGCCGAGTATGACGGTGTTTTTGTCAAGCTTAACAGACGGCGCGTCCTCGGGGAACGGATCTGTTGCCGCGGTCACATCAAAGAATGCGCGCGCTACGGTATTCCATCCGTCCATAATGCAGTACACATAATTTCCGGGCTCTGTTATTCCCTTCACATGGGAGCTGAGCAGAATGTTAAAAGCTCCGTTTGCATCGGTTGTAACGCCGGCTTCGCCCTTCAGACCGCCGCCGAAGTTAACGCCGCTCGAGCCGAAGCCGGTAGTGCCGTTCCAGCCGCTGTAAAGGCGTATTTTATAATACTTATTGGCTTCAAGTCCGCCGTCTCCCGCGGTCACCTTAAGCGCCAGCGGGATATTTGCGCCGAGCGGCACGGAGGTTCTTGAAATTGATACCCTCGCCGCATCCTTGATTTCAATAAAGGCAATCGCCTTTGTATCCCATGTTGAGTCAATGATTGCGTAGCCGTATACGCCGGGATCCGTAATCTTTTGGTGCAGGGTCTGTGTGACGGTCGCGCCGCCGTTTGCATCTGTTGTGAAGCCTGTTGCATCGCCTATAAGATTATCGTTAGAGAAATTGATTCCGGCATTGCCGAAGCCCGTGTTGCCGGTTCCGAAGCCGGATTTTGCCTTATAAAGGCGAACGCGGTGATATGCGTTTGCGGCTAATCCGCCGCTGCTGATTTCAATTGTAACGCTTTCGGAATGACCGACATACATTTCCTTCGGGGTGATCGTAACGCTTGTTCCGATAACGGAGAAATCAACCGTGCAGTTTACGGTATATCCGCTGCCGTCATAGAAAACGGCGGTATAATCGCCCGTTTCAAGCGGCCATGTGTAGCCGTTATAGCGGCCGCTCTGACCCGACGGGAAGGAAGCCTCGCCCTTGCTTATGTAATCGCAGTATTTGTATTTATCGGTATAATCCTTCGGATAAACCGCCGCCCAGCCTACGGATGACGGCACCTTAGCCCAGTTGACCTCAATCTTTTCACTTGAGTAATAGGTTTCACGGTTCAGTATCAGAGCGCCGACAGTGAAGCCGAAGCGGCCGCCCTCTGTATAGCCGTCATTCAAAAGCAGAATCACCTCGTACTCACCGGCGGTAATCGGGTCGTTAAGCTCATGCGTAACAGAACCGCCCGCAACGCAGTAATCGTAATCGTGACCGCTCTTACCGAGGCGCTGGCTGTAGGTTCCGCCCTTTCTCGTTATAACAAACCAATCCTTGCTGCCTGTTTCTCCGAAATTAAGGGTAACAGAGGTGTCTCCGACCTTGACCGGGTCTACCGTTATAAGCTCCTTTACGGCAGTGCCCTTCCCTAACGTCTGCTTGGTTTCATCACGGAAGAATATCGCGCCGATCTTCATTTCCGTTGTATCGTCCCCGAAGGTGACGGGCTTTATTTTAACGGTATGCACGCGCGATTCAAGCTTGCTTACCAAGGTTGTGGGGGCATGTCTGTCGCAGGTGACGCGGGATGCTTCGCCGCCGTCAACCGAAATGTCAACGGTTGAGCCGTTATAGAAATTAGTCCAGATTGCAAGCTCCGTACCCTCAAAGCTGAAGGTTATTTCGCCCGCTGTGCCTTTAGGACAGGTATAATAGCCCATATGCGGTGTTGCCGCAGGGCCGTAATAAAGCTGATCGCTGTAGGTAAAGCCGTCCGCCGAAACCAAGTAGCCCTGCATTCTCTCGCCCATTAATGACATACGGTTTCCGTCAAGCAGGTGTTCGCTTTGAATCTCCGGCATATTGTGACCTACATCAGCCGATGACAGATCCTCGCAGATAAGGCTGTTATAGAGGAATTCCTCAAGACAGTCGTAATATTTTTTATAACCTGCGTCGGTAGGATGAACGGTATCGGTAAAATAGGTATCCCATTCCGCAGACTTATCGGACATTGAAGCAATAAGCGCCGCCCCCACATTAACCGTGGGAATATTGTATGCCTCCGCTATCATCTCATGCCCCGCGGCGGTCGGATACAGCTCCGGAAGCAGCTCGCTTGCGGTCTTATCGGTAACGAGCAGCGTTACGATGTCGCAGTTCGGAAGAACCGAACGCACCTCGCGCACTATGGTCTCATACTGAAGTGCCGCCTGCTCCTTTGACGAGCCCTTATATTTATCATTTATCGCATATTCGATAAACAGCAAATCGGGATTTTGCGCAATAACATCCTGCTCAAGACGGTATGTTCCGAGATATGTTCCGCTCTCGCCTATGGCGGTGTTGACCACCGAAATATTCGCCTCGGGGAAATTGCTTTTAAGCCATGCGCTCGACAGCGACTGCCAGGAATAAAGCCCTGCGTTTGAGCTGCCGTAGCCTGCGGTTACCGAGCCGCCGAAATAAACCGCCTTAAGCTTCTTATCCTCTGTGAGCCTGCGGTATGTGTTTGCAAGAGGATCGCGGTAATTGATGTAATCGTCATAATTATGCGTTTTTTGCTCACCCGCAGCAAAAACGGCCGGAGCCGCAAGGGCTGTGATAAGCAGAATGCTGATAATAATACTAATGACCTTTTTCATTATAATCTGCCTTTCCGTAAAGAATTTTGCCGCAGATGCGGCACTTCCCTGCTGATGATTGGTAAGCCGACCCCCTTTGTACCGATATTTTAAAATTCTCATTTTGTACTCCTTTTATATTATATGATGCGGCGTTCATCTTTTCAATATCGCGGAATTGTAAGAATATATTGCCAATTCTCATCCTTATTGTCTTTTAATAATGTATAAAAGAAACAAACAGATTGCAAACGCTCAATTATAGTAATTGCTTTTTTCTTCTTGTTATGGTAAAATAATACGGTATTGGGGGTGTTGCCTGTGAGTAACAGAAAACGCGGCATAAGAATACAGACAAGAATTATAGTTTCCGCGCTTTTGCTGCTTGTTCAGTTTTTATTTCTCTTTTTGGCCCTGCACGATGTAAGCCGAAAATTCGCATTCATATACGAGCTTTCGCAAATTGCCGGTGTGATGACGGTTATATATATAGTAAACCGCCGCGGCAATCCCAGCCACAAAATCACCTGGATAATATTTATACTGATTTTCCCGGTATTCGGCATTTCGGTGTTTCTGCTTTGGGGAGGCGGGCGCGTTTTCCCGCATCTGCGCCGTAAAATGGAGGTCTGCGAATCGCATTACCTGCCGGTTCTCCGTGAAAGTGACGGCGTGCGCGAAAAGCTGAAATATTACGATATGTTCCATTCGCGCCAGGCGGATTATCTTTCGGGTGAATCGGGTTATCCGCTTTACTCGAACACTGTAACCGAATATCTCTCTCCCGGAGAAAGGATATTTGAGCGCATGCTCGAGGAGCTTCAAGCTGCCGAAAAATATATTTATATGGAATTCTTCATATTGGCAGAGGGTGAGATGTGGGACGCCATTCACAAAGTTTTAAGCGAAAAGGCGTCAAACGGCGTTGAGGTCAGGGTCATATTCGACGATTTCGGCTCAATAAAACGCCAGCACAAGGACTTTATAGTAAATCTGCGCGCAGAAGGAATAGATGTTTCGGTCTTCAACCCGATAAAGCCCTCAATGAATATTTTCATGAACAACCGCAACCACCGCAAAATTGTGGTCATAGACGGCAAAACAGCGTTTACGGGCGGCTTCAACATAGGCGACGAGTACATTAATAAAATGATACGCTTCGGTCACTGGCTTGACAGCGGAATCATGCTCCGCGGCGAGGCAGTAAAAAGCTTTCTTGCAATGTTTTGCTGTATGTGGGAGTTCACAACGGGAGAACAGCTTGATATTTCCTCCCACATTTCCGATTTTTCCGCCGCGGATGACGGCTTTGTTCTTCCCTACTGCGACGGTCCGCTCAACAACAAAAATCCCGCCGAGGGAATCTATATGCAGATTCTTAACACCGCCCAGAAATATGTTTATATTGCGTCGCCCTACCTTATAATAGACAATACCATGACAAGCATTTTATGCATGGCAGCGCGCTCGGGAATAGATGTGCGTATTGTAACGCCGCATATACCTGATAAATGGTATGTCCATCCCGTGACGCAGTACAGCTATCTTGAGCTGCTCGAGGCGGGGGTCAGAATATTCGAATATACGCCCGGCTTTATTCACTCAAAGCTCTTCGTTTCGGATGATAAGATTGCAACCGTGGGCACCGTCAATATGGACTACCGCAGCTTTATCTTCCACTTTGAGTGCGGAGCCTGGATATGCGATAACAGCACGGTGCTTGATATTAAGGATCAGTTTTCCGAAATCCTTAAGGTCTCAGAAGAGATCAAAATCGACAAATGGAAAAAACGCCCGCTAAAAATGCGCTTCAAGCAGGCGCTGCTCCATATTTTCGCACCGTTTATGTGATATCGTCATATCTTTGCCCAACTTATAAAAAAAGTGCTTGACAAAATGCGGCGCATGTATTATAATCACATTGTTGCAATCCAAAGACAGCAGGTGGCCGCACAGGCCGTAAGCTTATCGCCTGCCGAGGTGTGCGCCTAAATAATTATGCTTATTTATGCCCGTCCTTAAGTCTTTGGACGGGCATTATTTATACTTTCGGAGGTGAAAATCAAATGCCGAACGCTTCAGTTCTTGAAAAAAAGCAGCAGCAGGTGGCAGAGCTTGCCGAAAAAATAAGCGGTGCGGTTACCGGTGTTGTAGTAGATTACAAGGGTATTACCGTTGCCGACGATACGGCGCTCCGTAAAGAGCTCCGCGAAAACGGAGTTGAATACTTCGTTGTTAAAAACACCATTCTGAGCCGCGCTATCGAAGGCACCTCCGTTGAGGGTATGAAGTCTGTTCTTGAAGGAACGACCGCTCTTGCCCTTTCGAAAGAGGATTACACCGCCGCAGCGCGCATACTCTGCAAATTCGCCGAGGGTCATGATAACTTTAAGGTTAAATCCGGCTTCCTCGACGGCGAGGTAGCAGACATTGCTACCATCGAATCTCTTGCAAAGCTTCCCACAAAGGAAGTTCTTCTTGCAACCGTTTGCAGCGCGTTCCAGGCTCCTATCGCAGCCTTTGCACGCGTATTGCAGGCAATCGTCGATAAGGACGAAACCGCAGACGCGGAATAATTTTAAAAAAACTAATTAAAAATCGGAGGAAAATAAAATGGCATCTGAGAAAATTGCAGCTATGATTGAAGAAATCAAAGCTCTTACCGTTCTTGAGCTTTCAGAGCTCGTTAAAGCAGTAGAGGAAGAATTCGGCGTATCCGCGGCAGCAGCGGTAGCAGTAGCGGCTCCCGCAGCAGGCGGCGCAGCAGCAGCTGAAGAGAAGACTGAGTTTGATGTTGTTCTTAAGGAAGTCGGCGCTGAGAAGATTAAGGTTATTAAGGCTGTTCGCGAGATAACCGGTCTCGGCCTTGCAGAAGCTAAGGCTATAGTTGACGGCGCTCCGAAGACCCTCAAGGAAGCTGTTTCCAAGGATGAGGCTGAAGCTATGAAGGCTAAGCTCACCGAGGTCGGCGCTACTGTTGAGCTTGCTTAATCGTAAGCTTTAATCTACAGCTAATTTAAAACGGGAGATTATGGGTGTGCCCATAATCTCCCGTTTTCGTGTGTTCGGAACTCGTAACAACTCGGCGGCGAAAGTTCGCTGCAGGCCCGGCAGTAGGTATTGTTAACTGTATGCACGGCGGCGTGAGAAACCGGCTGCTCAACTAATGAATAGCCTTCCGCTCGATTTCAATTGTTTAAAAGCAACAATTCCATATTATTAGCAAAAGACAATGTAGATTAAAACAACAGACAGTGCTATACTGTTATTGTTGAATATGAATACAATATTGCAATTAAAATATTGTATTTAATTTATTTAAGTATGTTTTTCTAAAAGCTTATAACGGTACTGTGAGCTGCATAGAAGAAAGGACGGCAATAGCTATGAAAAAAATGGTTTCCAAAGTACTGATTGGAATTATGGTTGTATCGTTGGCACTGCAATGTGCAGGCTGCGGTAAAACGCCGGGAGAAAACAACAGCAGTGAAGTTCAGGGTGGCACAACGCAGAGTCAAGTGAGCAATTTGGATTCTTCGGATGCCTCGAATGGAAGTGATTCTCAAGGCGGAAGCTCTTCTGCCGATGTAAGCGGGAGCTCTTCTGCCCAAAGCGCAAGCTCAAAGCCCAAGCCGCTGGATCCTACAAAGGTTGATATGAAGGGCCGCACGATTCGTTTACATATCGGGCAGGTCGAGGCTGAAAGCACCTCTCAAGTCGGTGTTAAGTTTTCACAAAAAATCAAAGAGATCAATAAACGCTATAATTGCAACATACAATACTATATTTCGTATGACTTTGATGCAATTAATGCGTCTATCGCATCAGGAAAGCCCTCTGTCGATATTCGATGGTTCAACGGCTTTGAGCAGTTCTTAAATGCCTATGTTTCGGGCTTTGTTCAGCCGCTGGATCCGCTCGGTAATATTGATTTCAACGATCGCAAAAAATTTGCGGAAATCACAGATATATGCAAAATTAACGGTAAGCATTACGGCGTTTCTCCGATGTATTATTGCTACGGTGAAATGAGAATATGGTTCTCGTACATCATGCTCTACAACAAGGATATGCTGAAAAAAGCCGGAATCACCGATGATTTGTATAAGGTACAGGAAAAAGGCGACTGGACTCTTGCAAAGTTCGAGGACTATGCCAAGAGAATCAAGAATGCGGGGATGACGCCCTTAGTGGATGTTGACGGACATTTCTACAAAGCAATGCTCTACGCCAACAACACGGATTGGATTTTACACCAGGGCTCCACGGCAAAATTCAACGGAGATTCGGCTCAGGCTAAAAATGTATTGACACAGTATACAAAATGGGTCGGAAACAAGCTTGTAGAGGTTCCCATACAAAAAGAGCAAGGACCGTGGCCTAACGATTCCTTTGCCTTTAAGGATTATTTCTCAAAGGGAAAGAGTGCATTTGCCGCAGTAAACGGCCCGTGGGTGCTTAAATGGCTGACTTCGGGATGGGATAAAACCGCCAAGGAAAATTGCGGCATTCTTATGCTGCCCAAAAAGGACAGTTCTTCTAAGTATGCGACACGCGCATCGGCAGACTATGCGTTTTGGGGCATCCCGTATGGTGTGAAGAACCCCGAAGAGGTTGCTTTGGTTATAAATGCGCTAAACGAGCCATTGTTTGCCGAGAATGAAAATCTGAAGCTTTTACAGACAAATATGACTCCTCTTGTAAATGACAGAGGATCATTGGAAACCTTGAAATCCGTTTACCGTATGGGTGAACCGGTGCTGTCGTACGATTATTTGGCGGTAGGACCGAAGGTTTACTACGGAGAAAACGGCTGGATGATGCATGTACAAAAAATAGCAAACGGTCAGGAATCGCAGGATGCGGTGTTGAAATCCGTTGTAAATTCGTACAATAATCTTCTCAAAGATGTATACGCCAAAAGGTGAGTAACACACTTTCGATCATGTGCTTGAATGAAACTGTCTGTCGTTATCGACAGACAGTTTCATAAATAATATAGGAGGGCGATCCTTTGAAGCAAATAAGATATGTCAGTGCTCTCATTATCGCTTTATTATTGCTGACAATTCCGGTTTTTGCATATACTCCGTATCAAAATTACACATACAATGCCGATAAAGAGTCCACTATTGAACCGCAGGCTTATATTCCTTATGGTGTAATAAATTCCGAAAAATTACATTTGACTATGAAGGAACCGCAGGATCTCTTTATCAAGGGTAATAAAATATTTATTGCGGATACGGGTAATAATCGCATACTTATAACCGATTCGGAAGCGAGCAGCGTAAAAATTCTGGAAACCTTTCAAAATAATGGCAAAACGGACGGTTTCGCAAAGCCAAGCGGACTTTTCGTGACAGAAAGCAATCGTTTATATGTTGCGGATACGGATAATGAGCGTATCATAGAGTTTGATGAAGATTTAGAATTTGTGCGCAGCGTCGGAAGACCGAAATCCAATTTGCTGCCTGAAAGCGTGGCATACCGTCCGAAACGCATTTCCGTAGATGTCGCGGGAAGACTTTTTGTTGTTTCCGAGGATATGAGCAGCGGTATGATTGAATTGGATCACCGTGGAGAATTCGTCAGCTTTTTCGGTGCAGTTAAAACTAAACCAAAGGTATGGGAATTGCTTGTACGCTTTTTTGCAACCGCCGAACAAAAAGAAAGAATGTCGTTGATTATTCCAACGGAATATTCCAGTAATGATATTGACGATAAAGGTTTTGTATACGGAACGGTGGGAATTATCGACCCCGATAATTTTAACGATTCCATGTTTATCCATCGCCTAAACCCGATCGGAGACGACATACTGAATCGTGACGGAACGGTGGCACCTATGGGAGATGCGGAATTTGTTGTGGATGATAAAACGAATCAGTATCTGCCCTCTATGCTGGCTGACATATGTGTGAAGGACACAGGTCTTTATACGGTTCTTGACAGAAGATTCGGAAGAATTTTTACCTATGATCAGGATGGCAATCTTTTGTATGTATTCGGATCATTGGGCTCAAGTCTCGGACAGTTTAAAATACCGGTAGCCATTGATGATTTCGGAGACCGTTATGCAGTGTTGGACAGCGAGCTTTCGCAAATAGTACTGTTTCAGCCTACGGAATACGGCACGCTGATTACAAAAGCTGTTGAATCCGCATTTAATCAGGATTATGATTCTGCCTGTGAATATTGGCTTCAGACTTTGAAGTTCACCTCGAAATCCGAGCTTTCATACAGCGGCGTAGGAGATGCCAGATATAATCAAGGCAATTATTCCGAGGCTATGAAATATTATAAATTAGGCAATAACAGAAAGTATTATTCGGCAGCGTTTGAACAGTATCGCACTTTAGTTTTAGATAATTATTTTACGGTCATTCTTATATCGATCGCTGTTCTGATACTGCTTATAGCGGTTTTGGCTGCTTACAGGAAAAAGCGTCGCTCTGTGCGAAAAGGAGAATGACGATGGGCATATTCTTGAGTCGGATTTTAAAGGGGCTTCAATATTCACTTTATTTGATTTTCCACCCTTTTAAGGGCTTTTGGGATTTGAAGCACGAAAAAAAAGGAAATGTTTATTCCGCTTGGGTCATTGTGTGTTTGCTGAGTGTTTTGTTGATTTTACGCCGACAGTTTACAGGCTTTATATTGAACTTTAACAAGCAAAATGAAATGAATGTTTTTGTCGAAATACTCAGTGTTTTGGCTCCGCTGGGTCTATGGTGTCTGTCTAACTGGTGCATTACAACCCTGGTGGACGGCGAGGGCAGCTTAAAGGATATTTTTATTACGACCGCATATGCGCTTACACCGGTGGTGCTTATTAACATTCCGATGCTTCTGCTGAGCAATGTTATGATTTTAGAAGAAACCGTGTTTTACACGGTGCTTGACGCACTCTCGGTTTTATGGGCCGCATTGTTGATATTGATAGGAATTATGACGGTACATCAGTTTACAATGCCGAAAACTATTGCTACAATCGCCGTTGCGGTGGTGGGAATGATTATTATTCTGTTTCTGATACTTCTTTTTGTTTCCATCATTCAACAAATCGTCAGTTTTGTTGACCTGCTGTGGACGGAGATTACCATGCGAATGTGATCCGAAATAATGATAACGGCTTTATGCCTTTACGAAGCCAAACGGCTGCAAGGCATAAGGCATAGTCAGATGAAACCATCAGAAAGGAATGACAATTTATGCCAAACAAGCTGCTGCGCTGTTTGCGAGCTGTGCTTTTGATTGTTCTCAGTCTTATTGTTTTAATAAGCTCTGCGGGATGCAGCAATGCCGCCGCAGATACCGAAAATAATAAAACCGAGAGCAATACCGGCAATTATACCGACGAGGCGTTTGATGCGGATAAAAAATCCGGGCAACAGCCTTTTCTTGCGGCAAGCTCGGAGCGTATGAATTTATATATGGACGCGACCACTGCCTGCGTTACCCTTGAGGATAAAATCACGGGTAATAAATGGACAACCAACCCGGTTGACCGCAAGTCCGACCCATTGGCACAGGGAGTAAATCTCGATCATCTGTGCTCTCAAATAATAGCCGAATATGTATCGCAGGGCAAAAAAACAAAGGTTGATTCTTTTTCACAAAGCATATCATTGAATCAATACAGCTTTTACCCCGTTGAAAACGGAATAGGCGTTAATTATTTGATCGGTGAGAAACCGCGCGTATTTATTGTGCCGAAAGCATTATCGGTAGAACGCTATCAGGAGATCAAGAAAAAAATCACTGATGAATTTGACCTTGATATTTTTGAATCCTATTACAAAAAGGTCGCACTGAAGGATTTGGGAACCGAAGCAGACAAGGCACTGTTTTTGGAAGTGTTTCCCATTTTAAAAGAACGGCCCATTTATTATTTTGTTACACCGGGAACTCTTCAGTTTCAGTCTCCAGGCGAACAGATGGCTTCCGATTTTATGCTTGAACAGGTGGAGGCGGTTTTTGTCAATATCGGATATACCGAGGAAGACATGGAGCGTGATCACCGTGAAAATAAAGTTAATATTGCGCAGGAGCTTGATTATTCAATTTCCTTAAGACTTGAATATCGTCTGGACGGAGACGACCTAACGGTAAAAATTCCCGAAAACAGTATCAAGTATAAAAAGAATGTCATGCAGCTGCAGAATATTTGGGTGAATCCTTATTGGGGAGCTGCTGACAGCTCAAAAGATGGATATATGTTCGTTCCCGGCGGCTCCGGCGCTCTTATAAATCTGAATAACGGGAAAACAAATTTAGAATCGTATGAAACAGAGCTGATTTACGGAGATGATCCGCTGTTTGAGGAAGCTCCCGAAAAACAACAGGTTGATATTCAGGCACATTTGCCCGTCTTCGGTCTAAAACAGAATGATATTGCGTTTTTGGGCATTGTTGAAAGCGGTGACGGCTCGGTATTCATAGAAGCCGATATCAGCGGTCGCACCGATTCCTATAATCATGTGTGTCCGAAATTTCAGGTGGCAAGACCGCAGCATCAGGAAACCGCGATCATGAACCTTACCGATTTTGATATCTATCCTCAGAAGGATCTTTCCGGAGCTTTGCAAATACGCTACATAACGCTGCAAAAGGATGAAGCGGATTACAGCGGTATGGCTAATGCTTATCGTGAATACCTGCTTAAAAACAATAAAATCGGGCAAAGGAAAATGCATGCGGATTTACCGTTTCACCTGCGCGTGATCGGTGCGGTTACTTATAAACGTTCTGTACTCGGTATACCGGTTGACAGTCCGAAAGCATTGACCACCTATGAGGAAACCGTAAAAATATTGGACGAGCTGAAACAGTCCGGCATTTCAAATACGGTTTTGGAGCTGAGTGATTGGGCAAACGGCGGCAGAGAAAATACCGCATATAATAAAGTTGACCTTATGGGTGCTCTCGGCGGTAAAAAAGGCTTTAAAAAACTCCTTGATTATGTAAATAAAAATGATATAAGCTTTTATCCGGGGATCGAAGTGCAAAATGTAAAAAAAGACACTTTATTTGATTCCTTCTCTAAAAAGCGCATGGCAGCGAGAGCCCTGAATAAGCGCATCGCGTATAATTACGATTATAAGCTGACAACATTTGAAAGGATTAAGGGCACATCGGCAATATTGGTTTCACCGGGGAAATATGATGCTATGCTGAACGGCGCTGTATCTGATCTCAGCGGCTACGGTATACAGGGATTAAGCGTCGGCAAATTAGGGCAACGGCTGACGAGCGACTACAATACCAACAAAACGATAGACAGACAGCAAAGCCTGGCTATTGTGCGTGAGCAGCTTAACAAGATCGCCGCAGGTCACAGCCTGCTGGTACAGGCGGCGAATGAGTATTCTTTGGCTTCGGCATCGATTATAACCGATGTTCCGCTGACTTCGGAAAATCATTATATGTGTGACAGAGCAATTCCGTTTTACCAAATGGTTGTACACGGATTAGTGCCGGTATCGGGAACACCGATGAATTACACGGGAGATTTTCAATCCGACAGATTGGCATTGATTGAGACCGGTTCGTTCCCGAGCTTTGAGTTTATTTATCGGGACAACTATGAACTGAAGGATACCGAGTATAACATTTACGGCGTCAATTATAAACTGTGGCTGTCGCAAGCGGCGGAATTGTATAAAGAGATGAACGGGCTTTTAAAGGATTGCCAGACAGCAAAGATAGTCAGTCATCAACAGGTCCAAAACAATGTTAATTGTACAACCTATGATAACGGCGTTTCCATTATCGTCAATTATAATGATGCTCCGGTTGTTTATAATAACACAAAAATCGAAGCACACAGCTATATTCGAGCGGAAGGAAAGACGGTTGAATGATAAATTTAAAAAAGAAAAGCATCTCTCTTGAACAGAAGCGGATCCGTTGGGGATATATTTTTGCTTTACCGTTTGCTGTCGGGTTCGTGTTGTTCTTTCTTTCTCCTTTAATTTTATATGTGATTCTCGGGTTCAGCAAGCTTTCCCTGACCAATCAGGGTATGCAGCTGAATCCCGTGGGATTGGAAAATTTTCGTCAGGTTTTATTCGTGAGAGTCGGGTATTTTGAGCAGGTTCTCAAGAGTCTGGGTGAGCTCTTGCTCACCTCTCCTGCCATTGTGCTTTACAGTCTCTTTGTTGCAACCTTACTGAATCAGGAATTCAAGGGCAGAGGTGCGGTGCGTGCGATTTTTTTCCTTCCGGTTATTATGGCGTCCGGCATAGCTGCCGTTTCTAACAACGACTCCTTAATGGGACATGCCATTCACGCATTATCCGGCGATGTATCTTTAACGGGAGACGGAGACAATACCAGCATGGTAAAAGGTCTTATGGATTTGTTAGGTGCTTCCTTTTCTCCGCAAATGTTCTCGTTTGTATCGAATTTGGTCGGCAAAATATATACCATAACAATGTCCTCCGGAGTGCAGATCCTGATTTTTTTGGCAGGCTTACAAGGAATTTCCCCGTCACTTTACGAGGCATCCTCTATCGAAGGTGCCACGAGCTGGGAAAACTTTTGGAAAATCACATTGCCGATGATAAGCCCGGTTGTGCTGGTTAACAGTGTTTATACGATCGTAGATCAATTGGGAGGAGCTTCCAATGCGGTGATTATGGATATGTATGACACGGCTTTAAAGCAAAATCAATTCGGCTTCAGCTCTGCTATGGGATTGATTTATTTTTCCTTGATTTTCACTGTGGTCGGTTTTGTTATTTTCATTATGTCTAAATTTGTTTATTACGAGGATCGATAGAGGGGGCTCCGGGTTATGTCAGGTATTTCAAAAAATCTTAAAAAACATATAGAACAGAAAACACTTCGGCGCAAAGGCTACACATATATTTGGAAGCTTATGAGGTTCGTCTTGCTTGTCGGCTTATCTTTTATGATTCTTTACCCTGTTTTCGTAAAATTTTCCGCATCGCTGAAAAGCACAGCCGATATGATGGACTCCACGGTAGTGTTTATTCCGAAGAATCCGACCTTGCAAAATTATAAAATTGTATTGAACTCCGTGAATTACGCGCTGACACTGCTGATGACGGTATTATTCTGCCTGGTTCAAAGCTTGCTGCAATTGGCTTCCTGTTCATTGGTCGCATATGGAATTGCGAGGTTTAAATTCAAGGGACACAAGCTGCTCTTCGGTATGGCCGTATTAACCTTAATCATTCCTCCGCAGATTATTCTTTTACCGCTTTATATAAGATTTCATTTTTTCGGAATTACTAATATTTTTCAGTTTTCCGGCATTTTTTCCGGTGTGGATCTTATAAATACTTACTGGCCCTTCTTGTTGCTGTCCGGCACGGCTTTGGGCTTTAAAAACGGACTCTATATTTATTTGCTGAGACAACATTTCAAAAATATGCCCATGGCATTGGAGGAAGCTGCCTATATCGACGGATGCGGTCCCTTCAGAACATTTCTCAGGATTATGCTGCCGGGATCCGTTCCGATGCTGGTTACCGTTTTTCTGTTCTCATTCGTGTGGCAGTGGAACGATACGGTCTATTCCGGAATCTTCTTCCCCGAAATCCCCACTCTCGCAAATAAGCTGTACGGTATGGTATTTACAACGATGGGTGCAGGCACGACATTGATGTCGGCGGTGCTGGAAAGTCCGAAATTTTTCCTGCTGATTACACCGATCGTAATATTGTACTTATTTACTCAAAAGCTTTTTGTTCAAAGCATTTCCAGAAGCGGCATTGTAGGCTGACTTTATAATTTATTATTTATCCGATAGAGGTTATTATGATTACTGTTGATGAAATTACTCCTTATTTACTGACTCCGAAGAAAAAAAAATGCGGAGCAGAGCAGATAAAATATGCGGAAGGAACGGTAAAAACGGAGAATTGGAATAAGCGGGAATTTACGCTGGTCTATGAGCAGAACGGAGAAAAACCGTATTTGATTTTAGACCTGGGGCGTTCTTCACCGGGAGGGTATCCGGTTTTCACCGTTAAATCGCACAAGTGCCAACCGATATTAAGAATATCATACTCCGACTGGTATCCTTATCTTTTGAATAAGGATCACCGTGACACGGGCGATTTTCTGCGTGGCTGCTGTAAATATTTGGGGGTTGAATTACCGGTTTTACCCGCCAATCCCAATCGTTATGAATTGTATACCGTTAATCGTACCGGAAAATATATTTATCCCCTGATACAAGGGCAGCAAAGATTTGTTTTGCTGACGCTTGATACTCCCGGTGAGGTTGAAATCGAAGATTTTCATATTTACTACACCTCCGATATGGGAGCTTATGAAGGCGGGTTCTTATCTTCACACAGCGGGCTTAATCAACTGTGGTATTCCGGCACATATACCGTTCAGATCGCCTCGATAGATAATTCGCAATCATGGGAAGTAATAGAAGATACCCTGCTGCTCAGAGCTTTGACTAAAGGAAATCCGGCGGGAATTTATTCAAAAGGCTGCGAGTGGACTGATTACAGCTTTCGTTTTAACTGCCAGATAGCAGTTAATCCCGATTGTTGTTCCGGAATAGGCTGGATGGTAAGAGCGCAGAATTCGGATAACGGATATGCCTTTCAATTGAGTTTGGATGGCATTTTAAAATGGTTTGTACGAAAAGATTCTTACGATACTCAAATAGGTGAAAAAAGACTCAGCTGTGAGTTGACTGACAATAAGCCGTACATGGTCATAACCAAACTAAAGGGTGAACAAATATCAGTATACCTTGATGAGGTTCTTATTTTGGAGTGGAATGATTCCGTTTATTCAAAAGGAACCGTCGGATTTATTCAAACAACTGAAAAATGGGCTGCAGTAAGCGCTCTTGAGGTTATTGGAGAAGACGCTGTTTTACTGAAGGATGATTTTAAAAACGGGCTGAATTCCGATTATGTGTTTACACGGTCATTGCCCTTTTTGTCCGATGGAGCAAAAAGGGATCGGCTGCCGTGGATCGGTGATTTGGATTGGGCAGGCAGAAACATTTATTATGCTTTCACCGATTTAAAATATATGTGGGGCAGCTTATTGATGTTTGCCAAGCATCAGACTCCCGAGGGTTATATCTGGGGAGCCTGTTATCCGGAAAATGAAAAAGCACCTCGCATCGGCGAATACGGATATTACGAATCCGATATTTTCTCGGCTTGGTTTGTTCCGACCTTATGGGATTATCTTTTGTTTACCGGCAAAACCGGACAGGTACAGACTTTATATGAACCGATGGTTAAGGATTTGGAATATTTATGGTCATGGGTGGAAGGAAACGGTCTTTTCTTCCAGCGTTATGCCACTTCAAAAGGTTTGTGGGATCATGAATTAAATGATATCGGTCATTTTTCCTATAATAATATTATTGTCTATGACGCTTTATTAAAAGGCTCATATATTGCGGACGCTTTGGGCGATGAAGACCTTGCTGAAAAACTTCGTTTCCGTTCCTCTGTGCTTAAAGAAAGTATTATGAAATACTTGTGGCAGGACGGAAAGGGCTGTTTCCCAAAGGGGCTTCAAAACGAAGAGTTTTGCCATATGGCAAACTGTCTTGCCCTGGCGGTGGGTATCCTTTCTCCGAAGCAGGCCAAACAGGCAATAGATCGGTTGTTGAAGTGGTTTCCGGAAAATTTGGTTTACGGTAAAATAGTTTCTTTATTCATACGCGGATGCTTTAATTACGGCTATGATGAAATTGCTTACCGCACATTAACCGGTAAAACAGGACTTTCATACGAAGGAGACACACCGGTATATGTGGATTGGCTGAACAGCATTGCAGATGAAAACGGTCCGGCAACTACTACCGAGTGTATGCTGTATCCGCCTGCGTCCGAGACCGAAGGAAAGCAGTGGATGGATCGTTCTCATCCCGATACGGCGGTTGCTCATTTGCTTAGCGGATATTTATTAGGCGTCGAGCCGATTGCCTGCGGTTATCGGAGTTTTAAGGTGGAGCCGCATTGCTGCGAATTAACATATGCAAAGGGTATAATACCGTCACCTTACGGGAAGATTCAGGTGGAATGGAAAATAGAAAACAAAATGTTTTCTATGAACATTATCCATCCGAAAGAGACAGCACCCGTAATATCAACGCAATATGTTTGTATGCCCGTAAAAGAAATAACCGTTAACGGCAGCAACCTCATGGTAACTGCTCAGGTGTGAGCTTTATACCGTAAGCTGAATTAAAAGCAGAGTCATTTAACGGAAATCATATAGAAATATAAACATATAAGCGTTAACTATTCGGAGGTCGATGAATATGTGCATAAATACATTTAAAAATAAGCTCGGACGGGCGTTAGCCGGCTTTTTATGTATTGTTTTGCTTGCAGGCGGAATGATACAGACGGTTTATGCGGATGAAGCTTATTCCAGTTACATCTCATTGCCGCCAGTGAAACTGGATTTGAAGGACTCTTATTTTTCCTATATTCAAAAATATCAGTCGGAAAAGCATCCTGAACAGCCTATTGTCATAAAGGCATCAGGATACAGCGGCTCTGATTATCGTCCTCAAAAGACAGCCGACACCTTGCAAACAAGCGAGAGCGGTTATGTTGAATGGGAGTTTGATGTAAAATCGTCGGGACTTTATTATATCAAGTTGGATTATCTTGCCACAAGCGGGAAATCTTCTTCTGTTGTGCGCAGTATAAAGCTTGACGGAGAATTGCCGTTTGAAGAGGCGCGCTCGGTTGAGTTTAACCGGGTCTGGATTGATAAAAAAGACGCTCAGGGAAATACAATTCGGGAAGCCTCAAACGGCAACCAAATAAGGCCTGAGCAAATAGAATTCATGCAGTGGCAAAGCGCTTATATAAAAGATTCCGTCGGATATTATACAGACCCTTTTCAATTTTACTTTTCCGAGGGACGCCATACGATTCGCCTTGATGCGGTAAGAGAGCCGATGGAAATAAAAACAATCACTCTTTGCCAAATGAAGCAGCCGCTTTCATATGAACAGGCAAAACCGCAGCTTAAAAACTATTCTGCGCCGAATGTTGAGTCTGTTAAGCTGCAGGGAGAAAAGGCCGATTATAAATCCGACCCCATGCTTGTTCCTATTTATGACAGATCAAACGCTTCCATGGAGCCAAGTGATCCGATGAAGCTGAAATTGAACTGCATAGGTTCAACACAGTGGCAGATGAACGGTCAAACAATATCATGGAAGTTTAAGGTTACTCAGGACGGTTTATATAATATACATTTCAGAGGAATTCAAAACGCAAAGAACGGTTCGGTTTCTTCCAGAAGAATTTATATCAACGGAGAGGTTCCGTATAGTGAATTGAACGATTACTCTATTCCTTACAGTACTCAATGGAAGATATATACATTGGGCGACGATAAAGAAAGCTATTCCTTTTATTTTGAAAAAGACAAGGATTATGAAATAAAATTTGAGGTCACTTTGGGTAAATCGGCTTCCATAATTCGGGAAGTAAACGATATTGTGAACGAATTAAACAATATTTACCGTGAAATCCTTGTGGTAACAGGACCGTCGCCGGATCAGTATCGGGATTATCAGTTTAAAGAAACCCTTCCCGATACGATGAAAAATTTAAAAGCACAGACAGAACGGTTAAATCAGGTCATGGATCAATTGATAAATCGTTCCGGTATGCAGGGTGAAAACATCCAAATTATTAAGCGGCTTGCAATTCAAACACAGGAGATGTGTGACAAGCCCGAAAATATAGCTAAACGCTTCAGTGCCTTTCAACAGAATATCAGTTCGCTCGGAACATGGGTTTCAACGGAAAGTCAACAACCCCTGACAATAGATTATCTGTTGATTTCTCCCGCGGACAGCGAGCTGCCGAAGGCATCACTTGGATTCTTTGCCGAGGCGGGCTATCATATTCGCAGCTTCATATCTTCATTTTTGAATGACTATAACAATCTGAGCTATGGCAACGACGGCCGTAAATCGGTTACAGTGTGGGTAGGAAACGGCGTAACCGGAGGACGGGATCAGGCTCAGGTGCTGAAAAATATGGCAGATAACTACTTTACCGCAAGAACAAATATCAACGCGAATATACAGCTTATTTCTATGGGTGCTCTGCTTCCCGCAACATTGGCAGGAAAAGGACCCGATGTCGCGCTGACATTGACAGCGAGCGATGTATGTAACTATGCGTTTAGAAATGCGGTTTTGGATCTTGCACAATTCCCTGACTATAAGGAAGTAGCCGAGCGCTTTTACAGCAGTGCCATTGTACCGCTTAGTTTTGAGAACGGTGTATACGGTTTGCCGGAAACGCAGACCTTCCCAATGCTCTTTTACCGAAAAGATATTCTTTCCGAGCTTGGTTTGGCTATCCCTCAAACATGGGATGATGTGCTTGTAATGCTCCCGATGCTTCAAAAGAATAAAATGAGCTTCGGCCTGCCGTCGGCTATATCCTATCCTATCGGAATGAATTACAGAAATTTCCTGCTGTTTTTATTCCAGGCAGGCGGTAATGTTTATTCCGAAAAGGGTAAAACCGCTCTGTTGGACAGTGCGGTTGCGGTGGAAACCTTTACCTTTATGACAAGCCTGTATACAGATTACGGTTTATCCAAGGAATACAGCTTCTTAAACCAATTCCGTTCCGGCTCTGTGCCGATAGGTATAAGCGATTACAGCTTGTTTAATCAATTATCGGTATTCGCTCCGGAATTGAACGGCGTATGGGAGTTCACCTCTGTTCCGGGAACCTTGAATTCGGAAGGAAAAATTGACCGCACGGTTCCGGGCGAGGTTAATGCCTGTATGATTCTGTCAAAAACAAAGCACCCGCAGGAAGCGTGGGAGTTTATTAAGTGGTGGACCGATGCAGAGGCGCAGTCGAAATTCGGCAAGGAATTGGAAAGCATCATGGGTACGGCTGCGAGATATTCAACAGCTAATAAAGAAGCAATGTATGATATTCCGTGGGCAAAGACGGATTTTGATAAAATCAAAGAGCAGATGCAGTGGGTAAAAGGAGTTCCGGAAGTACCCGGAGGATATTACACACAAAGATATATGGATTTTGCGTTTAAAGATGTAGTCAACGCCAAGGAAAAACCCGCAAAGGTACTGGCAGGTGCAACGATCACGATCAATAATGAAATAGCTATGAAGCGAAAAGAATTCGGATTGAAGGACTGATCGGCAGCAATGTTTATTTTACCGAAGCGTATGTGCGGCAGAAAGCAGCTCACGGCAGCCGCTTATGAGCTTTCGGGACGCAGGGTTTTGATTTACTTTTAAAGCAATAAAATGGGGACTGGTATTATGAAAAGTTCAATAAGCCTAAAGGAGCGAACTCGCTACACCTTGAAGCAAATGAAAAAATACAAAGCTTCTTACGGCTTTGTTGCGCCGTTTTTAATTATATTCCTTATATTTACCGTTGTTCCGGTTATTATGGCAATGTTTTTAAGCTTTACCGATTTTAATGTTCTGCAAGCTGCCAATTTTGTGGGCTTCGGCAACTATAAAAATTTATTTTTAAAAGATCCTCTCTTTTTGACCGCATTAAAAAACACTATATTGTTTGCCTCCATTACCGGGCCTATCAGCTATTTGCTTTGTCTTTGGCTGGCGTGGTTCATAAATGATTTAAAACCTCGAATGCGTTCGGTGCTGACTTTATTATTCTATGCGCCGACACTTGCCAATGTTTATACGGTTTGGCAATTGATTTTCAGCGGTGATGCAAACGGATTTTTAAATGCGTGGCTGATTAAGGTCGGTATTTTGCTTGAGCCGATTCAATGGTTGACCGATAAAAATTATATGGTTCCCGTGTTAATGTTTATAATTCTATGGGGAAGCTTGGGAACCACCTTCTTAACCTTTATTGCAGGCTTCCAAACTGTAGACGCATCATTGTATGAAGCTGCTGCCGTAGACGGAATTCGAAACAGATGGCAGGAATTATGGTATGTGACGCTTCCGGTTATGCGTCCTCAGCTCTTGTTCGGCGCGGTTATGAGCATTACCAGCTCCTTTGGGGTAGGAACCGTTATCACGACGCTGTGCGGTTTTCCGAGTACGGATTATGCGGCGCATACGCTTGTGCATCACTTAGAGGACTACGGCACTATACGGTTTCAAATGGGATATGCCTGTGCGATTGCAACTATTTTGTTTTTAATTATGGTAACCTTGAATATTTTAGTTCAAAAATTGATTGCAAGGGTGGGTGAATAATCGTGGAAACTGTAAAAAATTTATCGGGCAAAAAGATCAAAGCAAAGCGCCATAAGAGAGTCAACCGTTCTCTGGGCGGAGATATAACCGTTTTTGTCACTATTACGCTGTTAGGAATGTTTATTGCGCTTCCTCTTGTCTACGCAATCGGAAATGCCTTTAAACCGTTAGACGAATTATGGCTCTTTCCGCCTCCGTTACTTCCGCGAAATCCTACCTTGAAAAACTTTACCGATTTATTTGTTCTTTTGCAGAACTCATGGGTTCCGATTTCCAGATATTTCTTTAATACTCTGTTCATTACGGTTGTCGGCACCGCAGGTCAGCTTATATTGGCTTCAATGTGCGCTTATCCGTTGGCAAAGCATCCTTTTCCGGGCGCGAAATTTATTTTTCAGCTTATTGTACTGTCCTTGATGTTCAACGCGACCGTAACAGCTATTCCGAATTATTTGGTTATGAGTAAATTAGGTTGGGTAGACACCTATAAATCTATTATTGTACCGGCAATGGGCAGCACACTGGGATTGTTTTTGATTAAACAGTTTATGGAGCAGCTTCCTACGCCTTTGCTGGAGGCCGCAAAAATTGACGGTGCCGGAGAATTGAGAATTTTCTGGACTATTGTTATGCCGAATGTAAAGCCGGCATGGCTGACGCTTATGGTGTTTTCGGTTCAGTCGCTATGGAATATGGGCTCCAGTTCGTTTATTTACAGCGAACAGCTGAAATCTTTGTCGTATGCCATCAATCAGATTGTTGCGGGGGGAATCGCGCGCGCAGGCGTCGGTTCTGCTGTTATTGTTATTATGATGATTGTACCGATCGGCGTATTTATTTTCACTCAGAGTAATATTATCGAAACAATGGCAAGCTCCGGATTAAAGGATTAATAATACTTATAGAATAAGAGAGGTCTTTGATTATGAAAACAAAAGCCGTATTTTTGGGATTCGGAGCAAGAGCGCAATGCTATGCAAATTATATATTTTCCAATGAAAACACATTTGAAGTTGCGGCTGTGGCGGAGCCTAAACGGTATTTACAGGAGCTTGCAAACGAAAAATACCATTGTAATAAAGAAAATATTTATAAAGATTGGAAAGAACTGATTGCTCAGGGCGTGTTAGGCGATATTTTGTTTGTATGTACTCAGGATAATTGCCATGTTGAACCGGCAATCGCCGCTATGAAAGCGGGATATAAAAATATTATGCTCGAAAAGCCCATTGATAAGGATATAAATGCTTGCAAACGCCTTGCAGATGCCGCAGAGGAGTACGGAGCGCGTGTTCAGGTTTGTCACAGCCTGCGGTATACAAATTTTTATCGTAGGGTGAAAGAAATAGTTGACAGCGGGGAAATAGGAAAAATCGTTTCCGTTAATCATATTGAACCGGTAGGGACCTTTCACTATGCTCACAGTTTTGTACGGGGAGATTGGAATAAAGATTCCGAGAGTCCTATGATCCTTGCAAAATGCTGTCACGATACGGATTTGCTGCTGTGGCTGATCGGGAGAAATTGCATCAGCCTATCTTCTTACGGCTCTCTTGATTTTTTTAAAGCGGAAAATGCACCGGAGGGCTGCGCGGATCGTTGTATTAACGGCTGTAAATACAACAATACCTGCCCGTACAGCGCAACGAAATACCTGAATAAATATAAAAATCATTTATTCAGAGAATATGCCGTTGAAAAGGAAGGCTTCAGTGATACGGTGGAAGCGTTGAAACAGGGGCGTTACGGCAGATGTGTATTTCGCTGTGATAACAATGTAGTGGATCATCAAACAGTAAACTTGCTTTTTGAGGATAATATTACCGCAGTTATGACAATGTGCGCATTTTCAAATTTTGAGCGTGAAACTCATATTATGGGTACAATGGGAGAATTGAGAGCTTATATGGCAGATGACCGTATAGAGGTTTATAATTTCAGAAACGGCGATCGTGAGTTGTATCATATCGGACACCCCGAGGCACTTCACGGCGGAGCGGATTATGTATTGGTGGAGGATTTTATTGCAAGCTCATTAGGTGAAAAGGAATGCTCCACATCAATCAGCGAATCCATTTTGAGCCATATTATTTGTATCGCCGCAGAGCGCTCCAGGCTTGAAAAAAGAACCGTTTTATTGAGTGAGATGCTATAAATTCGTATTAATGCCGATTAAAGGCGGCGATATTCGAAATATACGGTTTTTTATTGCTTCAGCAGACCTCCGAAAAACGGCGGTTTAAGCTGACTCCTCCTTTGAATAAAGGAGGAGTCAGACTGTCGAATAACCCCGAATTTCAAGAAAGATTCGGGGTTATTCGACAGTCTGAGAGGGCATTTTTCATGCTCTCTGTGTGTTTTTGAAAAAAACCAAAAAAGTTTTCGACATTTTAACAGTTTATAAACAGTAAGGGCTGCCGCTCGCGATTCTTTCGCTCCTGCGGCAGCCCCTTTTTAAAAAATGATCCTTTAAAGCAGATTTTTGTAATGATTTCTGAATTGCAGAGGAGAAACAAAGGTATGCTTCTTAAATGAATAAATAAAACTGGAAACATCATCAAAGCCGACCCGGATTGCAATCTCATTAACAGACAACGGTGTAGTTATCAATAAATCTTTTGCCTTTTCGATTCGATACATGCATAAATACTTATAAGGTGATTCGCCCGTGCTTTCCTTGAATAATCTGGAAAAATGATATTTACTTATATACGCATTTTTTGCCATGTCGTCAATAGTGATTTTTTTATCGTAATTCAGGTGAATAAATTCTTTTGCCTTCTGCATTCTTGAATCCTGACCTATATCTTCAAAAATCATATTAAAAACATTATTTATAATAGGGGCGATTCTCATATCCACATAAAGTGAATTTTCGCTTGACAGACTGTATATATTTTCCCAGAAACCGACAAAATACCGTATATTATTACGTACAAAAACATCAGCATCAAAATTCTTGATCAGTGACTGTGCCACCGAGCCCACCGTATGAAACCAATAAAACTTCCATATATCCGTTAAGGTCTGATAGGCATGCGGATACATACAGTTTATGCAAAAAAGCGAGCCCTCCTGCAATTGATATTTGTTGCCCTTGTATTCCAGCATTCCCTGCCCTGCAGTCGTATAGCCAAATAAGATGCTCTCTTGCGGAATACCGGTGATTTTATAATTCACATCCGCCTCAACGTATCCCAGTTCATTGGTGCAAAGAAGAGTATGGTAAGCAGAATCACTCGGAATGTGTGTGGCAAAGCGCTTGTCAAATATACCTTTAGACATGGAGCAAAGTCCCCTTTCCGTGCATCAAGACGCGCATACAGAATCCAACGGCAGTATTGCCCGTATTCTTTATTATATCCGGATTCTCTAACATAAATCATAATAATTCAAACTGTTCTTAAATGATTATAGCAAATTGTTTTTGAAATTACAAGTAAATACTTGCATATTCCAATCAAAAAATGTCGAATAAAGCTGCATATTCCAAAAAGAATTATTCGCTTGCATTGGAAAGCTCAGCAAAATCCCCCCTATCTTTACGACAGAGGGGATTTTGAATCATTTAATTTTCAGCATTTTGATTCAGGTTTATACCGAACCAAAATCGCCCTCATCGGGTCGATTTTTTCCTGATTACTATAATTGCCGCCAGGCTTAAAACAGCCGACAATATTGCGTAAATAACAAAATTGGTTTCTCCGGTGGCAACAGGGTCCTTATCGTAACCGTCAATAACTATTTCCTCTTTTAAGTATTCATCCGATTTTGCCGGATTGACCTCATAAATATATTCAAGGTTTTCCTCATCCGCCATTCTCATAGACGAAAGTAAAATATCAATAGATTTAACATAGAACGATACATCTGCCGTATCGGCATTTCCCTGCTGCAGCAGTACGTTCGCATATTCTGTCAACAGCATTAGAGAATTCCAGTCATCAGTATGATACTTTGAAGGATCCATTTGAAGAATTTCTTTCAGCTGATCTCTTAATTCATTGTATGTGCTGATGGGTATCAGATCTTTTTCTGCCTGCTTTAACTCTTCAATAATTTCCAATACTGCCGTATTGTTTCCGACATCTCCGTTTTCGTATTCCTTTGCCTTAAGATAAACTCTTTTCAGTGCCTCAAATGATTTCTCGGTATATATAGCTTCATCCAATGACTCAATACGCTGTAAAATTTCTCTCAAAGCATTTAAGGTTTCCCGGGTCGGCTTTTCGGTTTCCACATCAATTACATTTTCACTGCTTTGCCAATTGTCAGAAGAATATACCTCAATTTCATAAATCGGGATATTGAATAATTGCTTATTCGGTTCATCATATACACCGTCGGTTATGGTAAACCGTACAAAGCGGGCTTTTACCGTCGGGAAAGCGACGGAAAGCTCGGTAGCGGTAGGCAATTCAGCGGCATCTGTTACCCGACCGTAAAATGCGGCAGCCCAGTTGCGGCCGTCATCGGAAACATGAATTTTGAAATACTTGATTCGATTGCTCCACTGGCTGATCCATAATCCGTTAACATCGGTCTTCTCTCCCAAATCAACCTGAATCCAAGCGGGGAAATTATTGCCGGAATTCTGCCAGTTTGATGAACCGTTTCCGTCAAATGCCGCCTGCGGTGGCTGACCGTCGAGATTGGAGGATGAACTGTAAGCGGAATCCCCTTTATTCAACGCAAGATTTTCCGGTTTTACTATCGGATTGACGGGTGCCGCCGGTTTAAAGGAATCCTCGGAATCAAGCAAGCCCTCATGTACCTCGGCAGAAGTCTGTGCACCGTCATGTTTATCATAAATCTTCATATCAAATACAGCAGGCATACTCGGAACGGTATTGTCTTCGGCCTTTCCTGCCATATCTAAGAACAGAATTCTGAAATATCTGCCGTTTACCGACGGGAAGACAATCGTATAAGCGGCATTGGCTGCGTCCGGAGAATCTGTAGCGCTCGGGACATTGCCCTTATAAGCGTCAGTCCAGGTTTCCGTATCGTTAGACACCTGTAGCTTAAACTGTCTGGCACGATTTCTGTACTGTATGAAATCAATTCGCGATATAACTTCCTCTTTACCGAAATCTACCATCAACCACTGCGAAGTACCTACCTGAGCAGTGCTTTCAGCCTGCCACACACTGTAAATATCGGCATCAAAAGCATACTTCGCTTCCTGGTTTTTCTGCTCTGTTGATCCTCTGAAGGCTTCAGTCGGCAGACCATGCGTCAATTCCCTTACCGCATCCGGTTTAACAGTTACGGAAGTAATTTCAGGCGATGTTACTGCGCTGCCGGGCTTGTCGTATATACTCATATCAAATACGGCAGGCTGTGTCTGCGCTCCGCTCGCGTCGCCGGCGGTTTCTTCAAATAAAATGCGGAAGTACCGTCCCGTTGCTTCCGGGAATACAACGGTATAATTAACCGTGTTGCCGTTGTCTGCTGCTCCTTCTACCTTGCCGTAAAATGCGTCCTTCCAAGTTGCCTTATCGTCGGATACCTGTAATTTAAAGAGCTTTGCGCGGTTGTTATACTGCGAGAGATCTACGCGGGATACGGTTTTTGATGAACCGAAATCAACCATTAGCCATTGAGGAGCGTTTATCTGTGCTCCGCCGGCTGCCTGCCACGGAGTCCAGTCATGCTCGTCAAAGGCCTTGTCGGCGGTCTGATCGCCGCCGTTGTCGGATGACGCGGAGTAGGCGCCGATATTCAAGCCGTGCGCCAATTCCGTGGGCTTATTTGTAATGTTTTCCACCTCGGGTGTGGCTGCAAAGGCGGCATCGTTATAAATGAAAATCTGACCGATAATCACCTTAGGCTCATTGGCAAAAACCTCTTCCATCAATAAACGGAAATACTGTGATGTAACAGGATTGTCCAAGCGTACAGAGGTATATTCATTCCATGTTTCATCTTTGGCGGGTACGGATGTATCCAAGCCCCGGAATACCGTAGTCCAGCTTTCACCGTCTTCGGAGGTCTGTATGCTGAACTGCTTAAGACGCCTTCCGTATTGCTGGAACTTTACACTGTTGAATGTTACCGTCTCTCCGAAATTAAGGGCAAGCCATTGCCGGCTTCCGCCTCCGATCGGAGCTTCGTTGGTATTCTGCCATGTGCCGTTATACTGGAATGCTCCGGGAGCATCGCCGTTATTGACCGAAGCAGACGCAGTCAGCTTGGTATTAACGCTGATATCCGCCAGGTTAGGGCTTTCGGCATGAAAAAGAATAGTAAGATTAGGTATAAGAAAAGTAAAAGCGACAACCATCGCAACGATTTTTTTGTTTTTTAGCTGTTTGAAAAAAACATTGTATATTTTTTTCAAATTACCCACCTCCAGTGTGTTAGAGCTTACTTAATTGGTTACAATTGTCTTTTGCTGTAAAACGTTCTGAAATTCCTTATTTTAATCATATCTTATCTTCCTTAAATTATCCAGTCGAAAAATTGCTCAAAATTGCGAATAATTGCCATTTGAACAATTATTTATTGACTGCCGCTTTAAAAAGTGTTAAATTTAACTACGGTAACTTTTGCGAAAAATGTCTGAATTCCCTGTTGTTTATTAACAAGCATAAATAAAATCGCCACAGTTACTTTATAATCGGTAAATGGGCGGAGATAGGAGTTTATGATGAAACAAAAATCACTTTGTTGCGTTATAGCCTTGTTGCTTTGCTTTTCGTGCTTGGCAACGGGATGTTCTCACGACAAAAACAAAGGCGGTAATACTTCTTCGGGGTCAAGCAGCAATTCAGTTTCGTCGGAGAACAACAGTTCTTCCGATTCTTCCGGTGATTCGTCACAACCTCAGGAGGAATCCAAACCGAGTTCCGAGAATACAACGAGCGTACCGGACGGTTCTTCAAGCACAAGCGGCAGTACCGATAAAAACGTTCAAATAAATTATACACCAATCGACGATGTAAACATTGTTGTGCCTAACGGCGCAAAATCCACACAAAAATGGACTGCGACCGACATTGTACTGAACGCAAAAAAAACATATGGCAACCCTTATACCGAGCAGGCAATAAATTGTCAGTTCACCGGCCCGCAGGGACAAAAAATGACCGTTCCCGGCTTTTGGGACGGCGGGCAGAAGTGGGTAATCAGATTTGCGCCTCCTGTTGTCGGCAAATGGACATATACCGTTTCGGCTGCAGATACTGCCGATGCCGGTCTGCATAAAATCAGCGGTGAGCTTTACTGCACAAAATACACCGGAAATTTAGATATTTACAAACACGGCTTTTTGCGTGTAAGCAATGATAAGCGCAGTATGACTCATCGTGACGGCACTCCGTTTTTCTGGCTTGCCGATACACATTGGATGGGACTGAGTCATCGCGAACATCTATATGATTCCAACGATAAGAGATTCCCCTCTATGTTCAAGGGCATGGTTGATGTCCGCGCCAAGCAGGGATATACTGTGTATCAAATGAATTTCTTCCTGTCGGAATCAGGCGACAACGGATATATCAACGGAGAGCCCGCAACCTGGAACGAAGGCGGCAGAGTTTGGACAGACAATAAAAAATGGGAATCTCCCAATACCAAGTTTTTCTCTAACTGTGACGAAAGAATTCAATATGTTGCCAAAAACGGCTTAGTCTCTGCATTAGGTCTTGACTGGGGTCCGTATGCGTACAGCGATTATACGGTGTCGGCATATAAAGCAATAGCTCGCTACATTGTTGCGCGTTATTCTGCATATCCGATTATATGGAACACCTGCGGAGAGGCTCGTATGAATTCTCCGTATTGGGCAGAAGTTGCGCGTTACATTGATAAAATTGATCCGTATCAGCATCCTACCACGCTGCACTCCGGTGTGGAAACAACTGATTTCGGATACAAAAGCGATGAATACCGCGGAGAAGACTGGTTCGATTTTGTTATGCTTCAGACCGGTCATGTCAAAAGCCTGACATTCGATATTTTAAACAGCTGGAAAAACAAGTACAACCGTACCGCAACTCTTCCCTTCTTGGAGGGAGAGGCTTGCTATGAAGGCATAGCCAAGGTTCCGAAGAACCTTACCAGAAAAATGGCATATACCTCTATTATGTGCGGCAGCTTCGGGTACAGCTACGGTGCCGAAGGAATTTGGAACGCAATATGGGATGAAAACGACACCTTCCAGCTATGGGGTGCCAAGCCGGTTCCGTGGTATAAGGCCATTGACGGTGAAAACGGCGCTCAGATGAAATATTTAAAACAGATCTTCACATCTGTTCCGTGGTGGGAATTAAAGCCCTATAATTCAATCATATCCTGGTATAAGCAACCCGGAACCGCAAGTGACCCGTTGCTCAAGTCCAATTCAGACCGTACCAGCATAATGATTTATTATCCGATACAGGAAAAACCGATTTCGTATGATTTCATCGGAACAATTTCGCGTTTAAATCCGAAACATACATATGATGCGAAATGGGTAAATCCAAGAGACGGAAAAACGACGACCGCTGCCGCCAAATTCAAACCGAATTCCGACGGAGAGTGGAAAACGCCTGCTCCGCCTTCAAATACCGAGGATTGGGTTTTACTGATTAACGACAGAGTAAGGCCCAACATGAAAAACGCAAAAATCATTGCCGCTTCTTATGAAAACGGAAGTTATCCTTATGTTACCGGAGAAGCGGAGCTGCCTGAAATTAAAGGTGCTTAAAAATAGCTGTTTCATAGCGTAATTATTACAAAATGCGTATTGTGAAGTGATACATTTTACAATACGCATTTTCTTTGATAAGGAAAGGATGAAAAAATTATGATGGTTGAAAAGTGGAAAACAGCGGAATTAAGGTTTGTTTCCGATTATCCGTATGCCGATCCGTTGTTTGATGTTTCTCTTTCCGTAATCTTCAAATCGGAGCGCGGAACCATTATAGAACGACCGGCTTTTTGGAACGGAAAATGTGAATTTGCGGTAAGGGCGGCATTGACCGAGGAAGGAAGCTGGGAATATACCACCTTCTGCTCCGATACACAGAATACGGGACTGCATTTGCGCCGCGGCAAGCTTTGCTGCGTTCCCTATAAAGGTGATTGCGAAATATATAAAAGAGGATTTCTGACAGTTCGGCCGAATACCCGTTACTTTTCGTATCATGACGGAACACCGTTTTTTTATTTAGGCGATACGCATTGGTTTTTATGCCATGAAAAATGGGACGAATCTAATGTGGAAGGAATTGACAGTCAGTTTTGTTACACCGTTAATCACCGGGTATCGCAGGGCTTTACCGTTTATCAATCAGAGCCTTTGGGAATACCGAATATTCCTCAAATATACGACTTGACCGACGGCTTGGACGAAAATGATATACTCGGCTTTCAAAAGCTCGACAAAAAATTTGCTTACATTGCCGAATGCGGTTTAGTGCACGCTAATTCTCAATTATTTTTTACCGATGAAATAAGCAATCCGGCATATACACCGGAATATCTTCGCCTTTTAGCTCGCTTTTGGGTAGCTCGTTACGGCAGCTATCCGGTTTTATGGACTGTTGCCCAGGAAATTGATCCGCATTGCTACGGAACGGTATATCCGGAACGGTGGTATACCGTAGCCGAAGCTATTGCCGAATTTGACGCCTACCGTCATCCACTTACCGCACACGGAGCTAACAACTGCCTGCTGACTTCAGAAAACTCTGCTTGGAACGACAAGCCGTACCATTCATGGTTCGGTCTTCAGCCGCAGGAATATACCTTGAACAATACTTCGTATTTGAAGGGCTTTTATCAAATTGCGAAACCGATTGTATGCTACGAAACCGGTTATGAGGAGCTATGGGCTGATAAAGCACAGGCTTTGGGTGCCGGGTATAAAGCATATTTAAACGGTATGTGCGGCTACGGATACGGAGCGCAGGGTGTTTGGAATGATGATTACTCACCGGATGATTGGATGCATTACGGTGATTACAGACGCTGGTTTGATGCACTGCAATTTGATGCCGGAAAAAAACTGATTCATTGCCGACATTTTTTTGAGGCTTTGGAATGGTGGAAATTGGAGCCGCATTTTGACGATCCGGAATGGAGCAGTTTTAAAACAAACGAAAGAAAAGCTCTTGCTTCAATCGCAAATGATACATATGTGGTTTTTCTATTTGACGAAACGCTCTCATCGGGAGAATTGCGCCATTTGAAGAATACGCAATATCAAGGCCTGTGGTATGATATTGATAGCGGTGTTTATAATTCTGTCGGTATATGCGAGCCGTCTGACGGTGTATTTGTAATTCCGCAAAAGCCGGATAAGCGTGATTGGATTTTTCTTCTTACCGATAATTTCAAACAGCATGAAAACAGACCCTTGATTATAACAAGCGCCGATAATACCACTACGATAAAAAGCTCACGGGAAACGCTTCAATTATATACGAATTTCCCGGCAGCAAAATGGTGGTCATCCCCCGAAATTGTTACAATCGACAACGGCTCGGTTAAGCCTATGGGTATCAATGGCGTGACAACCGTATATGCCGAGGATTTAAACGGTAATATCGCCCGAAAAACGGTTATTATGGTTCGTCAGGATAAAACAGAGCCTGCTCCGATTCCTTTAAAAATTACCGTAACCGGAGAACGCGGACTACGTCAACTCTCGAAAAAGCAGCCTAAGCTTCAGGTAATGGCTCATTTTGATCCGCCTGACTGCTACGACCAGCAGGTACATTGGGAGATCACCGAGCCTGACGGCTCCGCAACTAACAAGGCATTTATGGAAACAACCGGTTCTGTAACCGCTATTTCGGACGGTTGTGTTAAGGTAACGGCCTATTCCGAAAACTATCCGGAGGTTTTCGGCTCTGCAATATTTGAAATTACGGAATTCGGTATGCCGTCGTTATCAATAGGCGCACGGGTAACCAGTTCGGATTATTATGAAGGATACGATAAACGCTGCTATCCGTGGCGCGCAGTCAACGGCGCAACCGATAATTATACCGGATGGTGTTCTGCTCAACTTTGCAGCCCGGATAACCCTGTCTATTTAATAATCGACCTGCAAACAGAGAAGGCATTTTGCCAAATTGATCTATATACAACATCACTGGCCTGCGCACTGCGGGATTATGCCGTTCAAATTGAGCGAGGCGGCACCTGGGTAACCGTAGCTTCCATGGCAGATAATACGGAACGCAAAAACACATTCCGTTTTGAAACGCCTATATCCGCGCGGCGGCTGAAAGTTGAATGCACCAAAGGAGATATAAACGGAAATGCACGAATAGATCAAATAAACTTATTCCCGCATTTCTGTGAATAATCGTATTTTGATTATTTCTGCAGTTTTAATAACTTCTGTGTCATACCGTATGACAAAAAGAGGCTGTCGCAAGTGAAAAATCACAAGCGGCAGCCTCTGACATTAAGCATTGTCGGAATCACAAATAATGCCTGTTTTATTCAATAATTTTTTAAAAATACCCGAAACTCATACGATGCTTTCCTCAAATCTTCTGATTTGAATAATTAAAAAACCCGCGGGTTATTCTAAATCAGTACACATCATATATTCTTCCGTTTAAGAATGCGACCGTGCGTTCCACCGCGTCACGGCTGTTCCCCCAATCGGTCTCGCCGTCACGACTGCGGTAATCGTACATTGTGCAGTATTTTGACAAATCGTCATAAAGCGATTTTGAGTATTCGCCGGTTATGCGGTTAAGGTTTTCGGAAAATTCCGAATAATACGATTTCATATTCCGTTTTGAAGCTCCGCCGAGCAGCCGTTCATAATGCGGCAGGCAAAACATACTTTGCGAATTGAACATATCGCGAAAATCCTTCTCGGTTTCGTAACAGCGGTAAACGGTATCTATCATTCGGGAAAGCCCCCACTCTATTTTTGAACAGATAAAACAGGAATCGGTTATGTTTTTGGCATTTCCGGTCTTTTTACTGTCGGTATTGAAAAGCTTTTTCTTGAAAATTTCGCCGTTTATCTCGTTAATGTGGGTTTGCAGCATAAGCGCTAATTGCAGCCGCCCCCTGCGCGACATCATATTGTTATAGTGGTGCTCACAAAAGCCGGTTTTATTTGTCTCAATTCTTACATCGGGCTCCATCATGGCGTCGCCTAAAATATAATCGGTCATTCTTTCCTCAATGGTGTCGCGCATACGGCATATAGGACAGCCGTCGTTATGCTCGAAAACCTCGCTTACCGGAATGGTGCAAATATCGTCTCTCATAATTTTTTCTCCTGTTTTTTTATTGATATTATTGTCGAAAAAGAGTATAATCTATTTCGGTGATTATATGTTTACTGTAAAGTATGAAAATAACAATGCTTACATAACCGTGCCGGACGGTATTGACCTACCGCACACGCTTGACTGCGGCCAGGCTTTCCGCTGGGAGGAAAAGGGAAACGGTGTATGGCACGGCACAGCCTACGGGAAATACTTAGAGCTTTGCAAAGAGGCAGACGGCACACTGGTGCTTTTTAACACGACCGAACACGACTTTGAAAGCATATGGCGAAAGTATTTTGACCTTGACAGAGATTACGGCGCGGTAAATAAAAATTTAAGTAAAAACGAGATACTGAAAAGCGCGGCGGAGTATTCCTTCGGCATAAGAATTTTAAACCAAGAGCCGTGGGAGACGCTTTGCTCCTTTATAATATCCCAAAACAACAACATAAAGCGCATTAAGGGCATTATAAGCCGCCTGTGCGATAATTTCGGCGAGGATAAGGGTGGGTACCGCGCTTTCCCCACCGCCGAAAGAATAGCGGCGTGTTCGCTTGAGGATTTAGAGGTGCTGCGCAGCGGTTTCAGAGCGAAATATATACTTGACGCGGCGCAGAAAATATCGTCGGGTGAAATTGACCTTGAAAAGCTTAAAACAGTATCGACCGACGAAGCCCGCGACGAGCTTATGAAAATAAAGGGTGTAGGGCCTAAGGTTGCCGATTGCGCGCTGCTTTTCTCGCTCTGCCATATTGACGCATTCCCCAAGGATGTTTGGATAAAGCGCGCAATGCAGACGCTTTTCGGGGGCGAGCTGCCCGATGAAGCCAAGCCCTACGCGGGTATTGCGCAGCAGTATATATTCTTCTACGCCCGCGAGACTAAATTGTCGGTTTAATAGTTTTCGGTAAAGCTGTGTAATGTGCCGGAATCGCGGTCGCGCCAGCCGGGTATGGTAGCCATATTTACGTTATGTATACTGCGGAAAATGTTATCATCCACATTCGGGTTTGCCTTTTTAATATCCTCTATAAGCGCCTTTATTTCCTTGCGCTTTGAAAGCCCCTCGTTGTGGGCGCTGTTTTCGGTAAACCTGCAGGCGCATTGCAGAAATTTAAGTCCGTTGTAATTTGAAAAAGCGATAATGTCCTTTTCCTTTACCTTATAAAGCGGGCGTATAAGCTCCATACCATCAAAATTGGTGCTGTGCAATTTCGGCGGCATGGTTTTTATTTCGGATGAATACATCATACTCATAAGCACCGTTTCAATAACATCGTTGAAATGGTGACCGAGCGCTATTTTGTTGCAGCCGAGCTCCTTTGCCTTACTGTAAAGGCAGCCGCGCCTCATTCTGGCGCAAAGGTAGCAGGGCGAGCCGCCCGCACGCTCGGTGACAGAGAAAATATCGCTTTCAAAAATATATATCGGTATATCCATCAATTTCGCGTTGTGCTCTATAAGCGCTCGGTTTTCGGCGTTGTAGCCGGGGTCCATTACAATATACTCTGCTTCAAAGGGTATTTCGCTATGGCGCTGTAACTGCTGTATACATTTTGCAAGCAGCATTGAATCCTTTCCGCCCGAAATACAAACGGCTATTTTATCGCCGGGGGCAATAAGCTCGTATTCCTTTACCGCACCTATAAAATTATTCCATATCGTCTTGCGGAATTTTTTGATTATGCTCCGCTCAATTTCGGTATGCTTTTCAAGTGTTTTTCCCATTTATAATTCCTCATGAAAATGTTTATACACGGCGTCCGCCGCCGCTTTGGTCATTCCGGGCGCTGCCGCCAATTCATCAACCGCAGCCGATTTTATCGCCTTAACCGTTTTAAAGTGCTTAAGCAGTGCCGCGGCGCGGGCTTTGCCTATTCCATCAATTTCGGTAAGCTCACTTGACAGCATACTTTTACTTCTCCTTTGCTTATGGTAGCCTATCGCAAAGCGGTGAACCTCATCCTGTATGCCTGTAATAAAGGTAAACGCCGCACGGTTTGATTTAATGCTTATATCCCCGCCCTCGGCGGCTATGGCGCGGGTGCGGTGCTTTGAGTCCTTTACCATACCGAAAAGCGGAACGGTTATTCCGTGCTTTTCAAGCACAGGGCGCACGGCGGACATTTGTCCTGAACCGCCGTCAAGCAATATTAAATCGGGCAATACCGTAAAGCCCTCGTCCTCGCCCTTTTCGTACTCGGTAAATCGGCGGTCAAGCACCTCCGCCATAGAGCGAAAATCATCCTGACCCAAAAAGCTTTTTATTTTAAAGCGTTTATATGCGGGCCTAAAGGGTCTTCCGTCCTTATATACTATCATTCCGGCAACATTTTCGCTGCCCGCCGTGTTTGAAATATCGTAAGCTTCAATATACCGCGGCGCAGAGGGCAGCCCCAAAAGACGCGCCAGTTCATCTAATACCGACATTTCGCGCCCCGTTCTTTCCGCTTTTTGCGAGAGCGTTTCAGCCGCGTTATTAAGGCACATATCAAGCAGCGCCTTTTGCTCGCCGAGCTTCGGGTTTATAAAGCTCACACTATGTCCCGATTTTTCGGCAAGCCAGCGCTCGGGAGCGGAAAAGTCCGCCGAAGAATCTATTAACACGCGCGAGGGTATATCTTCCTTTTCAAGATAGTAACGCTGCAAAAATTCCTCATAAAGGCTTTCCCTGTCGGATATTCCGTCGAATAAAAACACCTGCTTATCGCAAAGGCGGTAGTTTCTGAAAATGAAAACGCTTACCGCCGCAGTCTCGCCGAGCAGGGCGGACGCGATAACATCCTCACTTTTATAGGTCGCGCGAACCACCTTTTGCTTTTCCCTTATCCGTTTCATGGCGTTTATTCGGTCGCGCAGCTTTGCAGCCGTTTCAAAATCCAGCCTTTCGGCGGCGGCAAGCATTTTTTTGTTTAATTCCGCCTCGGTTTCACTGTCCGCTCCGCCGTGCTTTATAAAATCCACCGCGGCGTTTACGTTTTCAAGGTAATTATCAAGGCTTATTTTTCCGCGGCAGGGCGCGTCGCATATGCCGATATGGTAATTAAGGCAGGGCTTTGAGGGTTTATCAAAGCTCCTGCTGCAATCGGGCAGTTTAAAAATTTTTCGCGCCTCGTCCACCGTTTCTTTAACCACATAAAGCGATGAATAAGGCCCTATATACTCCCCTTTTTTATCGGTTGCGCGCGAAAAGGTTATCTTTTTCCATTTATCGTTTGTTATTTTAACATAGGAGTAGCCCTTATCGTCCTTTAAAAGTATGTTGTATTTCGGCTGATTCTGCTTTATAAGCGAGTTTTCGAGAATAAGCGCTTCAAACTCGCTGTCGCACACAATATATTCAAAGTGATCGACATTGGAAACCATTTTGCGCACCTTTGCGGTGTGCCCCGAGCCGCCGCCGAAATACTGCGTAACGCGGTTTTTAAGCGCCTTTGCCTTGCCGATGTATATGATTTCATCGTTCTTATTTTTCATTATATAAACGCCCGGCAGCAGCGGCAGCCGATTAGCGCGTTTTTTCAGCCGCGAAAGTCTTGAAATATCGTCACGGTCGTCCATTAAAAGCCTCCGTAAAAAAATTAAGGGAAGTTTGCTTATGAAAAGAAAATTACTTGCACTGCTTATTATACCCGTTATTCTTTGCGGGTGCAGCGGATCCGTTGCCGACAATGCCGAATCACACGCACAGATAACCGTAAATTACCCAAGTGACGATACCGTAAACGGCTACCGCCCGGGCGGCAGCGGCTCTATGCCCGATGAAATACCCGCCGACAGCACTGTGCCCGCAAAGCCCAAGCCCAACGAAACCGCGCCTACGGCGTACATAGGAAATTCAAATTCCAAAAAGTTCCATACGCCGGACTGCTTGTATGCCAAAAAGCTGAAGGATGAAAACCGCGTTTCCTTTAAAAGCCGCGAGGAAGCGGTGAGCGAGGGGTATGCTCCCTGCGGGAAGTGCAAGCCGTAATATAATGCAGAATTCGGAATTCGGAATGCGGAATTAAAAATCAGTGCAGCTTATCCGCTATCATATAAATAAGCTTTTCGGATTTTTCCCACCCGAGGCAGGGGTCGGTTATGGATTTACCGTAAATATGCTCGCCTATTTTCTGCGCGCCGTCCTCAATGTAGCTTTCTATCATAAGCCCCTTAACCATTGAGCGTATATCCTTATTGTGGTTGCAGCTGTAAACTACGTCCTTTGCAATTCTTATCTGCTCTAAATACTGTTTGCCCGAGTTCGCATGGTTGGTATCAACTATTGCGGCAGGGTTTACAAGGGATGTTTCGGCATACAGCTCGTGCAGCTTTACAAGGTCTTCGTAATGATAATTGGAAACATTTTTGCCCGCAAAATCAATGTATCCGCGCAAAATGGAATGTGCGTAGGGGTTGCCCTCGCTTACAACCTCCCACCCACGGTATATAAAGGTGTGACTGTGCTGCGCGGCGGTTATTGAGTTCATCATAATGCTAAGGTCTCCGCTTGTGGGGTTTTTCATGCCCACGGGTATATCGAGTCCGCTGGCGGTAAGCCTGTGCTGCTGGTTTTCGACCGAGCGCGCGCCTATTGCAACATAGGAAAGCAGGTCGGATAAATAACGGTGGTTATCGGGGTAGAGCATTTCGTCCGCGCAGGAAAAGCCGTAATCGTGCAGCGCCGCCATATGTAAATCTCTTATCGCGACAATGCCTTTTAGCATATCGGGCGTTTCATCGGGATTCGGCTGGTGAAGCATACCCTTGTAGCCGTCTCCCGTAGTGCGCGGCTTGTTGGTGTAAATGCGCGGCACTATAAGTATTTTGTCCTTTACTTCATCCTGCACCTTTTTAAGCCGTGAAATATAATCGAGCACAGGCTCGCGGCTGTCCGCCGAGCAGGGGCCTATTACCAAAATAAATTTATCGGATTTCCCCGCGAAAATATTTTTAAGCTCCCCGTCTCGCGCCGCCTTCACCGCCGCGTCCTGCTCGGATACCGGGTAACGCTTTTTTATTTGCTGCGGTATTGGTAATTTTCTTAAAAATTTCATATTCATAGTCTTTTTCCCCTTATAAATGCTTGTTAAAACGTTTTCTGCGCTCGGTGGATAGGCGCATCATTTCGCGTATTCCGTCTCGGTCGCCCGTTTCTATTTTTTCGTAAAGCGTCTCAAAGCTTTGCTTAAAGCTGCGCATTTCGGCAAGCAGCATATCTTTGTTATCCAAAAACAGCTCGCTCCACATTTCATCGTTTATTCTTGCGATTCGCGTTAAATCGCGGAAGGAGTCACCCGTATAATATTCAAGGTCGGGCGTGTTGTTGCAGCACATCAGCGTTACCGCTATACAGTGGGTAAGCTGGGAAAGAAAGGCTATCATTTCGTCATGCTTTTCAACTGACAGCTCCGCTACGCGGTGAAATCCCAGTTTTTCGCCCAAATCGCGGCAAAGCTCTATTGCACCTGCGGTGTTTTTCTCTGTGGGAACCACTATGTAGTTAGCGCCCTTAAAAATGCCCGAATCGCTGTTTTCAACCCCGCACACCTCGCGCCCCGCCATGGGGTGCGCGGCTATGAACTCTACATCGGGGCGCAGCATTTCCTGAATTTTATAAACAATGCAGCCCTTAACGCCCGTAACATCGGTTATGACCGCTCCCGATTTTAATAAATGCTGATTTTTTTCTATCCATTTGGTGAAAACATGGGGGTAAAGCGCGAATATAACCAAATCTGCGGCGGAAATAATGCTTTCTTCAAGCTTTGTTGTGCCATATTTTATTATACCTTTTTTTAGGGCGAAATCAACCGACGATTGCTCTTTGGTTACGGCGTTCACGGTATATCCCGCGTTTGTAAGCGCCTCGGCGTAGCTGCCGCCAAGTAACCCTAAACCTACTATTAAAATATTTGTATTCTTACTTAACTTCATTTTTCTTCAACCTTTATGCCGAGGGAAGCAAGCCTACGGAAATAATCGGGAAAACTTTTGTTTACCGCCTCTGCTCCGTAAATGCTGCCGCCCGTTATACTGCAGAGCAGAGACAGCGCCATTACTATTCTGTGGTCGTTATGTGCAGACAGCGGCAGCTCGGGCGTTTTCAGCATACGCGGATGCACCGTTATCTCGTTATCCCAGACCTCTGTGCTGCAGCCGAATTTGGCAAGCTCCTCCGCCATTGCTCTTCCGCGGTCGCTTTCCTTTATTTTAAGGCGGTGGGTGCCTATTAGCTTTACGCCGTTGTTTGCCGCCGCCACCGCCATTAAGACAGGCGCTAAATCGGGGCAATCGGAAATATCTATTTCGGGGCAGCCGCGCACCAGTTTTCCGAAAAGCCTTCTGTAAACCGCGTCGCCCTGGCAGGTATCCTTTTTAAGCCCTGCAACCGCCACATTGCCGCCTACCGAGTTGAACGCCTCAAAAAATGCGGCATTGGAGTAATCCCCCTCAACGCGCAGCGTGCGCGGCTTGTAGGTCTGATTGCCCTTTATAAATATGGTTCGCTCATCGGTTCGGCTGATCCTAATACCGAAATCAGCAAGCGCCTTTACCGTCATACCGAGATATGAGCCGCTCTCTATCGCGCCGGTTATATCAATTATGCTGTCATCGGGAAGCAGCGGCAAAGCGAACATCAGCCCCGATATAAACTGGCTTGAAACATCACCCCTTACGGAATATTTACCCGGCGTCAGCCTGCCGCATACCGTAACGCTTTCCTTATCTTCCTTAAATTCAATGCCTTGCGATAAGCACATATCCTTATAAACCGCAAGCGAACGGCTCATAAGCCTTTGAGTACCTTTAAGGGTGATCTTTTGCCCGAAGAGAAGACAAAGCGGAATTAAAAACCTTAACGTACTGCCCGATTCATTGCAGAAAAGCTCTGCGCACTTAACAGCTTTATCGGGCGATATTCCGCCTATTTTAACCGTGCTGCCGTCAATTTCATATTCGGCGCCCAATGCGCCAAGGCAATTAAGAGTTGCCTTAATATCCTCTGAAAACGCAACGTTTTCTATAACGCTGCCGAATGACAGCGCGCCGCAAATTAAATATCTGTGAGAAACGCTTTTTGAGGGCGGCGCCTCCACCCTGCCGTATGCCGTTCCCTTTTCAATGGTTGCTATCATTATTTATCGCCGTATTCCTTAATTAAGTAATCTATTGCCTCGGTATATCCCGCAATACCATGCCCGCATATTGTTTTAACGCAAGCCCTTCTTATATAGCTTATCTGCCTGAAATCCTCGCGCGAGGCAACATCCGAAATATGCACCTCAACCGTCGGTATCGATACCGCCTTCAGAGCATCCAACAGCGCTATGCTTGTGTGCGTGTATGCGCCGGGGTTTATAACTATGCCGTCAAATATGCCGTAGGCTGCCTGAATTTCATCCACAAGCGCGCCCTCGTGGTTGGACTGAAAAAGCTTTACCTCAATTCCCGCTTTTTCAGCGTGTTCTTTTACGTTATTGCACAGCGTTTCAAAGCTGTCGCTGCCGTAAATACCCGGCTCTCTTATTCCCAACATATTTATATTCGGCCCGTTAATTACAAGAATTTTCATTTAAAAAGACCTCTTCAATATTTTTAACGTTTTGCTCTATTTCGTTCACCGCATCGATTTTAATATCGGCAGCGGCGCAATACAAGCCGTACCTTTCCTTATATCGCTTTTCGAGCAGCTCCCTGCTTGAAGAAAGCGGACGGTCAGCCGTGGTTACCAATTTTTCAAGCGGGCGGTCGATAAATATAACCGTTCCGTTTTCCTTTAAAAGCCTTATGTTATCGGGGTTTAAAACCGCCCCGCCGCCCGTTGCGATAACCGAGGACCGGCAAGCCGCAATTTCTTTTATAACCTCGCTTTCAAGTTTTCTGAAGCTTTCTTCGCCATGCTTTGCAAAATACTCCGCTATCGGTATATTTATGCGCTTTATAATTTCATCGTCGGTGTCGATAAATTCCTTGTGAAGCCTATCGGCTGATATTTTACCGATTGTAGTCTTGCCGCAGCCGGGCATACCTATAAGCACAATATTCTTTTTATCCCTTAAAATCTCGCGGTAGACTTCCACTGTTTTATCTGCGGATATGCTGCAGCCCGTAAACTTTTCCACCGCATATGCCGCTTGGGAAACCAGCATATAAAGCCCACCCGTGGCGTTTATTCCCCTTTCGCGCGCCGATATAACAAGCGCGCTTGAAAGCGGATTGTAGACCGCGTCGGTAACGCTTTTCACATTTTCAAAGCGGCTTAAATCTATTGCCGAAGCGCCGATATTCGGGTACATTCCGCAGGGGGTGGTGTTAATTATAGCGGTAGTATCGCCGTGCTTTTTATAAGCCTCATCATAGGTTATCGCGCCGTCCGAGCCGGACCTTGAAACGCGGTAAATTTCCTTTGCGCCTAAATCCTCAGCTACAGCCGCGGCGGTTTTTGACGTGCCGCCCGAGCCTAAAATAAGCACCTTGCCGCCCTTTAAATCGGCTCTCTGACGGACCAGCAGCGCGTGCAGACCCGAAAAATCGGTATTATAGCCGTATAATTTGCCGTTCTTATTGACTACGGTGTTTACCGCGCCTATTTTTTTTGCGGTATCGCTTATATAATACAAATAAGGTATAACCGCCTGTTTATAAGGAATTGTTACGTTTATCGCCTTGAAATCGGCTTTTTTCATAAAGCTATCCAATTCGCCGCGCGGTATTTCGCAAAGCTCGTAATTATAGTCTGCCAGCTTTGCGTGAATGATTTTTGAAAAGCTGTGCGAAAGCTTTTCCCCTATACAGCCGTATTCCATTATTCACCCAACCAATCAGTACCGAATCTGCCAGCCAGCATATCGCAAAGTGCTATTGCCGTAATACTGTCTATTACCACGCGCGCACGGTGGACTATGCAGGGGTCGTGCCTGCCGCCCGCCGCAATTTTAACATTTTCATTCTTGATAAAGTCTACCGTGTTCTGCTCCTTATGAATTGTGGGTGTGGGCTTTACCGCATAGCGGAAAATAACCGGCATACCGTTTGTAATTCCGCCGTTTATGCCGCCGTTATTGTTGGTGGCGGTGGTAATTTTGCCGTCCGAGCAGAAAAATTCATCATTAGCGGCGCTGCCGCGCATATTTGCAAGCGCAAAGCCCGCTCCGAACTCAACACCCTTTACCGCAGGCACGGCGAAAAGCGCCGAGGAAAGCACGTTTTCTACCCCGCCGAACCACGGCTCGCCTATACCTGCCGGCAAACCGACAACTGCGGTTTCAAGCACGCCGCCAACGCTGTCGCCGTCCGCTTTGGCGGCGGTTATCTCACTTATCATTTTTTCCTTAACGCCATCTTCAAGCACAGCAAATTCCTTTTGCGATACTGCATTTATATCGTCCGCGATATTCCGGAATTCGCGGTCTGCTACCCCCGCTATGCTTTTAATGTGCGTGCCTATATATATGCCCTTATTTTTAAGCGCCGAAATTGCAATAGCGCCCGCGGCTACAATTCCCGCGGTAATTCTGCCGCTGAAATGCCCGCCGCCGCGGTAATCTTCAAAGCCGTGGTATTTTGTGTACGCCGCATAATCTGCATGCCCCGGGCGCGCCTTTGAGCGCAGCTCGCTGTAATCTTTAGAGCGGGTGTTAATGTTTGGTATTACTATGCAGATAGGCGTCCCCGTTGTTTTGCCGCCGAAAACTCCGCTTTCTATTACAAAATTATCAGGCTCTGCCCTCGGCGTTGAAATATCCCCCACGGGGCGGCGGAGGGATAACTGACTGCGTATAAAATCCTCATCCACCGTAATTCCGGGGGCTAAGCCGTCAAGCACCGCGCCGATACCTATGCCGTGGCTTTCGCCGAACAGCGTTAAAATAACCGAGCTGCCAAAGCTGTTTTTCACCCTAATGACCCCCTTATTTTTTCCGCGAATATATCAAACGGCATTTCTTTCATTTCGTATGTGCCTACCGTGTTTACTAAAATTACTGTAATTTTATCGCCCGACATTTTTTTATCGTGCCGCATAGCATTTATTATAGTATCCACCGTTACAGCGGTAGATGTGGGCAAATTAAGTCTTTCAAGCACGGGAATAAGCCTGTTTTTTACTTCGTCCGAGCACATAGGTATCATACCGAGCGCCACGCACTCGCCGTGATACAGGTTTTGCATTTCGTTCTCGCTCTCAATCGCGTGCGCCAGGGTATGCCCGAAATTAAGAATTTTGCGAAGGTCCTCTTCTTTTTCATCCTGCTCTACTACCGCGCGCTTTATTTTAAGCGATTTTTCAATTATTGTATCAATATTTTCCTTAATATTGCCCTTTTCAAAGAGCTCAAACAGCTCTTTATCGCTTGTCAGCGACATTTTAACCGACTCCGCAAGTCCGTTTGATATTTGCCTTTCGGGCAGGGTTTTAAGGGTATTTGAGTCTATTATAACGGCTTTAGGCGGGTAAAACGCGCCGACAATGTTTTTATACCCCTCGAAATCAATGGCGACTTTGCCGCCTATCGATGAATCAACCTGCGATAAAACGGTTGTGGGGATATTGTAAAAATCAATTCCGCGCATAAAGCTTGCCGCCGCAAAGCCCGCAAGATCGCCCATAACGCCGCCGCCGACCGCTATTACGCAGT
>URNB01000007.1 GCA_900549055.1 uncultured Oscillospiraceae bacterium
GGCACATTAAGTGCCGCCCGATAGGTCAAAAAGACTCTTACTTCATGCTGTTTTCGTAAGACTCGATCATCTTTTTAACCATCTGACCGCCGATAGAACCGGCCTGCTTGGAGGTAAGGTCACCGTTGTAACCCTGCTTTAAGTTAACGCCAACCTCGTTGGCAGCCTCCATCTTAAAACGGTTGAGGGCTTCTTTAGCCTCAGGTACTACGCTTTTGTTAGCCATGATGTTTTTCTCTCCTGTTTTTTCTTTTCGCGTTTGCAGTAATATTGTATGTTGTCGCATAAAAAATATTATAGGTAAATTATGAGTTGAAATTTTAATAAAAAATGTAAACGCAAAAAACAGCTGCGGCACAATATGTCGCAGCTGTTAGATTTTTTACTTATTCAATTTTAGAAAGCTCTTTTATTTAACCCTATATACTTAACCCTTGAACGGTTTGTTTTAATATTAACTGAATTTGTGCTAATGCCCTTTGGCATATCAAGAACAATCAAATATCGCGAAATCTATGTATTGGAGCTAACTGAGCCGTTTAATAAATAGTACATTGGTATCACCCGTATTGATTTATTTGTGCTGTGATTTCCTCACAATCATTTTAATCACCTTTTCGGGTTATCTATTAAAAAATCGTTTAGATTTTATTATCATTTCAATGCCGCCTGCCGCGACTGCCCTTTTATTACTTCATTGGATTCACCACTTTCATTTTATTTTAAAAGTAAGCCGGTGGAGTTTCCTCTCTCATCCTTGTTTTCATCTCCTTTCCTTTTGTCTGGTTTTATTATAAAGCATAATCTATAGTTTGTCAAGTGCTTTTTAATAACTTTTAGTTAAATTAACAGTTTGTTCAAAACTTTACAATGTTTGAAATATATGTTAAAATATAAATATATATGTTGCAAGGAGAAATGCTTATGGGCCCTATGATGCCCCCGCCCCCCGGAATGAGAGGGCCTATGCGTATAGGCGGCGGCCCGCGCGGGTTTTTGACAGATGAAGAAAAACAGAACAAGCCGAAATTGACAAAAGCGCTGCTTAAAAGAATATTCGGTTATTTATCGCCGTATAAGCTGCAGTTTATCGCGGTTTTCGCCGCCCTTGCCGTTTCGGCGGTCTTGGGGCTTTTTCCGTCAATTATAACGGGGAAAATAGTTGACGCGATCGTGGACGACAGCGCCGATGTAAAAACCCTTTTGGGGCTTGTGGTGCTGGCGTTTATTGTGCTTTCCGCCGCGCAGATTATAAGCGTGCTTGAGCAGTACATAAACAGCTGGATTTCGCAAAAGATAATTTACGATATGCGAAACCAGATGTACGACCACCTTTTGCATATGCCGCACGGCTTTTTCACAAATGAAAAGCAGGGCGATATAATAACCCGCATGAACAGCGATATTAACGGTGTAAGCTCGGTTATATCGGGTATGCTGGCTTCGGTTTTCAGCAATGTTTTAACCGTTGCAACCTGTGTATTTTATCTTTTCTATACCGATTGGCGGCTTGCAATAGTGGGGCTTATAGTGCTGCCGCTCCTAATTCTTCCCACAAAGGCGGTCGGCAGAAGGCGGTGGGAGCTTGTAAGCGAGGCGCAGGAAAAGCAGGACGAGCTTAACCAGCAGGTAGACGAAACGCTTTCGGTCAGCGGATCGATGCTTGTAAAGCTGTTTACAAAGGAAAAAACGGAATATGAAAAATTCCGCAAAATAAACGATGAAACCACCAAAATAACAATACGCGAGCAGCGCGCGGGCAGCTGGTTCCGCGTGTTTTTAGGTATGTTTATACAAATAGCGCCGCTGCTCATTTATTTTGTGGGCGGCTTCCTTATAATAAGCCACACCGATTCGTCGCTTACCGTGGGTGATATATCGGTAGTGGTGGCGCTTGTCAACAGGCTTTACCAGCCGGTAAGACAGCTGCTTGATTTAGAGGTGGACTTTGTAAGGTCTATGGCACTGTTCACCCGAATTTTTGAATATTTCGACCGTAAGTGCGATATTGAAGACCCCGAAAATCCGCTTACCCCTCCGCTTGATAACAGTGAAATAGAGTTTTCCGGCGTGCATTTTTCCTATGAAAACGGGCACGAAATTTTAAAGGGAGTAAATTTCACCGTGCCGAGCGGCGCTATGTACGCAATAGTAGGCACCTCGGGCGCGGGTAAATCCACAATTATAGGCATGATACCGCGACTTTACGACGTAAGCCGCGGCAGCGTTAAAATAGCCGGGACGGATGTCCGAAATTTTTCGCTTGCATATCTCCGACAAAATATCGGCATTGTAACGCAGGATACATACCTTTTTAACGGCACTATTCTTGAAAATTTGCTTTATGCAAAGCCCGATGCCACGCGCGAGGAGATTGAAAACGCCTGCAAGGCGGCTAATATTTACGATTTTATTTTATCGCTGCCCAAAAAATTCGATACGGTGGTAGGCAACCGCGGCTTAAAGCTTTCGGGCGGTGAAAAGCAGCGCGTTTCAATAGCGCGGGTAATTTTAAAGGACCCCAAAATACTTATTTTGGACGAAGCTACATCTTCGCTCGATTCGGTATCGGAAAGCCTTATACAGTCGGCGCTTTCGGCTGTAATGGCGGGCAGAACAAGCCTTGTTATAGCACACAGGTTATCAACAGTAATAGCAGCGGACAAAATTATGGTAATAGAAAACGGGGTTATTACCGACAGCGGCTCGCACTCGGAGCTGCTCGAAAAAAGCGAAAAATACCGTCTGCTTTACGAAACGCAGTTTAAAAAGGTGATTGAGCTTGAAAAAGAAAAAAGTTCCCATTGACTTAAAGGAATTTTGGGGTTAAAATATATTTGTACTAAGGAGGCTCTGATATGGACGAGATTAAGAACAAAGACGAATACAACCCGGATATTGTCACCCTATCCGATGATAACGGTAAGGAATATACATTTGAGGTGCTTGACGCTATTGAAACCGAAACGGGAAGATACCTTGCAATGCTCCCGATTTATGACGACCCGCAGAAAATGCTTGATGACAGCGGAGAGCTGGTTATAGTAAAGGTGGGCGAGGAAGAGGAAAACGGCGACGAATACTATTACGAAATAGAGGACGATGACGAATACGATATGATTGCCGACGCATTTGTTGAACGTCTTGAGGATTTTTTTGAAATAGACGACAAATAATAATATAGAATAAAAAGTGTCCTGCGCTGTTCGCGGACCGCGTCTTATATAGCCCTACAACCTTTTAAATCGGGGCCTTTGCTCGCGCGGCGGATTGCAGACCTCCCGCGGCTGTGCCGAGTTCGGAAGAAGGGAGCGTGAAGCCGCGCGGCGGGCACCCACCTGCACAAACCGCAGGTTATTTTAAGCGCATTACGGCAGGGCGGGACAGACCTTTTAAATCAAACCGGCATCGGAGCAATTAAAAACTAATTGCTCCGATGCTTTTTCCATAATGATAAACCCCCGATAAATCGCTCCGTAAAATGAACGGTTTATCGGGGGTTTATAATGGCGTTTTTTGCAATTATGCGTTATCCGTCAATGCTTATGGAAAGCTCCTTGAGCTGTGCGTTGTCTACCTCTGCCGGTGCGCCCGACATAAGCTCGCTTGAATTTGAGATCTTAGGGAAGGCGATAACATCACGCAGGTTATCGCAGCCGCAAAGCAGCATTGTAAGGCGGTCAAGCCCTATGCCCATACCTCCGTGCGGCGGCGCGCCGAAACGGAACGCGTCGGTTAAGAAGCCGAACTTCGCGTATGCCTCCTCATCGGAAAGCCCTAACGCCTCAAACATATGCTTTTGCAGCTCGGGGTCGGTTATACGAATAGAGCCGCTCGAAAGCTCAATGCCGTTAAGCACCAAATCGTATGCGTCGGCAAAAACCTTTTCGGGGGCGGAATCAAGGTACTGTATGCACTCGTCAAGCGGTTTTGTGAACGGGTGGTGCATAGCGTCCCAGTTACCGGTTTCCTCATTGTACTCAAAGAACGGGAACTCGGTTATCCAAAGCAGGTTGTATTTATCGGGGATAATTTCAAGCCGCTTTGCAACGGTAAGGCGCAAAGCGCCGAGAACTGAAAGCACGGTTTTTTTGCGGTCGGCTACTATCAGCACAACGTCGCCCTTTTCGGCGCCCGTGCGCTCGTATATGGCTTTCATTTCGTCTGCAGTCATAAACTTTGCAAAGGAGCAGTTAGGTTCATCCTCCACCCAGCGGATAAAGGCAAGACCCTTTGCGCCTATGCCCTTGGCTTCTTCGGTCAGCTTGTCAATTTCCTTGCGCGTGTACACGCCGGCGGCGTTTTTGGCGGTTACGGCTCTTACCGTGCCGCCGTTTTTAACCGTATCGGCAAATACGCCGAAGCCACAGCTTTCAACTATATCGGAGATATCCTTAATTTTCATATCAAAGCGGGTATCGGGCTTGTCCGACCCGTAGTTTTCCATAGCCTCGGTATATGTAAGCCTCGGCAGCGGGGTTTCAATATCCACGCCGAGAATTTCTTTAAACAGACGTTTCATATAGCCCTCGGCAACCGCGAAAACATCCTCTTTTTCCACAAATGACATTTCAAGGTCTATCTGTGTAAATTCGGGCTGGCGGTCCGCGCGCAGGTCTTCATCGCGGTAGCAGCGGGCAAGCTGAATGTAGCGGTCAAAGCCCGAAAGCATAAGCAGCTGCTTGTAAAGCTGCGGCGACTGCGGCAGGGCAAAAAAGCTGCCCTTATGAACGCGGGACGGCACAAGATAATCGCGTGCGCCCTCCGGGGTGGATTTAATAAGGGTAGGGGTTTCAATTTCAATAAACCCGTTTTCGTCAAAATAATCGCGCGTTACCTTGGCTATTTTGTGGCGCAGCATAATGTTGCGCTGAAGCGGCGCGCGGCGCAGGTCAAGGTAGCGGTATTTAAGCCTTAAATCCTCTTTAACGCCGGTCTCGGGCAAAATTTCAAAGGGCGGAGTTTCGCTCGCGCCCAAAATTTTAAGCTCGGTTACTTCAATTTCAATATCCCCCGTGGGAATTTCGGTATTAACCGAGGAGCGCATACGCACCTTGCCCTTTGCCATAACCACAAACTCGCTGCGCAGCGCGGTCGCCTTTTCAAAAACCGCCTTGTCCGTTGTATCGTCAAACGCAAGCTGCACTATTCCGCTGCGGTCGCGAAGGTCTGCAAATATAAGCCCGCCAAGGTCGCGCTGCCGCTGCACCCAGCCTGCAACCACTACCTCTGCGCCTACTCTTTCCTTTGTGAGCGTGCCGCAATAGTCGGTGCGTTTCATACCGTTCATTCTGTCAAGTTTCAACCTTAAACACCTCTTAGGCAACCGAAAGATTGCCTGAAAAATTTATTGCTTTAAAATACTGTCCGCAAGATCATCAAGTGCGGAGGAATGTATAGCGGAAAGCAGCTCGTCCGCAAGGCTTTCAAGTCTTACTTCGGTTTCGCTGCCGCTTGCCATATTTTTAAGGCGGGCTTTGCCTGCTTCAAGCTCGTTATCGCCCAAAACCATGGTAAATTCCGCGCCGAGCTTATCGGCGAATTTCATCTGCGCTTTAAGCCCTCTGCCGCAAATATCGGTTTGCGCAGAGAACCCGTCCTGCCGCAGCTGCGCGCAGAGTTCGGCGGCTTTAAGCGCTGCATTGTCTCCCATAGCGGCAATATAAATATCGCAGGGGGTGGGTTTCGGCAGCTCGGTCTTCTGCGCTTCAAGCAGCAGCATTATGCGCTCAATGCCCATAGCAAACCCGAGCGACGGAACGGAGGGCCCGCCCATCTGTGAGATAAGCCCGTCATATCTGCCGCCGCCGCAAACCGTTGCCTGCGCGCCTATATCACCCGAAACGAACTCAAACACCGTGCGGGTATAGTAATCAAGCCCACGCACTATATGCGGGTTAACGGTAAACTCAACACCCTCGGCAGTAAGATATTTTTGCACCGCCTCAAAATGAGCGCGGCAGTCATCACATAAATAATCGGTCACGACCGGTGCGTCTTCCGCAATTTTTTTACATACGGGTGATTTGCAGTCAAGTATTCTCATGGGGTTGCGATCCAACCTGTCGCGGCAGGTATCGCACAATTCGTCAATATGCTGCCTGAAATAATCTTTAAGTGCCGCAACATAATCCTTGTGGCACTCAGGGCAGCCTATTGAATTTATCTCAAGCGAAATTTTTTCAATTCCCACGGCGGTAAGCACCTGCTTGGCTAAAGCTATAACCTCTGCATCAGCCGAAGGGGAAGCGGCGCCTATGCACTCAACGCCGAACTGGTGGAATTCGCGCAGTCTGCCTGCCTGCGGCTTTTCGTAGCGGTAGCAGCCGCCCACATACGCCGCCTTAACCGGCAGTGCGCCGTTTACAAGCCCTTTTTCAATGGCGCTTCTTATAACTCCGGCGGTAAATTCGGGGCGCAGGGTTACAGAGCGCCCGCCCTTATCGTCAAAGGTATACATTTCCTTCTGCACGACATCGGTGGTATCCCCGACGCTGCGGCGGAAGACCTCGGTGTGCTCAAAAACCGGTATTCTTATCTCGTTAAAGCCGTAAAGGCGGGCTGTTTCAAGCATTTTACCCTCAACGAACTGCCATTTATAGCTGTCTGACGGTAAAACATCGCCCGTGCCCTTAACGGCGCGGTTAATTTCTGCCATAAGTATTTGCTCCGGAAATTATTTATTATTCTTTACGATCTCGCGCCAGTCAAGGTCGCCGCGCTCAAGCCCGTGAATAAGCATTTCGGCGGTGGCAATATTGGTGGCGACCGGAATATTGTGCACATCGCAAAGCCTTAAAAGAGCACGCTCGTCAGGCTCGTTGGGCTTCGGATTCAGCGGGTCGCGGAACATAAGTAAAAGGTCAATCTCATCACAGCCGATGCGTGAGGCTATCTGCTGTGCACCGCCCTGCGAGCCGCCCAAAAATTTAACTATGTTAAGTCCGGTAGCCTCGGAAACGGTTTTACCGGTAGCTCCGGTGGCAACCAGATTATATCTGCTCAAAATTCCGCAGTATGCAATGCAGAACTGAACCATAAGTTCTTTTTTTGCGTCGTGTGCTATAAGTGCAATTGTCATTTTTTTATACCCCTTTTTTATATTTTTTTAGGCTGCGGCAGCAGAACGCTTTCACCGCAGAGCCTTACGGCTATTCTTTTAAATGCCCGCATAGGTCTGCCGTTCGGCTTTATGCGATGCGTGACCGAGAGAAACGCCAGCTCCTCGCTTGACGGTACAACGCCTAAGAGTCTTAAGCCCGCACTGTCGATAATATCATCGATATTGCGGAAGATCCCGCGCTTTACAAGGCGGTATTTAAAATTGTTGATAACAAGCCTTGATGAGCAGGAAAGCCCGGAAAGCTTCTCGCTTACCGCTGCCGCGTCCCGTACCGAGACAGGATCGGGCACTGCCACCGTCAGGAAAAGCGCTCCCTTAGGCAAACAGGTGTAAAGCGAAAAATCCATACCGGCGGGGAAATCGAATATAATAATATCATATTCCTTTTCCGCTTCGCGCACAAAACCCGAAAAAGCGAATGCGTCAATTTTTCCAACTTCTGAAGGGGCCGGGACAAGAAACAAATTATTGCTTTCTCCCACCTTGTAGACCGCATCCGCCATATCCTTGCCCATAAGTATATCGGAAAGGTCAAATACCGCAGAGCTATCCACACCGAGCATAATGTCGAGACAGCGGAGCCCTTCGTCCATATCAACAAGCAGGGTTTTTTTTGAAAGCCCCGAAAAGGCAAATGCAAGACCTGCCGAAACGGTGGATTTACCTACGCCGCCCTTACCTGAGGTGACGGCAAAAATCTGACTCATTAAAAAACCTCGCTTTCATTTTATCACAATCGGATATTTTTGTCAATCAGTTAAGCACTGTAAAAGGCACTGTATTTTTATCAGCTGAGCCGCTGCCGTAGAAGTAGGCGTCCAGTATATCCTTAACTATTCCGCCGGCGGCAAATCCCGAAGCGCCGTTCTCCAAAACCACCGATATGGCGATCTCGGGATTTTCGAAGGGTGCAAAGGCTACGAACAGGCTGTGATCCGCTTTGCCGTTTACCTGTGCCGTACCTGTCTTGCCGCCTACCTTTATCGGGTAATTGCCGAGTGCGGCGCGGCCTGTACCGTCCTCTGTAACAGAAAGCATACCCTCCTTAACGGCATTAAGCGTGGTATCGGATATTTTTATCTTATTCATGACCTCCGGTGCGCTTTCATCAAAGGTTTCCGACATATCGTAGGATACTATCTTGCTTATAAGGCTTGCGCGGTAGTGCGTACCGCCGTTTGAAAGGGTCGCGACATAATTGCAGAGCTGCAGCGGTGTAAAAGCGTTTAACTGACCGATTGCAAACTGCAGGGTATCGCCGCCGCCGTTTGAATCGGCTTTTTTCAGGATTCCCTTGCTGTCATCCACCTCAACGCCTGTGGCAACGCCGAGACCGAACTGCTTGAAATAATCGGTGAGACGGGTTGCACCTATTCGTTTACCCATTTCAAAAAAGAAATAGTTACAGCTCTTTGCCAGCGCGTTTTTAAGGGCAATAGGTCCGTGGTAATGCATGCAGTTTGGCTTATAATCGTCAAAATATCTATAGGTCATAACGCAGTTTACCGTTTCGCCTATGCGGTAAAGCCCATTTTCCATTGCGGCCACGGCAACCGCCGGCTTTATGGTTGAGCCTATAGGATAAACGCCCTGAAACGCGCGGTCGGTAAGTGGCTTTACGGGATCCTTGGTAAGCGCCTCGTAATTTTTGCCTAGAGTTGCAGAATCGTAGGTCGGGTAATTCGCGGCGCAGATTATTTTGCCGGATTCAATGTGTATCGCGACCGCCGCTCCCGCAACCGCCGTGCCGCCCTTGCTTTGCAGCTCCTTAACGGTGTTCGCAATCGAATCCTGCACACGGCGCTGCATTTTTTTATCGAGAGTCAGCATTACGGTCTTGCCCGCAACCGGCTCCTTTGTTACCTCGCTTGAAATAATATTTCCGTTTTGGTCGATTCGGTAGGTAATCTCACCGTCTTTTCCGCGGAGATAGTCCTCTCCCCATTTCTCAATTCCGCTTTTACCTACCTTGTCGTCATAGGAGTATCCTTTTTTCTTGTATTCCTCCCAGTCCTCTGCGAATATGGGCCCTACCGTGCCTATAAGATTGACGGCGAGGGATGTGTCGGGATATTCGCGGAACGGAACCACCTCGACCGATACGCCCGAAAGCATAAAGCCTGCTTCGGAGACCTTGCGCATCAGCTCTGTGGGAATATCCTCCGCAAAGGTATAGGGGTAAGAAATTGAAAAATCGGCTATATCCATTCCGTAGCGCACGCCGGCTATTTTGCGCTGCTCATCAGGTGTGTAATTTTTAAGGTCGTATTTTTCAATTGCGGCATCAAGGCAGTTTTTTGCCGTGGCGTAATGTGCAAGCTTAAGCTTTGAAATGAGCTTATCGGTGCTTTCACCCTCCTTAAAGCCGTAGGGAGCGGTCATATTAAGCGGCATTTCGTCCTTCCATTTAACACCCTGTTTTTCAAAAAGCTTTATAAGTGTTAAAATTACATTGTTTAAGCTGTCATTCTTAACATAGGCACGGTTGAAAACCACATTGTAGCCGTCGCGGTTTACGGCTATTTGCCTGCCGTAGCAATCGAGAATCTCGCCGCGGCGCGCCTTTAAAACCGCCGTTCTTACAGAGGCGGCTCCGTCGTTTTTATCGGTATACTCGGCCGCGTGGATGATCTGTACCGAATACATCCTCGCGGCGTAAAGCAGCAGCACGAAAATCATAAATACCGAAAGCACGGTAAGTCTTGTTTGATTTTTTTTCTGAAACGGCACTAAAAGCTGCCTCCTTTCTTAGGCTTCGGTCAGCCTAACTTCTTATATAAAAAATAAAAAGGAAAAATAAATATATTGGTATAAACAACGCTCGGGAATGCATAATGCAAAAGGTAGGTAAGATTATCCTGCGCGCCTACAGTAAACGCATAGAAAATAAGCCAGCGCAGAATAAAATAAATAAGGGTCAGCAAAAACGACAGCAGCGCCGCAGAGCGGAGATTGCGGTTGAAAAGGCGGGAGGAAAACGCCGAAATCAATGCCGCGGAAAGCATTAAAAGCACTGCGTTAAAGCAAAGCGTGCCGCTTGCGGCGGAATCCATGCAGATGCCCAAAACAAGCCCCGTTGCGGCAGACACCGCGGGGGTCGAAAACATTGAAAACGCGCATAAAAGCGGCAAAAGAATTATTGGCGTGGCGGTTTTTATGCTTATGCTTATTACATCGGAGTAATGCAGCAAAAAGAGGAGTGAGAACAGAAAAAAGCTTATAACAGCCGTTTTAACGCTCCGCTTTTCGTTCATAACCATTCCTCCTTTTTTTAATGAAGCTTATTACTGTATAATTCCGCATTCATAATTCCGCATTCTGAATTACTTCCCGATTTCCCCCTGCCCGCTGAACTCGGTTATGACCATAACGTTTTTAAGGTTATCGATATCGGCAAAGGGCTTTATGTCGGCATAAATCGATGTATTGTATTTATCGCTGCCTATCAACTGAATAGTGCCTATCAGAAGACCTGCGGGAAAGACGCCCTCACCTGAGGTTACCGCATAATCGCCCACGGCGATATTGCAGGAGCGCGAAAGGTTGAAGAACTTGGTCTCGCCCTTTTTGGCAAGCTCAATTGTACCTGATACAACACCGGAATCGTTTGTGCGGTTGTCAAGTGCACCGGCGGTTAATTCCGCGCTTAAAATGGTTACTACCTTTGAGGATGTAAGACCTACCTCGCCTATGTAGCCGACCAATCCCTCCTCTGTTATAACCGGGTCGTGTGCAGAAATGCCGTTTACAGAGCCCTTGTTTATAACAAAGCCCTTATAAGGGTCTTCGCGGTCGCGCGAAATAAGGGTTGCGGGGGTGAACTTAAAGTCTTTGTGATCGTCCTTTATTTCAAGGTAGTTTTTGTAAAACTCGTTCTGCTCCACCGCCTGCTCATATTCCGCAAGCTTTTTTTTAAGCTCGGCTGCCTCGCTTTTTAGCTCGGCGTTTTCAAGCGCCAGCTGCTCGCCGTTTGAGTAGGCGTTAATGAAATCGGAAACGGCGCCGGTCACCTTTTCCGCCGCCGAGCGGAAGGGTGCGGTAAGAGTGCCCATAATATCCGCCTGCGGCGACATTCTGCTGCCGAAAAAGGCGAATATCACCGAGACAGCTATAAGCGCCGCCGCAACGGCAACAATTATTTTAAACCCACGGCTGCGAAAGAAAAATCGCATTTTTCGCCCTCCAAAATTATTTTATCTGAAACGTTTACCGCGGCGGAAAACGTAGTTATCAAAGCCGCTGTCGGCCTCAAGCCGCTTTGCGGTGCCCAAAACCACGCAGTCAAGCGGGTTTGCCGCAACCGATACCGGCATACCCGTTTCCTCGGCTATAAGCTCGGCAAAGCCGCGCAGCAGCGCGCCGCCTCCCGTGAGGGTTATGCCGCGGTCTATAATATCGGCGGCAAGCTCCGGCGGTGTTTTTTCAAGGGTCAGCCGCACGGTGTCAATTATTTGCGAGATCGGGTCCGCCATGGCGTTTCGCACCTCTTCCGACGTTATAATAACGTTTTTCGGAAGCCCGTCCACCTGGTTGCGCCCTTTAATTTCAACCGATGTTTCATTATCGTAGGGCTTTGCAGAGCCTATGTCTATTTTTATCTGCTCGGCGGTGCGCTCGCCTATAAGCAAATTGTGCTTTTTTCTCACATAGGCAATTATTGCCTCGTCAAGGTCGTCCCCCGCAATACGCACCGATTGCGCCGTCACGATATCTCCGAGGGAAATAACCGCAACCTCGCTTGTGCCGCCGCCTACATCCACTACCATACTGCCCGCGGCGTCCCACACGGGAAGTCCTGCGCCTACCGCCGCCGCCATAGGCTCCTCTACCAAATCGACATCGGTAGCGCCCGCCTGCTTTGCCGCGTCGTAAACCGCGCGGCTTTCAACCTCGGTAACGCCTGCCGGAATACACACAACCATTCTGACTCTTGAGAAGACTGAGCCCTTAAGTGCTTGGCGTATAAATCTTTTAAGCATTGCGGCGGTAACGTCGAAATCGGCTATAACCCCGTCCTTCAAGGGACGCACGGCGACTATTGACCCCGGCGTTCTGCCTATCATTTCCTTAGCCTCGGTGCCCACGGCGCGCACTGCGTCGTTTCTTATATCGTAAGCCACAACAGACGGCTCACGCATTATAATTCCCTTGCCCTTTACGCAAACAAGGGTATTGGCGGTGCCTAAGTCTACCCCGATATCTCTGGTGAACATATCAAAACTCCCTTAAAACTTTTTATTATTGCGGAACTATAAGCTCTATTGCGTTGTGCAGATTGGTGATATTGACTTCCTCGCTGCCTGCGGCGTACTCGCCGTCAAGCGTCCAGGACATTCCCGCGCCGCCCGTTACCGTAATGTTTTTTGCGGTGAAGAACTCTATACCCTCGCGGTTTAAGTCCTTCTTCAAAATGCCGTCTATTATCGGCTGCAGCTTTAAAATGTTATCCGGGTTGCGTATAAGCAGCACTTCAAACTCGCCGTCGTTAAGCTTTACGGCTGACTGATCGAACTTTACTATGCCGCCCACCGACATTGAGTTGGAAACCGCGCCGAAAAGAAAATCACCCTCGGTTTCATAGGCGTCGGTCTTAAATTTCAGGTGAATGGGCTTTATGTTGCCGAGGCTTTTTATTCCCTCAAAGAAGTATGCCGCCTGACCCAGCACGTTTTTAACATCCTGCGGGGCGGAATACGAAGCGTCGGTAAACGCGCCGAAGGACGCGGTGTAGGAGAAATACTTATCCCCGAATTTGCCTATATCAAGGCGTATTTTTTTGCCGGTGGTAATATCCTCCGCCGCTCTTTTAATACTGCGGGCAATGTGCAGCCCCGAGGACCACTCGTTAAGCGTGCCCGAGGGAATATAACCGAGGGTGCAGGCAATACCCGACCGCATAATTCCCGTTATGACCTCGTTTAAGGTGCCGTCGCCGCCGCAGACCACTATTTTTTCATACTCGTTTTCTTTTACGCCGGCTGCAAATTCAGTGGCATCGCCCCGCGCCTTTGTGGGGTAAACGGTGACTAGCGAGCCGTCAGCCGAGAGTATGTTCACAACGTTTAAAAGCTCGGTTTTCATTTTAGCCCTGCCCGAGCAGGGGTTGACTATAAGAAGTGTTTTTCCCATAAATAAACAAAGCTCCTTTTATCTGTAATTTATCGGCATAGTAGCATGGGCGTTCAGTTCTGCTCCCGCGGTGTTGCCGTCCTTAAATTCGTAATACGCCTGCACACCCACCATTGCCGCGTTATCGCCGCAATATTTAAGCTCGGGGTAGTAAAGGGTAAGCCCCCTTTTTTCACACTCCGCTTTAAGCCTTGCGCGCAGCTCGCTGTTTGCCGAAACGCCGCCCGCAACCGCTATTGTTTTAAAGCCTGTTTTCTCCGCCGCGGCAAGCGTTGCAGATATCAGCATATCGCACACCCGCTGCCTTACCGTGGCGCAAAGCACGGGAACATCTATTTCCCCGCCCTTTTGCGATGTGTTGTTTACAAGGTTCATAACTGCGGTTTTAAGCCCCGAAAAGCTGAAATCAAACTCGCCCGTGGAAACGTGGGGGTGGGGCAGGGGGTATTTCCCGGTGTCCGCTACGGTTGCGGTTTTATCGAGATTAACGCCGCCGGGGTATGAAAGCCCCAAGCAGCGCGCCGCTTTATCAAGGCATTCGCCCGCCGCGTCATCCTGCGTTTCGCCTATTATTTTGAACTTTGTATAATCGGTAACCTCCGCTAAAACCGTGTTCCCTCCCGATACCAAAAGGCAGAGAAACGGGGGCTTAAGTTCGGAATGAGAAATATAATTCGCCGCAATGTGCGAGCGCAAATGGTGCACGGGTATCAGCGGTTTATTAAGCGCCATTGCAAGCCCCTTTGCAAAATTCACACCTACAAGCAGCGCTCCTATAAGCCCCGGGGCAAAGGTAACCGCCACCGCGTCAATATCATTATACCCGATATTCGCCGCTTTCAGCGCCTCGTCTGCCACGGCGGATATGGCCTCGGTATGCCGCCTGGAGGCGATTTCCGGCACAACGCCGCCGTAAATTTTATGCTCGGCTATTTGCGTGGCCACTATATTTGAAAGAACTTCCCGCCCCTCGGTGACCGCCGCGGCGGTTTCATCGCAGGAGCTTTCAATAGCTAATATCTTCATAAAAGAATTAAAACCTCTTTGTCATAATAAGCGCGTCCTCGCGCGGGTCGCGGTAAAAGCTTTTCCGCCGCCCCTCTTCCTTAAAGCCCGCTTTTTCGTAAAGGGCTATGGCGGCGCTGTTTGATACCCGCACCTCAAGGCTCACAAAGGCAAGCTTTTTTTCCTGCGCCAGCTCAAACACCCGCTTTATAAGCGCAGTGGCAATGCCCTTTTTGCGGTATTGCGGAAAAACCGCCACATTGGTAATATACCCCTCGTCAAGCACCGGCTTTATGCCTATGTAGCCGAGCAGGTGCTCTGCATTTTCGGCAACGAAAAATTCCGTGCCGTGCTTTGCCGCCTCGCGTATGCTATCATTACTCCAAGGCTCTGAAAAGCAGTCCTTTTCAAGCTTTGCAACAGCCGCCGTGTGGCGCTGCTCCATAGGTAATATTTTAAATTCGGCAAAAAAGCCGTCCGCTGTCAGTTTATCTATCGCCGCGAATATTTCATCACGGCACTTTCTGTAAATTTCAATATCCCCGCCGTACGGGTCGGAAATGCCGCCGCCCAGTAAAAACAGCTTGCTGTCTTTCACGCCCGCGCTTAAAAGCGCCGCCTTGTGCGAGGGGGAAAGGCATATAATTTTATCTGCCGCGGCTGCATCCTCCGCGGTTATCTGCCTCGATATATGCCCGCTTATATCTATGCCCTTTTCCGCGCAGACAATGCGTGAATTAGCGCTTACCCCCGCGCCGTTCGCCGCAAGACCGCGGCTCTCCACCGTAATGCCGGGCAGCTGCTTTGAGCGCAGATACCCCTCTGCCATAGGGCTGCGGCAGGTGTTTCCCGTACAAACGAATAAAACCTTCATTTACGCCTTCGCCTCTAACCAAGTTTTTCCGAAATGCGCCTCGGCGGTAAGCCTTACCGCTAAATCGGCGGCGCTTTCCATTTCTCTTTCAAGCAGCGCGCAAACGCCCTCGGCATCCTTTTCGTCGCACTCCACAATCAGCTCATCGTGCACCTGCAAAATAAGCCTTGCCGTGGGAAATTCATCTTTTAAGCTGCGAGACACCTTTATCATAGCTATTTTTATAATATCCGCCGCCGTGCCCTGTATAGGCGCGTTTCTCGCAACCCGCTCTCCGAAGGCGCGCATATTTCCGTTTGAGTTTGAAAGCTCGGGTATATAGCGCCGCCTGCCGTAAAGCGTGGTAACGTAGCCGTTTTTCTTTGCGTCATCAATCGCTTTTTCCATATACGCCGCAACGCCGGGATACGCCGCTAAATAGCTCTTAATATATCTGTCCGCCTCCGCCCTTGTAACGCCTATATCCTTTGAAAGCGAAAACGCACCTATTCCGTACACAATGCCGAAATTAACAGCCTTTGCGCGGCTGCGCAGCTCGGGGGTTATCATATCCTGCGGAAGTCCGAACACCTGTGAGGCGGTAACGGTGTGAATATCCGTCCCGCTTCCGAAAGCGTTTATCATGTTGGCATCTCCCGACATACTCGCAAGCACTCTCAGCTCAATCTGCGAATAATCCGCGTCACAGAGGACTCTGCCTGCGGGCGCGTTGAAATACTCGCGCAGCCGTCTGCCCTCCGCCGTTCTTACGGGAATATTTTGTAGGTTAGGCTCAAGCGAGCTTATTCTGCCCGTGCGCGCCTCTGTCTGGTTAAAGGTGGAGTGTATTCTGCCGTCCTCTGCTATGCATTCCTGCAGGCCGTCGGCATAGGTGGATTTAAGCTTTGCAAGCTGACGGTAATTAAGCAGCAGCGATACCGCAGGGTGCTCGTTTTTAAGCCCCTCCAGCACCTCCGCGCCTGTGCTGTAGCCGCTTTTGGTCTTCTTTTTTGCGGGCAGTCCCAGCTTTTCAAAAAGTGCCACGCCCAGCTGCTTTGGTGAATTTAAGTTAAACTCATACCCCACAAGCGAATATATCTCGCTTTCAAGCGATTTTATGCGGGTATCAAGCTCGCTTGATAAGGCTTTAAGCCCGTTTACATCCGCCGAAAAGCCGCAAAGCTCCATTTCGCCGAGCACCCTTGCCAGCGGCAGCTCAATTTCATCAAAAAGCTTTTTTTGCCCCGTTTTTTCAAGCTCGTTTTCAAGCGTATCGCAGGCAAGCGAGAAAAGGCAGGCGTTTTTAATAAGCTCATCCGTTTCGCCCTCAATTTCAGGCTCATAGGGCGCGTATTCGGCAATTATTCTGTCGGTCGCATAGGAGGAAGCCGACGGATTGCAAAGATACGCCGCAAGCATTGTATCAAAGCGCACGCCTGCAATATCGGGGTATTTCCTGCTTAAATTTTTAAAGTCGTGCACCCGCTTTTTTATGCAGTCGTCTTCAAGCAGCTCTTCAAGCTTACCGTCGGAAATAACCGTGACCGTATCGCCCGATACCGCCGCGATTTTTTCGTCCGCAATATATATATCCGCCTTATTCTTAATGTCGGCGGTTTTTATGAATTTAAAACTCTTTTTATCCGACATATCAAGACATAGCTGCATACCCGAATTATCGGGCTTCAGCCCCATTTTTTCCATAAGCTTGAAAAATTCAAGTCGGGTCATAAGGCGCGCTAATTCCGCGTCGTTTCGCGGTTTTATTTTGTAGTGCGAAATATCGGGATTTATGGGAGCCTCACGGCATATGGTGCCGAGCTCACGGCTTAAATACGCGCTTTCGCGCCCCGCCTCCAGCTTTTTGCGCACGCTCTCTTTAATATCAAGCGTTTCAAGGCTTTCGTAAATGTTATCTATGCTGTGAAAACGGGTTATAAGGTCGGTCGCGGTCTTTTCGCCCACACCCGCCACACCGGGAATATTATCCGATGAGTCTCCCATAAGGCTTTTAAGCTCTATCATTTCATGCGGGGTAAGCCCATAGCGCTCAAAAAGCGCCGCTTTATCGTAATTTATAATTTCGGGCTTGCCCATTTTGGTTGCGGCAAGCAAAACCCTTGTGGTATCTGAAACCAGCTGTAAGGAATCACGGTCGCCGGTGGCTATAACGCACTCGTTCCCGCTCTTTTCGCAAAGAGCGGCAAGCGTGCCCAAAATATCGTCCGCCTCGTAGGTCTCACACTCTACACAAGTGCAGCCCGCCAAGGTCAGCCACTCCTTCATGATAGGCATTTGCTGCGCCAGTTCTTCGGGCATACCCTTTCTGCCCGCTTTATACTCCGCATATTTTTTATGGCGGAAGGTAGGGGCTTTAAGGTCGAAAGCCACCGCAACGCCGTCAGGCTTTTCAAGCTCTGTCAGTCGGTTCAATATATTTATAAAGCCGTACACCGCGTTTGTATAGGTGCCGTCCTTTGCGGTGAGCAGCTTTATCCCGTAAAACGCACGGTTTATAATACTGTTGCCGTCAATCGCGAGCAGCTTCAAGGCATACTTCCCCCTTTTACATATATGATGATATTATATCATTATTTAAGGGCGATGTCACCATTTTTTTGAAAAATTCATTTTTTTTTAATAATGTAATTTATTTGTGTCGGAAGACGGCTTTTTCCGATACCCGAAAAAGTGTTGGATATTGTGCGAAAAAATTATATAAAACGGGCAATATATAATATTGAAAAAATACAGTTTAATATGTAAAATTAATGTATCGGGAAAAGTGTTTTTTTAAAATACTCCGCAAATTATGAAAGGGAATGTGAGCTATCGGTGAAAACTAAACGATTGTTATGCTGGCTTTTATCGTCTGTGACGGCGCTGAATTTATTTATTTTGACCGTTAATTCCGAAGTCGATATAGGCAATACTGTCAAACAGGGCGTTTCTGCCGCAGCCGCTCGGACGGCTGACGGATACAGGGCTTATGCCGAAACCGAAATGCCGGACGCCGACGAAAGCATAGCTCTTTTAAATGATAAAAAAGAATATAAAAGCGGAGATTCTTATACATATAATTTTGACGCTCCTCATGACGCGGTTTATTTCCTATACATGGATTATGTGCTTAAAAGCCGCAGCGATTTGGAACTGGAGCTCAGAATCGACGGCAGGCTGCCGTTTTCCGAGGCTCAAAGACTTGTTTTTCACGGTCTTTGGGAAAACTCCGAGAAGCGCTTTGACGGTGCGGGAAACGAAATAGCGCCGGAGCAGGTTTTGTCGGGGAAGGCGATATCCGCTTATGCGGAGGATATGACCGGTACGGAAAACGAGCCGTACGGTATAGCTCTTGCAGGCGGCAGGCATACACTCACGCTTACCGTAACAAAGGGAACGGCAGACATTAATTATATAGGACTGACCCCGCCCGAAAAAAGCGAAGGCTACACCGCGCCCGAAGGCTCCTCGGGAAATAAGGAAACGGTATGCATAGAGGGCGAAAGCGCCGATTATAAAACGGGGAATTCGCTGGTGCCGATGTCGGATAACGCAAGCCCGTCGGTTTCGCCGAACGACCCGCTTAAGGGCAAGCTCAACTATATCGGCGGTTCAAACTGGTCGGACAGCAAGGATACGCTTACATGGAGCTTCAGCGTTAAGACCTCGGGCTATTATTCCTTTGCCGCAATGTACAGGCAGAATATAAATCTCGGGGCGATTTCCTACCGCAGTCTTAAAATCGACGGCAAGTCTCCCTTTGAGGAAGCCAAGCGGATGAAATTTAAATACAGCGCCTCCTGGAGATATTATTCCTTCGGCGATAAGGAGCCGTATCTTTTTTGGATAGACGCGGGCGAGCATACTCTTTCGCTTTCGGTAACCTCGGGCGAGATGGCGGATATTTACGCCGAGCTGCAGGATATAACCTCTGCAATGGGCGACCTTTACATAGATATAACAATGCTTGTGGGCGAAACGGTGGATACCTACAGAAGCTATGAGCTTTTCAAACAAATTCCGGATTATGACAGTCGTATGAATTACTGCCTTGATTCGCTTAAGAGAGTTGCGGATAAAATTGAAAAGCTGCAGGAGAAGACCGGCGGCTCTGCGGTATCTACCGTAAACGGAGCCTGTGAAATATTCGAGAAAATGCTTGCGAAGCCGTATTCCGCGCATAAATATAAAACCGCGTTTTACAATGCTTATACAAACCTCGGCGCATTGCTCGGCACGGTTGCGGATATGCCGCTTGATATTGACCGTATATACCTTATAGGCGATTCTGCGGTGGAGCCCGATGTGAGCGTTCCCGTATCGGAGAAAATAAAGCACGGGGCGGTCAGATTTTTCTCGACCTTTGCTGCGGATTATGATAATATTTCGGATTCCGCTTCGGAAAACGGACTCACCATTTGGGTAAACTGGGGCAGAGATCAGGCGCAGGTGCTGACGGCGCTTATAAACAAGAGCTTCACCCCGAAATACGAAACCGAGGTGACGGTGCGCGTTGTAAACGCAACGCTGATACAGGGTATTCTTGCGGGCAAAGGGCCCGATGTTATGCTGCAGATGGCGCGAACGGAGCCTGTAAATCTTGCAATGCGCGGCGCGCTTAAAAATCTTCGGGAATTTGAGGATTTTGACAGCGTTACAACCGATTTTGCAAGCGACGCGACAAAGCCGTATGAATATAAATCGGGCACATATGCGCTGCCGGATACGCAGACCTTTGATATGATGTTTATAAGAACGGATATTTTCGATGATCTCGGGCTTGAAGTACCGAAAACCTGGGAGGAATTTTCCGAAACGGCTACCAAAATACAGCGCAATAATCTGCAGGTTTATATGCCATCGACCTTTTATCCGACGGTGCTTGTGCAGAACGGACTCAAATTGTACGATGAAGAAAAGGGGATAAGCACACTTACCGAAGCGCGCCAAATACAGTGCTTTATAGAATATACCGATTGGTTTACAAAATATAAATTCCCCAAGGCTATGGATTCGTTCTTCAACCGCTTCAGAATAGGCAGCGCGCCTATGGGGATATCGCCCTACACCCTTATAACCCAGATTGAGGTGGCGGCGCCCGAAATTGCCGACAGATGGACGACGGTAACGCTGCCGGGTGTTAAAAACGGCAGCGGTGAAATAAATTTTTCATCCTCTGCGGAGGGCACGGGCTGCGGAATTACAAAGCTTTCAAAGAATACCGAAAAGGCATGGGAGTTTCTTAAATGGTGGGTATCCGCCGAGACGCAGACGGCATATTCGGAGAATGTAGAATCGATATTAGGACCGATAGGCAGGGTTGCCACCGCAAGCAATAAGGCTTTTTCGGAGCTTGACTGGAGCAATGATATTGTGCCCGCCCTGCTTTCGCAAAGGGAAAATACGGTCAATCTGCCGCAGCTGCCGGGCGGCTATTATGTGACCCGCGGAATCGAGCAGGCATACTGGAATGTGGTTGAGCAGAACGCCAATCCGACCGACACCCTGATAAAATGGGGCGACATTGTAAACAACGAAATGATAAGGAAAAAGGCAGAATACGAATAAAAGGAGGTATGGCGGCATATGTCGAATAAAACGAAAAACAAGACAATAAAGCGCGGTGCTTTAAGCGAAAACGCCGTGCATTACATAATGATATCGCCGTTTTTAATACTGTTCTTTTTGTTCACCGTATTACCGGTTATCTCATCTCTCGGACTCAGCTTCTTTTCCTATGATATGATCTCTCTGCCGAAGTTCAGCGGAGTTGCAAATTATCTGCGTATGTTCAACGGCGATGAGGTATTCCCGAAGGCGGTCGTTAATACGCTGAAGTTTGCGGTGGTTACAGGGCCGTTCAGCTATTTGCTGGCGTATCTGCTTGCGTGGTTTATCAACGATTTCAACCCCGCGGTGAGAACGGTCCTGACCTTTATTTTCTATGCTCCGGCTATGATAGGCAACGCAACCTTTATTTGGCAGACCATGTTCTCATCCGACAGCTACGGCTATGCAAACAGCTTTCTGATATCATTAGGAATAATAACCGAGCCCATAAGCTGGTTTAAAAACGAGGCATATAATTTCACGATTCTTATAATTGTTCAGCTTTGGACGAGTATGGGTATTTCGTTTTTGGCGGACATTGCGGGCCTTCAGAATGTAAACCCCGAGCTTTATGAGGCGGGCGCCCTGGACGGCATTAAAAACAGGTGGTATGAGCTTTGGTACATAACGCTGCCGAGCATGAAGAGCATATTGCTTTTCGGCGCAGTTATGCAGATACAGGCCACCTTCTCGATCGGTGCGGTAATAACGGCTCTTGCGGGTTATCCGTCGGTAAACAATTCGGTCGATACGGTGGTTTCGCATCTTTTGGATGTCGGCACGGTGAGGTATGAAATGGGATATGCCGCCGCCATATCAACGGTTCTGTTTTTAATGATGCTATTTGCAAGATACCTTATAGGCAAGATTTTAAACCTTTTGGGAAAGTGAACGCAAACAGGGGGATTCGCTGATATGAAAAAACGCGCTGAATATAAAAGGTATACACACAGCCGTTTGGGAAATTTTACATATTTTTTCTTTTTGATACTTGCGGGCGCTTTTTCTATGCTTCCGTTTATTTACTGCATCTGCACCGCCTTCAAGCCGCTTGACGAATTGCTTGTTTTTCCGCCGAGGTTTTTTGTTCACAGACCCACCGTGGAGAATTTTGTGATTCTGCCGACTCTTATAGAAAAGCTGCGTGTGCCGCTCAGCCGATATATTTTCAATACGGCTTTTATAACCTTTGCGGGAACGGCGCTTCATATAATAGTGGCTTCAATGGCGGCATATGTGCTTGCGAAGACGGATATCAAATTCAAAAAAGCAATATTTGCCGTGGTTCAGCTGTCATTGCTTTACAATGCCTACACGCTTGAGGTGCCGCGGTATTTGATATACAGCAATATGAAAATTATAGATACGCTTTGGGTCTATATTCTCCCTGCGATTCCGTCAACCACCGGAGTCTTCCTTATAAAGCAGTATATGGATTCAAGCGTGCCCGACAGCCTGCTCGAGGCCGCACGAATAGACGGCGCGGGGCCTGTAAGCATTTATTTTAAAATAGTTATGCCGATCACAAAGCCGGCGTGGATGACCCTTATGCTTTTGTCCTTCCAAAGCCTTTGGTCGGCAATGCCGTCGGGTACGGTCTTCAGCGAAAAGCTCAAAACGCTGCCGTATGTTTTATCGTCAATAACCGCGGGAGGAATTGCACGCGCCGGCTCTGCAATGGCGGCCGCCGTGCTTATGATAATTCCGCCGATAATAATTCTTGTTATATCACAAACCAATGTTGTGGAAACCATGGGCAGCGCAGGTATGAAGGGATAGTGTTGAACCGTGTTCGGAAAGGGTGAAAATGTGAAGCGCAGCTACCTGAAAAAAATTAAATATCTCCTTATGCTCGGTATCTCACTGCTTACCGTTGTTTCTTCCGTTCAGTCTGTTTTGCTTGCAAGAGCTCCCACAGGCAGTTTTACGCACGGCTATTCCGGCACTGCGGCAGAGGAGGCGGTTTCCTCCCGCGCGGTTTACGCGGTTTCAAGGCTGACCGATATAAGGGGAATGGGAATACCCGAGGGAATTGAGAAGATTGCCGACATAGCGACCGATGACGACGGTAATTTTTATCTGCTGACCTCTGACGGAAGGCTGTTTCTCCTTGATGGGGACTTTAAGCTTTCAAAGGAATATAAAATTACCTCCGCCGACGGTGAGCCGCTTGAAATAACCGGTGCCCGCGGCATTTTGCCGATGAGCTCCGATGATATTTACATAGCGGATACCGAAAACGAGCGGGTAATAGAAATAAACGGCGGCGGCAGGGTAACAAGGGAAATAACAAAACCCGATTCGCGATTGATTCCCGAGGACTTCAAGTTCGCGCCCATAAAGCTTGAGCGGGACAGCAAGGGGACGCTTTATGTGCTGTGTGACGGCGCTTATTACGGCGCTCTGCTTTTCTCACCAAGCGGTGAATTTTCGGGCTTTTACGGCGCTAACACCGTTAAGGGCTCTGCGCTTACCACTCTTTCGTATTTGTGGGACGCGCTTACAAAGAATGATGATAAAAGAGCCTATTCGGTTAAAAAGCTGCCGTACCGGTTTTTTGATTTGAGCATTGATGAAAAGGATTTTGTTTATACCTGCACCGGGCAGACCGATAACGCCTCCTCAAACGGTCAGATAAAGAAGCTGAGTCCTAACGGCGTTAACATTCTTTATAAATCAAAGCCCGACGGCACAAAGACCGACGCGGGAAGCTATAATTTCGGTGAGGCTTCAACCGAAAAGCGAAACAATAAAACCGTAGTGCAGAATTTCACTTCAATACAGACCGATGAAAGGGGCTATATCTACGCGTTGGATTCCACCTACGGGATAATATATGTTTACGATTCCGAGAGCAATCTTATAACCGCGTTCGGCGGAGGTAAGGGCAAGGGCATGCAGGCGGGAGTTTTTTCGGCTCCCGAGGCGATTGCATACGGAAGGGATAAGCTGGCGGTCGCCGATTCGCAGAATAATTCGGTAACCGTATTTTCACTCACCGATTACGGCAGAACGCTTATGTCGGCGCAGAGCAAAACGCTTTCCGCCGACTATAAGGGCTCAAAAAGCGAATGGGAGAGCGTTATTCGCGAGGATTCCTCAAATCAGCTGGCAATGCGGGGGCTTGCAAAGGCATATTTCGCCGAGGGTGATTACAAAACGGCGCGCGAATATGCGAAGGCGGGCTATGACTTTGTAACCTACAGTCAGGCGCTCGGTAAAACCGGAAGCGAATTCATAAATAAAAATTTCGTTTGGATATTTTTGCTTGCGGTCGCCGTTATAGGCGCGGCTGTGATCTTCACGGTCGAAGCCTCGAAAAAGAAGATTGTTTTAATAAGGAACGCCAAGGTGCGGCTGCTGTTTAATACGGTGACCCATCCGTTCGATTCGTTTAACAGCATAAAATATAAGAATATGGGATCGCTTGTAATAGCGGCGGCGCTTACGGTGCTGTTTTATATCACGGCGGTAATTTCCGAAATGTTAAGCGATTTCCGTTTCACCTCGTTCAGCCCGCTCACATCAAGCGCGGCTCTGCAGCTTGTGAAAACGGCGGGGCTGGTAATTTTGTTTTCGGTTGCAAACTGGGCGGTATGCGTTCTTATGGAGGGCAAGGGCAGACTTAAGGAGGTATTTATCGTGACGACATATGCCACGGTGCCGCAGATAATATACAACCTTGTGTTTACGCTTTTGTCGCACATAATAACATCACCCTCAAGCACGCTGCTTTCGGGACTTTCAACCGCAGCGGCAATGCTTACGGGTATAGTACTGACCGTTGGACTTATGGTTATACACGAATTTTCGTTCCCGAAGTTCTTGGGGTCGATACTGCTTACCGCCTTTGCAATGCTGCTTATAATTTTCATTATATTCATGCTCGGAATGCTGCTTTCACAGCTTTGGAGCTTTTTGGTAACCGTATTCATGGAAACCGCGTACAGATAGGCAAAGGGGAGAAAAAATGTTATCTGCTTTAAATAAAAGGCTTGTCCGCCGAATGCGGGCGGGAATTGCGCTGATTTTAATTTTCTGCCTTGCCGGATGCGGCAAAAAGACCGCGGTGAAAGAATATTCCGTTCCCGAAACGCAGGTTGCGGACGGCGGTATTGCCGCTTCAAACGGCAGCTACACCCTCGAATGGGACAGCGAGCGTTCCGTACTGCTTTTAAAGAATAACGAAAGCGGGCATATATGGTCAACCGTACCGTATAATTACTATTTGAGCGGCGGAACAAGCGTAAACCTCAATTCACCGCTGTTTATTGAGTATTATACTCCGGAGGACGGATCCATACAGACCGCAAAGGCATATTCGGACTGCATGGGGGAGGGCAATTATTCGGTTGAAAAAATTGATGACGGAATTAAAATGACCTTTCACTTTATCGATGCCGAGGCGGATATTTCACTCGAATTTAAATTAAGGGAGGACTCGCTTGCGGTGTCCGTACCCTTTAAGGATATTAAGGAAAGCGGAAAAACAAAAATAATTTCAATTTCCGTGCTTCCGTATTTCTGCGCCGTGCCGAACGGCAATAATAAGAATTCATATTTGTTTGTTCCGTCGGGCAGCGGCGCGCTTATGTATACCGATGAAGAAATTCAAAACACCTCGCGCAGCTTTACGGGTGAGGTCTACGGCAGAGACGCGTCGGAAAAGATTCTTGACGACACTGCGGACGAAACCGCGCTTACAGTACCTGTTTACGGTGCGGCGGACGGTGAAAACTCACTCTTCGCGATTATAGAGGAGGGCGACGGCTTTGCACGGATAAACGCCGAGGCGGGAAGCTTTAAAAACAATTATTCTGCGGTTTATTCTTCGCTTGTACTCCGCGGAAGCGATGAGACCGAAGCCGAGCGCAACAATTACACCGATGAAAAGGTTTTTGCGGAGAGCTATGATGAATCCGCGGTCTACACGGTCGGCTTCTACCCGCTTTCGGGAGATAACAGCGGCTATAACGGAATGGCGGCGCGCTATAAGAAATATTTATCAGACAGCGGCGCTTTAAAGAATACGGAAAGATCACAGTCGGCATTTCATGTAAATATTTTGGGCGGGGCAATGTCCAAAAAATTCTTTATGGGCTTTCCTTATACAACGCTTACAAAGGCGTCCGATTTTTCCGATGCCGAGGAAATTATAAAGGAGCTTGCGACCGAAACCGGGAAAACGCCTGCGGTAACGCTTACAGGCTTCGGGCAAACGGGCGTAGACGCCGGTAAAATAGCGGGAGGCTTTTCGTTCCCCGAAAGGCTCGGCGGTAAAAAAGGATATTCGGCTCTTGAAAAATATTGTGACGATAACAAAATAGATTTATATGTGGATTACGAAACGGTTCGTTTCAAAAGCTCGGGCGGCGGGGTGAATAAAAGCTTTGACACGGCAAAAACTCCCGGCAGGCAGGCGGCGGCGTTTTATACTCTCGGCACAGGGCTCAGGGCCCCGAATGAAAGCGGCGCTAAAATAAGGCTTTTAAAGCGCTCGGCGCTTGATAATATAACCGATAAGCTTATAGATCACTCAAAGAATTACAAATCGGGAATTTCGCTTGCCGCGCTGTCCTGCACGGCATATTCGGATTATGCCGAAGCCCGTTATTACCGCAAGGGCACTGTGGCAAAGCAGGTGAGCGAAATATTTGAAAGGATAAATAAAAGCGGTCATAAAACGGCGGGAAGCCGCGCCAACGGATATGCGGCGGCAGCGGCAGACACGGTTTACGATACCCCGACGGATAACGGCGGCTATTTGAATCTTGATGTTTCCGTTCCGTTTTATTCGCTGGTATTCGCCGAAAGCACCGCGCTCTATTCGGAAGCCGTGAATTTGGCGGATGATTCGGAGGATTTAATCTTAAAATCCGTCGAGGCGGGAGTACTTCCCTCGTTTACCTTTATTTCGGAGTATTCCGATGAGCTTGCGAACTCTTCGTTCCCGGGCTTTTACGGTACGCTTTTTAAGGATCAAAAGGAAAAGGCGACGGGCATAATTTCAAGGCTTTCCGAAATTTCGCGCGTTGCCGCAGAGCAGTATCCGGTGAGCCACGAAATTATAGCCGACGGCGTGAGTAAAACGGTATTTTCGTCGGGGGCGGAGGTTTTTGTGAACCGCACGGAAAATCCCGTGACGCTCGGCGGCGTTACGGTTGACGCAATGAGCTTTTCTTTGGCACAGTAAGGAGTTTTTTCACTATGAAAAACAAAAGAAAGGGAATAGAGGCAATAAAGCGGCGCTACGGAATAGCGTTCGTCGCTCCCTGGGTATTCGGGGTCATAGTATTTGTCGCGGTTCCGATTATTACGACGGTTTTATATTCCTTGAGCATTGTCACTGTAGGAAGCAGCGGCCCGGAGATGAAGTTCGTCGGATTTTCAAATTATTACAGGCTGCTTTTCAAAAATACGGTTTATGTCGACAGATTGGCGGCGTCTCTCTCAAGTGTTTTCACATCTCTGCCCATAATAGTTTCCCTCTCGCTTATATTGGCGATAATTCTTAATCAGAATTTCAAGGGCAGAATGATAATGCGCTCGATATTCTTTTTGCCGGTAATAATCTCATCGGGCGTTGTAATGTATGTTTTAAACGGCGGGGGCGGCAGCAGCGCCGCTACCATATCGTCGGCGCTGGGAGACGGTGCGTCGGCGGGAGCATATGTCACGCCGATAGATTTTTCGGGACTGCTTGCAAGGCTTAATTTCCCGAGTGATGTAAACAATCTGCTGATGGGCTACCTTTCGGACACCTTTAACCTCATATGGAGCTGCGGCGTGCAGATAGTGCTTTATATTGCGGGGCTGCAAACCGTTCCCGTCCAGCTTTACGAGGTGGGCAGGGTAGAAGGCGCTACGGCGTGGGAAAGCTTTTGGTACATAACCTTCCCGATGCTCGGCAGAGTAACCCTGCTTGTGGTCTTCTATACCATGGTGGAGCTTTTTGTGGAAAACAGCGAGCTGGTTGATTCGGCGCTGCAGGATATGCGCTGGCATACTATATACGACTCCACCTCCGCGCAGCTCTGGATATATTTTATCTGTGTGGGAATAATCATCGGAATTGTAATGCTGCTTTACAATAAGCTGCTTTTGAAGCGCTGGAATTAGGGGGTGACGGTGTGAAATTACAAAAAAAGCCCTCGTTTTATAAAAATGCGGCGGTTTCTGTATGCAGGTTTGTTTTTCTCATAGCCTTTGCCTACATATTGCTTTACCCGGTGTTTTATATGCTGAGCAATGCGCTGCGGACAACGGCGGATTATATAGACCCTTCTGTTGTGTGGGTGCCGAAAAATATTACAATGAAGAATTTTTCCGACGCATTCAAGGCAATGGATTATTTGAAATCCCTTACCAATACCTTAATATACGAAATGGTGAGCGCCTTGATTGAGGTTTTCGTCTGCGCGGTGTACGCCTACGGGCTTTCGAGATTCAAGTTCAGATTTCAAAAGGCGCTTGTGTTTGTGCTGGTGCTTACAATACTCCTGCCCGATGTAATGCTTATGCTGCCGCGCATGATAAACTTCAAGCAGCTGGATTTCCTAGGTATTTTAGGGCTTTTAAACCGCCTGACCGGTAAGGATCTGAGGCTTAATATTCTCGGAACGCCGTTTACCTTTTACCTGCCGTCACTTTTTGGGGTGGGGCTGAAATCGGGTATTTTCATCTTCATTTACATGCAGTTCTTCGGGGGGCTTCCGCGCGAGCTTGAAGAGGCGGCGTATATTGACGGCTCGGGGCCGCTCAGAACCTTTTTGACTATAATCATCCCGTCGGCCGGGGTCGCATTTCTAACCGTTCTTATATTCTCGGTAATATGGCATTGGAACGATTATTACCTCGCAATGATGTATAACCTGGATAACAAGACACTTGCGGTAGTGGTGCACAGTATTAAGGATCAGGTTTTTCTGACCTTCGGAGAAGCGAACGGCGCAAGCTCCTTGATTTTCGGAGTTCCGCCCGCCGCGTGCCTTTTGTTTATAATTCCGCCGGTTGCGGTTTATATAATTCTCCAGCGCAAATTCATGCAGAGTATCGACAGCGTCGGCATAGTCGGCTAATAAATAAAGAAAGGAAAATCATCATGAAAAAATCATTCTTCTTCCGTTCACAGTGCGTGCTGCTGGCGGCGGCATTGCTCTTGCCGCTTGCGGCGTGCAAAAGTCAGTCCGAGGCAATTTCGGATGAGTATTCGACCGAGGTGATCGTAACAACCTCCACTATCAAGAAGGGCTCGGATACACAGTCAACCGATTCAAAAACGGATTCATCGGGCGGCGGCTCATCTCAAAACGGCACAGGCTCTGCGAGCTCGGGCAATTCCGGAAATTCGGGCAAGACCACATCCATTTCGCGCGATCAGTTTATTGCTCAAATGCCCGCGAAGCTTAAGGGCAAGACCCTTACCTATATGTATTGGAACGACCCGATGAAGCAGATGGACGGGGAGGCTATAAAGGCGTTTGAAAAGGCAAGCGGCTGCAAGGTTAAGTGCGAGATTGTGTCCTATGACGGCTTTCAGGAAACGCTCAGCGCCAGAATAAGCTCGGGCAAAGCACCCGATCTTGTCCGCCTGCTCGGAAATGTCAGCTGGCAGATAACCGCGCTTCAGCCGATAGCCAACAGCGGCTACAATTTTAACGACACCGCGTGGGATTCGCAGCTTATGAAGGATTATACCTTTAACGGCAAGTGCTACGCCGTAAATCTTAACGACAGCGCTATTTCGGATGTTTCGGTCATCTATTACAACAAAAAGGCGCTGCAGGACGCCGAAATGGAGGATCCGTATCAAATCTGGAAGAAAAACCCGAAGGCATGGACATGGGAAAAATTCTGGTCTATGTGCGAGCAGTTTGTAAACGCAAACAAAAATAAATCGGGCTATTCCGGCGCAACCTTTGAGTACGGAGATTCGTATGTCCGTGCAATGGGCGGCTATATAATCAATTACAATTCGAGCACCGGAAAATTTGTAAACGGCTCAAAGCTCAACAGCACTATCTCCTCCTGGCAGACCACACTGCAGATGCAGGAAAAGGGCTTGCTGCTTGAAAACCACAGCGAGCAGTCGTTCGATCAGGGTAAGACTCTGTTCTTCCTGTCCGGCCCCTTCTCGGCACGCGCAAAGGATAACAGACAGTCGGCTTTAAAGAGCAGAAACCGCTTGGGCGTTGTACCCATGCCGACCGATTCAAAATATCAGGTCATGTACGAATACACCGCCTTCGGCATCCCCGAGGGCTCAAAGAACGCGGCGCTCGTTCCTTACTATCTGCGCTATGTGCTTGATAAAAAGAGCTACGATATGAATTCGGTTTACTGCAGCAGCGAGGCGAAAGAGGTTATTGATTACGCCTGCTCGATTAAAAACCGTACCTACGCTTATTCCGCGGGAGCGGGCAGCGTTGTGACCGCGCTTAAAAAGGCAGGCTCCGCGCAGGTCAAGGCAACGCTTGACTCGCATTCCGCCGCAATGGATGAATTTATTGAGGCTGAAAACAAGAGAGTCAGCAATTTCGGCTGATTATGCCGCTGAAAGGACAGAAATATGAAAAGAATATTGACGGTATTATTAACGGCAGTATTGATTTTTTCGCTTTCCGCCTGCGGAAAGGATAAGGGCAGCACCGATAATAGCAAGGGCGGAACGAGCGATACCGATGTGACCTCATCGGAGATAATATCGACCGGCAGCTCATCGACCGATACCTCCTCTGCCGAGAGCACAACCTCCGTTTCATCGGGGAGCGGCAAAACGGTAAGCTATGTCACCTCCGAAATAACCGTGAAGAAGCCGAACCCGAATATTCCCGCGAATACCGACCGCTCATGGCATGAAAACCCGGCGGGGCTTTGCTTCCCGGTTACGGGTACGCTTGATAACGAGGCGGATGAAATGCGTTCAAAAATACTTTCTTCAAACGGCAGCGGCGTTAAGATCACCGGAACTACCTACTATGTTTCGGAAAAGGGCGATGATTCAAACGACGGTAAAAGCCCGAAGACCGCGTGGGCTACCCCCGCGGGAGCAGAGGTACACAACGCCTCCCTTAAAAGCGGCGACGCGGTGCTGTTTGAGCGCGGCGGAGTTTTCAGGGGAAGCATGAAGCTTGCAAGCGGCGTATATTACGGCGCCTACGGCACGGGCGACAGACCCTGCATTTACGGCTCTGCACGCAATTTTGCTGACGCTGTCTTTACAAGCGACGGCAAGAACGTTTGGAGACTCAGGGAAATGTTCGCAGGCGATGTGGGAATAATCGTATTCAACCACGGCGAGGCGGTGGGCAACCGTGTTTCCTCAAGGGCGGAGCTTAAAAGCAATTACGACTTTTTCTGTGACACAAGCGATAAAAACCGCGTTTACCTCTATTTTGAGGAGGATCCGTCCAAGGTGTTCATAAGCATCGAAATCGGTGCGGACAGCGTTCTCTTCCGCTTTGACGGGCAGAAAAACATAACTATCGAAAATCTGACCTTCAAATATACCGGCGGTCATGCGGTGCGCGGCTCAAACACCGAGAACATAACCGTGAGGAACTGCGAAATAGGCTATGTCGGCGGCTCGTATCTTGACGGCTACGGCGACGGAAAGGTTCGCTACGGAAACGGAATCGAGCTTATGAGCAACAGCAAAAACACATTGCTCGAAAACAACTGGATATATCAGATATACGACAGCGGAATAACCCATCAGGGCGACAACTGCGTTGTTGAAAACTTCACGGCAAAAAACAATCTTATAGAATTCTGCGGCATGGGCGCTATTGAGTATTGGCACACAAAGGGCGCGGTTATCAAAAGCGTGCTTTATGAAGGCAATATGCTGCGTTTTGCGGGCTACGGCTTCGGCGGACTTCAGCGACCCGATAAGAACATGAGCGCCGCAATACAGAGCAACGCAAAGCCGACAGGCTCGAACTATAATTACGCCGAAAGCTTTATTATAAGGAATAATATTTTCGAGCTCAGCACATATCAGCTTGTAAATGCGGCGTCCGCTGCGGGCACTCCGCCCACATTGGACGGCAACACATATATACAGGTGGACGGCAGATGGCTCGGCTATTACGGCAAGAACACCAATATACGCTTTAACAAAAGCTCGGAGCTTATAATTAAAAATACCTGGAACGACGCTTCGGCAAAGCTTGCTTTTGCATGATATTTTACGGGGGATATATGACGGATATAAAGGCAACTAACAGGGATTTATATGTTCCGGCCGCAGAGATAATCAACTCAAGAAAAATTCCCGAGGCGACAAATAAGCAGGTGGATTCGGAAACCGAAAGGCTGCAAAGCGAAATAGGCGCGCTTCCCGATACGGTGAAGAATGCGGGAGAATGCCGTTATATATCGGTATCGGGCAGCCGTGACAATGACGGAAAAACACCCGAAACCGCTTGGGATTCGCTTGAAACGCTTGAAAGAAACCGTGGGGAGCTTAAGGCGGGTACTGCCGTTCTTTTCCGCAGAGGAGATATTTTCAGGGGCTGCATAACAGCAGCGGACGGAGTAAACTACGGCGCTTACGGCAGCGGCGAAAAGCCGAGGATATACGGCTCTGCAAGGGATTATATAAATGACGGCTGGTACAGGCTCCCTGACGGTCTGTGGACGGTGGACGCGGATTTCCCCGCAGATGTGGGTAACATAATCTTCGATAAGGGCAGGGCGGTCGGCATAAAAAAAACAAACCGTGCCGATATCTCTGAGGAATTTGATTTTTGGAGCGATCACAAAAACGGCAACCGCATAGTAATCAGGCTGAAGGACGATCCCGTACTTACCTTCAAAAGCATCGAGATAGCGCATAATCTGTGGCTCTTCAGAATGGACTCAGTCAAAAATACGCTGATTGAAAATCTGACCTTCTGCTTTTGCGGCGGTCACGGAATAAGGGCGACGGAAGTGCGCGATGTTCGCATAACGGGCTGCGAGTTCTTCTTTATAGGCGGCTGCTTCCTTACGGAATACAAAAACGGCGATGTGCGCTACGGAAACGCGATCGAGTTTATGCGCGGGTGCAAAAATTCCGTTGTGAAAAATTGCATCGCCTACCAAATATACGACAGCGGAATAACTCACCAGGGCTACGGCGATTACTGCGCGGAGGATATGGAGTTTACCGGAAATATATTGGAATACTGCGGTATGGGCTCTGTGGAATACTGGCTCGGTCAGGATTCAAAATGCGTAAACATCACCTACAGCGGCAATATAATGCGCTTCGCGGGCTACGGCTTCGGCGGGCTTCAGCGCCCCGATAAAAATATGACCGCACACATCCAAAGCAACGGCGCGTGCCTTAATTTTGCTGAGAATTTCGTTATTGAAAATAATATTTTCGAGCTCAGCACATACGACCTTATAAACGCACAGAGCAGGATGAACACCCTGCCGGTGCTTCGGGGCAATACATACATTCAAAACGAAAACAGGCGGCTCGGCTCTTATTCGGGTTATCTTGACTGTATGTTTGACAGTGCGGTGGGCGGAACCGTGAAAAAGCTTTGGCACGATGAGGGAGCAAAAATAAATTCACCCGCTTCATACTCTTAATTTCATGAAAGAAGGGGATTTACGAAATGAAAATAATCGAAACGATTAAAAGACATGCCAATATTGCTTTGGCGTTAGGCGTTATGCTGTCGATGATCGCGGCGCAGGCAATTCCCGTTTTTGCATCGCCGTCGGTTTCGGCGGAGGACGCTGCTGCCGTGAGCCATCTTGAAGAGCTTTATAAGGCTTATATTGAGGAGTACGGCGATAAAACCACAAGAGAGGGACTTTTGAGAGTATACGATTCGGCGCTTGAAATCAACTCCGACAGCTTTGCAAAGGAAAAAGCCGCCGGCTATGAGGTCAAGCTTAATGCCGCGGTGCTGCGCCCGATAGACGGCTCTGAGGATAAGGACGGAGAAATAACCCGCGGGCATAACGGTTATGTAAACATAAACGCCGAGGTCACCAAAAATTCCAAAGCGGTAGGTACGGTATCGTTCGCACAGAAAATAACCGCAGGGGTCAAGACACTTACCTATACAAGGTCATCAGCCGAGGAGGCTTCCTCTGTTTGGAATATAGGCTCGGGCAAATACTTAAATTATTATAACGGCTCGGCAGATAAGCTTATCGTTCCCGAGGGCGTTGAGGAGATCAACTGGAACAATCGCTCTACCTGGTATAAGGGCGATAAGACCAAGGTTAAAATCATAATCTTCCCATCAACCATGAAAAAGGTTTTGGCGGAAACCCTGCAGGACTTTACAAATCTTATTGCGGTATATATTCCCGACGGCTGCACAGACCTCGGCGCTTCGGCGTTCAGCGGATGTACATCCTTGAGATATGTCCGCCTTTCGGAAAACTTTACGGCAATTCCGAAGAGCTGCTTTGCAAACACGCCTGCGCTTACGCAGATGTATATTCCCGCAGGCATAAAAAGCATAGCCGACCGTGCGTTTAACGGCAGCGCGCTGCGTGACATTGTTATCTGCGCGGATAATTTCGTCGGCGACGGATATGATACCCATAAAAACTTTGTAATTCAGCTGAACGAGAATATCAATGAGGAAATAAAAGCCGATGTTGAGGCGGATCTGAAGGACGACCGCGGCTTTATTGCCGACAGGCATTTCTACTACCTCGGCAAAAACCCGACGGTCAAATCAAGCTGGCTTTGGTATTCCTGCGATATAGCAAGCGGTGCCGATTACCTCTGGTACACCCTCATTTACGCCTTAAAGGGCAACAGCATCGAGGAGTTTATAAAGACACAGACCGCCAACAGTCTTGAGGATGAGTATACCGCGCTTGAAGCGGCCGACGCAACGCTTTTAAGCGAGCAATACAGAGGAATCAGAAAAATAAGCGATGAAGAGGCGCTTTCGCACCTTGAGGAGCTTTACAGGGCGTATATTAAAAAATACGGCGACAAAACCTCCCGCGAGGGACTTCTTCGGATCTACGACACCGCGTTTGCGGTAAACGCCGACAGCTTCGCCGATGAAAAGGCGGTAGGCTATAAGGTAAAGCTTAACGCCACGGTGCTGCGCCCGGTTGACGGAAGCTGCGATAAGGACGGAGTCATCACGGTTGCGCGCGACGGCTATGTAAACATAAGCGCCGAGGTCACAAAGGACGGGAAAACAGTAGGAACGGTAAAATTCACCGAGGTTTTATCCGCCGAAATGAAGACCCTAACCTACACGAAGTCATCTGCCGAGGAGGACAGCTCGGTTTGGAATATAGGCGCGGGCAAGTATCTTAATTACTATAACGGCTCTGCCGATAAGCTTATAATTCCCGAGGGCGTTGAAGAGGTAAACAGCAAGACCCTCGGCGAGTGGTACAAGGGTGATAAAACAAAGGTTAAAATAATCGTTTATCCGTCAACCATGAAAAAAATAATGCCGTGGACGATGAACGGCTTTACGAATCTTATGGCGGTTTACATACCCGACGGCTGCACCGAAATAGGCGAGCGCGCCTTCAGCGACTGCACCTCGCTCAGGTATGTCCGTCTTTCGGAAAAATTCACCGCCATTCCCAAATACTGCTTTGCCGGCACACAGGCGCTCACAATGCTTTATCTGCCCGCGGCGGTCAAAAGTGTTGCCGACCGCGCGTTTTACGGCAGTGCCGCAAGGGATCTTATCATCACGGCGGATGATTTTGCGGGCGACGGCTACGATACCCATAAAAAATATGTTACTTCACTTAATGAAAGCATAAACGAGCAGGTTAAAGAGGATGTCCGCGAGGATCTTATTGCCGATGTGGGCACAAATCTTTCAAACAGAAGCTTTTTCTACCTCGGCAAAAACCCGACGGTCAAATCAAGCTGGCTCTGGTATTCCTGCGATATGGATAACGGCCCGGATTATCTTTGGTATACATATATATACGCTTTAAAGGGCAACAGCATCGAGGAATTTATAAAGACCCAGACCTCGAACAGTCTTGAGGATGAATATACCGCGCTGGATAACGAAACGGCCGAGCTTTTAAAGACGCAGCATGATAAATACATGCTGAACGGCAGATATCCGAAGGAAATAAACACCGAGGTCGTTCAGGCACTTATAAAGGACTATCCGTTCACAAATAACGGCAGCGCGGCGGAGTTTTCTCTTTATCTTGAAAAGAAGCTTGCCGATACAGGATATAAGGCTGCCGTAAGCAACTGGTATAAGCTGAGGGCTGTTCCCGGCTGCGAGGATACCGACGGGGTAATGTTTGAGGGCTATAACGGCTATGTTACCGCGGATATAAGGCTTACCTCTGCGGTCGATACAAAGGATATTTCTATATACGGCGTAATCAAGCCCGAAATTTACAGCTACAGCTTTGAGACTGTGGCAAAGGCGGATACCTTCTATCCCGAGACCGTGGACGGCACGGACGGACTGCGCGGCGATACCGGCGCAGAGGGAGAGTTCTTCCTGCTTTCCTCCGACGGCACGGTGCTGCTCGATTATTACGGCACTGCGGAAAAGATTATAATTCCCGAGGGCGTCGAGTATCTCGATCAGTCATGGTGGCTCGATACCGACCTCACAAAGGTTCGCTGCATAATTCTTCCCGATTCCTTAAAGGTTCTGCCCGACCAGTTCGGCGTTCCGTTCAGCAGCAATATAGAAGTAATTATCATGGGTGATAATGTCGTGAAGGCGGAGGGCAAGCATTCGTTCTGGAAGTGCTATAAGCTTAAAAATCTGCGGCTTTCGGAAAATCTTGAAAATCTTAACGAGGAAGCGCTTTTTGAAACCCTGCTGCTTACCGATCTGCATCTTCCGAACGCTTTGAAGACTATAGATAAGGGCAGCTTCCATTTGTCCGCTTTGCGCGATATAATTATACCCGCCGGCGTTGAAAGCATTGCAAACGAGGCGTTTGCGTGGCCGCTTAAGACCCTTAAATATCTTGTTGAGGGCGTCAGAACGCAGGGCAACGCCATTTCACAGGAGCTTTGCGATGAGCTTGACCCGATTCTTCAAAAGAAAATAGCAACAAGCCCCGGCGTTTATATTCCGCGAACGATTACCGTATTAAGCAAAAATGCGGAATATGCCGAAAGGCACGATTTCTGGAATTCAGACCTAAGCTGGATACAGGTAAAGGTTAATTACCTGCCCGGCTCGTCAACCGAAAAGCTTATAAACAGCGGCTACGCTTCGGATACAAATAAATACTCGTATTCAACACTTGGACTCTCCGAAAACGAGCTGAAGGTCAATATGATGCTTTATTCCGAAAGAGTTCCGGTTTATTCGGATATAAAGGCGGAGGATATAGAGAAATATTTCTCTTCTGCGCTTTCCGATGAGTTTGTAAGCAAGGTTGAGGTAACGGAGCTTTCGGTTACCGATCCGTCAAAGGACGGCGCGGGCTCACTTACCGCAAGGGTGACCGCAATTATGAAGAGCGGTGAAAGGGTCGGCGTTGATATTTCAAGGATAATACCGCTTATCGAGAATTATAAGACCGATATGAACCGCGGCGGCTGGACAGGTAAGGAATATAAATACGATAATAAATTCGTGCCGAGCATAACCCGCTATGAGGATGAAACGGTTACCGAATATGTTGATGTTCCGATTGACGTGCCGAACGAAAGCCGCGGCGAGGAAATCAAAAACACCGACGGCGGCGACGGAGAAGAGGAGACCGTTACAATAACAAAGGTTATTAAAAAGAAAAAGAAGAAGCCTGCGGCGGCTCAAACAAACATCGTGCTGCCGATAGTGCTCTCGGTTGCGGGCTTTGTTCTCGTGTGCGGCGCGGTTGTGCTGTTCTGCCTTATAAAGCGGCGTAAAAAGCGCGCTTAAACTTGCGTTACACCGAATATATAAATACAAAAAATTCCCGACGCTGTTCCGAATAGCGTCGGGAATTTTTAAATGACTTTAATTTATTAATGATTTTATGCCTGCGTCGAAGCCGGGCCTTTAACAATTCCAAACTCCGAATTGTTTTTTTCTTCAGGCAGCAGGTCTGTCATGCTTTTTATGCTTATGCCGAGGGTCGACATATTGTGAAGCAGTGCGGAGGTCGTCGGCTGAATTACACCCGTAACGCCGCAGACGATAAGTAAGAAATTAAAGCTGACTATAAAGCGGTAGTTTCTGTTTATGCGCTCCATAAGCGCCGAAGAAATTTCCCTTAAGGTCACAAGCTTAAACAAATCCTCCGAGGAAACGGTTATATCCGAAATTTCCTTTGCGATTGCAGCGCCGGTATTTATCGCTATTCCCACATCCGCTTCCGACAGTGCGGGAGTATCGTTAACACCGTCGCCTATCATAATAACGGTATGTCCCGCCGCCTTCTCACGGCGTATGAATTCCGCCTTATCCTCGGGCAGCACCTCTGCGCGGTATTCGTCCACACCCACGGCGCGTGCAACAGCGGCGGCGGTTTTTTCATTGTCACCCGTCATCATGACGACCTTTTTAATACCCGCCTTATGCAGTGCGGCAACCGCAGAGTGAGCTTCGGGACGCAGCGGGTCGGAAATGCATATTACCGCCCTTAAAACGCCCGAAACGGCAAGATAAAGATGAGAATACTCATCGGAAATATTATCGAATTTATCCTTTTCGTCATCGGGCACGGTGCAGCCCTCGTCCTCAAATACGAAATGATAGCTGCCTATAACCACATTTCTGCCCTCAACCGTGCTTGAAATGCCGTGAGCCACAACATATTCGACGCTTGAATGGTATTCCTCATGGTTAAGCCCGCGCCTTGCAGCCTCCTCCACAACGGCGTTTGCAAGCGAATGCGGGTAATGCTCCTCAAGGCAGGCGGCAAGACGCAGCATATCGTTTTCGGCTCTGCCGCCGAAGGTTACAATTTTCGCCACACGGGGAGTCGCAAGGGTCAGCGTACCTGTTTTATCGAAAACAACGATATCCGCCTTTGCAACCGCCTCCAAAAAGCGACCGCCCTTTACCGAAACATTGTATTTTGCGCTTTCGCGCATTGCTGATATTACGGCAATTGGCATTGAAAGCTTTAAAGCGCAGGAAAAATCTACCATAAGCACCGAAAGCGCTTTAACCGCGTTGCGCGTCAATAAATATGTAAGCGCCGTGCCGCCGAGGGTGTAGGGGACTAATCTGTCCGCTAAATGCGAAGCCTTGTTTTCTGCGGTGGATTTGAGCTTTTCGGATTCCTCGATCATTCGGACTATGCGGTCGTACCGTCCGCCGCCCGCCGCCTTTTCAACGGCAATCACGCATTCGCCCTCTTCAACAACCGTTCCGGCGTATGCATAGCTGCCCGCACTTTTTTTAACAGGCAGCGACTCGCCCGTCATTGAAGCCTGGTTGACCATGGCGTCGCCCGAGACCACCTTGCCGTCAAGCGGGATAAGGTTTCCCGTGCGGACGATTATTTTATCGCCCTCCGAAATGTCGTTTATCGAAACCAAAATCTCCTGCTCGTCGGTTTTAAGCCAAACCTTTTCGACATTAAGAGACATGGCGCCCGCAAGGTCTGAAACGGACTTTTTATGCGTCCATTCCTCAAGCAGCTCGCCGAGCCTTAACATAAACATAACGGATGAGGCGGTATCAAAATCACGCCGCAAAAGCGAAACCGTAACTGCGGTTGCGTCAAGCACCGACACCGAAAGCCTGCCCTTCAGGAAGGCTCTCAACCCCGTCTTTATATAATGTAGGGAATGATAGACCGCAATGGCAGAGCGCAGCGGCAGCGGCAGGAAAAGCTTTGAGAAAAAACGCCTTATAAATGTGAACACAAGCTTATCTTCAAACTCGCGGTTAAGGCTTCTGCCGGTCTGCTCCGGCAGCGCTACGACCGCTTCGGCTTTTTCAAAGGAAAAGGCGGCAAACGCCTTTATAATATCCGAGCGCGAGCCGTTATATGCAACCACGGCGTCACAGGTGCGGTCATAAACCGCAACGCCGGTAACGCCCGCAACCCCACGCAGATAATATTCAAGAATGTCCGCAGAATGAAGGGACATTCTGTTTATACATAAATGCACGCGCAGTCTGCCCTGCGATTCGTGCAGTACCAAGCATTTCATAAATCAGCATCTCCAAATAAAAATCAGGCTCCCTTCGGATGAAGGGAGCCGAGAAGTATATACGAGACCGAACGAGAGAACTGCTCTCGGCTGAAGCTTATTCTTCGGTTTCTTCCGCTGCGGTATCCTCAATAACCTCCGCTTCCTTTTCGGCAGCGCGGTTTTCATTGAGAACCTTGGCGTCGGCAAGAATGTCGCCCGCATTTTCTTTAACGGCGGTTACAACAGTCATAACCTCTTCCTTGGCACGCAGTGCCGCTGCGGTGGTATATGTATAGGCTTTTTTAGCCTCTTTACTGCTCAAAATTTTAAGGCCGGCCGTTCCGAAAAGAAGTCCTCCGGCAAACAATCCGAGCTTACCCCATGCACATTTCATTTAAACAACCTCCTTTTGGTTTTTGAATATTATAACATTATTCGACCGAAAAATCAATTCCCCAAAGACGAATTAACAAAAATTTAAATTTTCTTGTTTTTTCTTTATATTGTGGTTTTTTAAGGAATTAATGAATAAATCCCCCACTTTTGGTGTAAAATAGAATCATACAGGCTATATGACCCGCCACTTTATGCAATTTTGTAGGATTGCACAAGTTAAATGTCAAAAAATGGAGATTTACAGTCCCAACGCAAAAAGTTACAGCCTTGTAACCTTTTTGTAACCACTTTTTAACCGTCATTTTAAACAAAAACACTGCTTTTTGCGACTTTGACATTGTCAGCACAAAGGCTTATAATATGCCTCGGCTTGCGAGATTTGTTTCAAAGGAGTCATTTGATGTTAGAAAAAATAAAGTACCGTCTGTCTGACGCGGAGTTCATAAAGCGAACCCGTGTAAGGTGCATAGCGGCTATGACCGCCGTCACCATAGCGGTTGTTACTTTACTCGGCTTTTCACTCAATACCGTAAAGGTGTTCGATGGCGAAAAAACCTACACAGTGCGTTCTGTGAGTGCGAATGTTGCAAATATTCTTTCCGGTCTCAAACTGAAATCCGAGCATTATAAAATAATGAACACCAAGGTGGAAAATCATCTTACCACGGTTGAGATTGCTTATTCGTTCCCTGTATTTATAACGGCGGGGGAAAACACGCTTGAAATCGAGTTTACCGGCGGCACTGTTCATGAAGCACTTATTGCGGCGGGCTTTGCTCCCGACGAAGACGATTTTATAGAGCCTGCGGCGGATGCCGAGATTACCGACACGGCTTATATTGATTACACGGATATTGAATATGTTGACGGCAGCTATACCGAGGTCATACCTCACACTCTCGAAACCGTTTATTCTGCGGACAAGACTTCCGGCAGCGAAACGGTAGAGGCGGGTACGGACGGCGAAAAGCGCATAAGCTATACCGAAAAAATAGTGAACGGCGTATCCTCGGGACGCACCGTGACCGGTGAAGAAGTGGTTAAAAGCGCCGTAAACGGCAAAAAAATCATCGGCACAAGGAAAGCGGCGGCAAAAAGCACCGCTGCGGCCGATAATTCGTCCTTCAAGGGCGTTTCGACCCTTACCCCGACTCTTAATATAGAATTTGATAAAAATGGCGTACCGCTCAAATATAAGTCCAAAATGGTATCCCGCGCCACAGCGTATACCTATACCGGTCATAACTGCGCTACAGGCGTTGCTCCGCAGCCGGGCTATATAGCGGTAAATCCGAAGGTAATACCCTACGGCACAAAAATGTATATAAGAACGGCGGACGGCAGCTTTATTTACGGCTATGCCGTAGCAGCCGATACCGGCGGATTTGTAAGCAACCACCCGACAGGGGTTGATCTGTTTATGTCCACCCGCAGCGCCTGCATATCCTTCGGCGTTCGCAATGTTGAGATCTATATATTGGAATAATTAAAAGGCTGCTTAAAAACAGCCTTTTTTGAATTTCGGGAAGTGAAAAAATGATTAATGATATAAAAAATAAGCTGAATGCGATGGCGGAGGCGGACTATCGCGATTTTTCAAAGAAGCTTATTCCCGAGACCTCTCTTCCGCTTATCGGCGTGCGCTTGCCTGCCTTAAGGGCTGCGGCGGCGGAAATCGTCAAGAGGGGCAGGGGCGATGAATTTCTTCGCGAATGCGATTTTTCAAGCATGGAAATGTGCTTTTTATACGCTTATGTACTCGGTAAAACAAGGGCGGATATAAACGCCCTTATAAAATACTTTGATAATGCCGCTTATCATGTCGATAACTGGTCGACCTGCGATATACTGTGCCAGTCCTTTAAACAATGCCGACGGTATCCCGAGCAGGTTTGGGATCGGCTCACGGATTATCTTGACTCGGGCAGGACCTATTATATGCGTATAGCGGTTGTTACCATGATGTCGCATTATTTGAACGATGAATATATCGACCGTGTGTTCGCGGCTTTGCGCTCTGCGCATAATGATGACTATTACTATAAAATGGCGGCTGCCTGGTGCACCGCCACGGCTATGGCAAAATACCGCGATAAAACCTACCGTTTTCTTGAAGACTGCGAATTTGATGATTGGACTTATAACAAATCGATTCAAAAAATGCTGGAATCGCGCCGAATATCGGATGAGGATAAAAAGATACTGCGCGCCATGAAAAGAAAGTGAAAATGTATAAGTCGAATTTTGACGAATGCTTTACATAATTTTTTTATTCATTTTATTATGAATAAACATTTATCCCACTTATAAACACACTTATCCACCGAAAATGTCCCGAAAAGCTTAATTTTCCGTTTGAAACGGTGCGTAACTGTGGATATCACGGTGGATAAGTAGAAGAACTTTTAAGGTTGTCCAAGTTGACATAATGCAAAAATTGCAAGAAAATATTCCTAAAATTTCCCACAATTCAAGTGCTACAAAAGAATATAAATCAGTGCAAAAAGCAGTTTTTTATCTGCCTTTTCGCTGAAAAGAATGAGCAGCAGACCTATAATCAGCGGAAGATCGCCGTCAATATTCAGCATATCCAAAAAGGGCAGCGACGAAAGCCCGCCTTTACGGGCGGGGGGCAGAGGATTTTCTTCGTTCGGCGCAGGGGATGTCTGCGGGCGGGCTTGCACGGCTTCCTGCCGTGAAGCGGAGGAGCCTTGGCTTTGTGCCTGATTCCCCCTGCTTTGCAGCCTTACAAAGGGCGGCGTCGGCGGCATGGGCTGCGCAGAGCTTTCGACTGCTTGGCGGCTCATTTCCCGCATTCTTTCAACTGCGTCCTGCTGTCGGCGCATAAAATCGTTGTCGCTCATAAGATCCCCTTCAAAATCCCGCTTTCCTTTATAAACGGCAGCATATCGAGCAATTTCAGCAGCCTGATTGCGGTATCCGCCCTTGCCTGTCTCTCCGCGCTTAAATGCGGGCGCAAAGCGTAAATCAGCTGAACGCGCGAATCGTCCGACGTATTTTTCATTTTTGAAAAAAGCGAGACTATCTGTTTTATATTTATATCGTCATAGGCGGGAGCGGCGGGCTCGGCAGTATTCTGCGGAGCCGCACCGCCATCCTCTCCTCCCAAAATGCTCTGCGCCATTTGCCTGACCCGCTCCATGCTGTCGGGGTCGTTCAGTATCGCAGAGAGCTTATCGCCCAGTTCGTCCATCGTTTTTTCCGCCCTTTAATACCGATTTTAATATCAGCTGCGCCTGCGGGCTTTTAAGCAGCCTTTCCATGCTCTCCTTATCGGACATTACTTTATTCAGTTTTTCCCTGTCCTCGGGCGACAGACTGTTTATAAGCGCCGAAGCGTCCTTGCTGTCGGCGGCGCGGTTTATACTGTCGCGGCTCAATTTTCCGCCGGACGAGGAAAGCAGCGCGTCAATAAGCCTTTGCTTGTTTATATCGTTGTTGTTCATAAGCTCAACCCCCCTTTAATATATTATGTAAAAAAACAATTTTGTAGAATAGGTGTTGTAATGAGAATTGTCGTTATTTCGGACTCGCACAGAAGAAGCGGGAATATAAGAAGGATTCTTGACGCGCAGCAAAGCGCCCGCCATATTTTCTTTTTGGGGGATGTGACGGGAGATATCGAGGATCTTATAAGGCTCTATCCCGATAAGACCTTTCATATTGTGAGCGGAAACTGCGATATTTTTTCTTCATACCCCTCTTCCGACATAGCGAATATAGCAGGGCACGGGATATTTTTTACCCACGGGCATACTTTGGGCGTTAAATACGGAACGGAAAGGCTTGTTTCCGCCGCCCGCGCCGCAGGCTGCGATATTGCGCTTTACGGGCACACTCATGCTTCAAAGGTATTATATGAGGACGGACTGTATGTTGTGAATCCCGGCTCCTGCGCAGAGCCGCGCGACGGCAGCAAAAGCTATGCCGTTATAGATATTGAAGAAAACGGAATAATGCCGATAATAATAAAAATATAAAAGTACAAAAAATCCCGTGCGGGCTTCGGTTTTAAAGAAGCTTACACGGGATTTTATATGCGAAACGAGCTTTACGGTCAAGATAGCATTTTCCGTTTATATAATGCCTGCTGAACAATTCAAAAGTACCTT
>URNB01000008.1 GCA_900549055.1 uncultured Oscillospiraceae bacterium
TACCATAAAGTCACTGCTATTTTAATTTTGTTTCAACTTGCTATTGCAATTTGCGGTTAAATATTTTTAAATCCAAGCCTCGGTTTTTCCAAACGGAAAAGCCGGGGCTTTTTGCATTTCCATAAAAATTAAATACGGGGAGGTGAGTCCGATGTATCAATAAAGCCGGTGGGACCGGCAAAGCGGAACGCCAAGCCGTCCGCAGAAAACTACAAATCATTTTAATAAAAAAGGAGCTAATTCAAATGTTTAAGAAATTCTTTAAAAAATTGACCCGCAAGGCAGATAACGCCGTTATAGCCACGAGCGTCGCCCTTAAAAACCGCAAGGCAGAGGGCTATGTAGATACCGGCGTAAAGATTTTAATTGCGGTGGTTTTGGGAGCGCTGGTGCTGACGCTACTCTACGCACTTCTCAAAACAACCGTTATGGGAACCGTGACTACAAAGGTTTCGGAGCTGTTTAATTACAGCGGAGCCACCACCTGATGAATATTAAAACGAGGGAGAAGATTACGATGAAAAAGTTTTTAGATAAGCTCCGCAGAGGAGCAAACAATTTAGCAATAGGCGCTAAATGCGCATTACAGACAAGAAAAGCCGAGGGCTATGTGGATACGGGCGTTAAGATCCTTATAGCCGTAGTCCTCGGCGCACTGGTGCTGACTCTGCTTTACGCACTGCTAAACGGCACCGTTATGCCGAAGGTCACCGAAAAGGTGAACAGTATGTTCGCGTATACGGCATAGACGGCATAAAAATCAGAATCCATAGGCGGAGCGTAAAAGCTCCGCCGAAAGGAGGGTATATATTTGAGAGAAAATATGCTTCCGGTAATCGAGAAATTTACCGGAACTGAATACAGTACCGCGGGGTTTGTAATAACGGCAATTCTGCTGCTCGGTATTACTGCCCTTGCGGGATATATAACCGGCAAAAGCGCGGCTGAAAGCTTCGGCGGAAATAAAAAGAAAACCGCGGTTGTTTTCACGGTAACGGCGTTAATAACAATGGCGGCGCTGCTCTGTTTTTTCGGAGCGTCGGCAAAGGCGGCGCGTGGGGGTGTGATGTGTATTATCATGCTGTACGCGGCGTATGAGGATATTAAAACACGCGAGTGTGCCGACTTTTTATCCGTGACGCTCGGTATAACCGGGATTATGGGTAAAGAGCCGAAAGAGTTGTTTTTATCCTTAATTGCCTTTGCCGGGATTGTTTTAATACTTTTAATATCTTCCGCCGTAACCAAAAACGGGATAGGCGGCGGAGATGTCAAATTTGCAGGCGCGGTATCCCTTGTGTTAGGATTCTTTAATACCGCCGCGGCATTGGTATTAGGCTTGCTTGCTGCAGTGGTAATAAACAAGCTTAGAAAACAAAAGAGCTTTCCGCTGCTGCCGTATTTAGCGCCGGCATTTATGACGGCATATTTTATAGCATAAGCAGTAAGCGGCAAGACACAAAAGAGGAGGCAAATCATAGAAATGAAAAACAGAACAATTTTAGGTATTGTCTGCATATTTTTAAGCCTTTTAATTACATTCGGCTTTTCGCCCTTAATAAACAGACTTTTGGGCGGAGATATGACGGTTATAAGACTTTCACGGGATGTAAGACAGGGCGAGGAAATAACGGCAGACTGTACCGAAAGCGTAAAGGTGAAAAAGTCCACCGTGCCAAGCGGAGTAATTCTGAATTTAAAGGATATAAAGGGGAAGTACGCTTTATCCGATCTGTACGCGGGGGATTATCTTAAAAAAGAAAAGCTGTCGGGTACGGGCAATAGTGTAAAGGAAGCGTTCGCAAGCCTTGACGGAGATAAAAGCGCCGTCAGCTTTACGGTCAAAAGCCTTGCGGCGGGGCTTTCGGGCAAGATAACCGCCGGGGACATTATAACCCTGCTTATTACCGACAAAAACGGCGAAACCAAAATACCGCCGGGGCTTAAATACCTAAAGGTCATAACCACCACAACAGGCGACGGCACCGACGCAGATAAAGCCAAGGCAAACGAAAACGGAGTAAAGCCGACCGCCGCTGCCGTGACCGTGCTTTGCAATTCGGCGCAGGCAAGGCTTATTGCCGAATATGAAAACAGCGGTAATATACAGGTTTCTTTAGCTTACAGAGGTAAAGCAGAAAACGCCAATGTCTTTTTAGAGGCGCAGGAAAAATATTTCGGAGGGAAATAAAAGAATGAGTAAATTAACACTTCTTTGCGGTCCGCCCCAAAGCGGAAAGACCGCAGCGGGAATTAAAATAGCGCAGGAAATATATTACCACTTTAAGGGCAGCGTAATATATATTTCCGCCGACACCGTAACGCCCTTTATGGGATTGGTTTTCCCGAACGCAAGCGAAAAGCAATTATACTCGCTCGGTGAGGCGCTGGAGCATACAAGCATTACAAAAGAAAATGTTTTGCGGCATACCGTGCCGCTGCCGAAAGCGGATAATTTCGGTTTTTTGGGATATAAGGCGGGAGAGAACAGATATACCTATTCAAGACCTACCAAGGATAAAACCGCAGAGTTTTTTGAGGTGTGCAAATCCCTTGCGGACTATGTGTTTTTGGATTGCACATCATCGCTTGACGACCCGCTGTCCGTTTACGGTATGGCGGCGGCAGATAAAGCCGTGCAGTTAGTAACGCCGGATATCCGCTCGGCGGCATATTACGCTTCTTTTGAAAAGACATATGAGCAGATCAAGGGCAAAAGTATAGGCGTAATAAATATAACGGATAAAGACCTGTATTTGCCCGTAGGCGAAGTGAAAGCGGGGTTTGCTAACGCTAAATATATACTGCCGTACAGTATGTATTTAAAGCAGCAGTATATAACCGGAGAGCTGACCCACAAAATACCCGACCAAAAATTCAGCGCTGTGTGCCGCGGCATTGCGGGGGCGGTGCTGTGAACAGTCAGGAATTTTCGGAGCTGCTGCAAAGTACCCAGCGGCATATATCCGCTGTATATTCGGGCGCGGTAAACGGCAACAAAAAGGAGCAGCTGCGGGCATATACAGAGCAGTATTTAAGGCAAAGCGGGTATACCGATGAAACGGAGCTTAAAGAGCTGACGGACAGGCTGTATTCCGAAATGGCGGAGTATTCCGTCCTTACCAAATACCTCGGCAGAAAAGATATAGAGGAAGTGAATATAAACGGCTGGGACGATATAGCCGTCACCTACCGAAACGGCATAACGGAAAAAGCAGACGAGCATTTTTTAAGCCCGCGGCACGCCGAGGACATTATAAAGCGGCTGCTGCACCATTCCGGCATGATAATAGACAACGCATCCCCCATAGCCCAGGGACATCTGCCCGGTAATACCCGAATAACGGCTGTTAAAAGCCCTGTTGTCGATGAGGACAGAGGGATAGCCGCGTCAATAAGACTTTTACACAATTCAGATATTACTACCGGAAAAATAGTCTCCGTCGGAACGGCGACAAATAAGATGGTGGATTTTCTTTGTATGTGTCTGCGCTACGGCGTTTCATTTCTTGTGGCGGGGGCTACCTCATCAGGCAAAACAACGCTTTTAAATGCGCTGCTTGACACCGTACCCGACGGCAAAAGGATTTTTACCATTGAATCGGGTTCAAGGGAATTATCTTTAGTAAAGCGAAAGGACGGCAAGGTGGTAAATAATGTTGTGCATACGCTTTCCCGCCCGTCGGACGATGAGGGGCTGAATATTGCGCAGGAGGATCTGGTTGTGGCGTCCCTTCGCTTTGACCCGGATATTGTGGTAGTGGGAGAAATACGCGACAGCGAGGCGTATTCGGCAGTCGAGGCGAGCCTTACGGGGCACACCGTGGTTTCCACCATTCACGCATTGGCGGCGGACGCGGCGCATACAAGACTGGCACTTTTGTGCCAAAAGAAGTTCCCTATTAAATTCGAGACTTCTTTATCTCAAGCGGCGCAGGCGTTTCCGCTGGTGGTGTTCGCCCATAGATTAGAAGACAGCAACCGAAAGATAATGGATATATCCGAGTGTATAGTGTCGGGTGACGGAAACAGACAGTACCATACATTATTTCGGTACAGTATAACCGAGAATACCGTGAAAAACGGAAAATACATAATAAAGGGGCATTTTGAGCAGCCGGAGATTATGAGCGACAGCCTTAAAAAACGGCTTTTGCAGTACGGCGCACCGGCGGATGTATTAAGGAAATTTGAAACGAGAGGGGCGGATTACAAATAAAAAAGCCCTGCATAAGCAAGGCTTTCAGAAACGTGTTCAGGCTATCGGCACACTTTGCATATAAAGTGTGTCGGGGCAGTAGTCAATGTCATTCGGCCATACTACCGTTCCGAACTCAACATTTACGGAATTGAAAAAATCGGGGTTTTTAAGCGGTGAAAATACCGGAATATCCAGCAGCACTTTAGCGTCAAATTTTCTTTTTTCTCCGTTGTTAAAGGTGAGCAAAAGCGTATACCCGTCGCAGGGAACAGCACTTACAACGCGCGGACCTAACGGCGCGCCCTTGATGATTTCTGACATAGTATTACCTCCGTTTCAGCGTAAAGGATCAATACGAAAGGTTTCTTCTCCGTTTGAGGCGAGCTTCCAGTTGGCTTTTAAATCGTCCTCGTGGAGCAGACACCAGGCCTTAACAAATGCCGCTTGCTTTTTCGGAAAATCTCCGGAGATTATTTCTCCGTCAAGACCGAAAACAGCTTCGTGGTCTCCGTAAAACACATGAATGTGGGGAGAACTGTGGCGGCCAAAATCTTTCCAGTTCATTTTAACAAGAATACCGTAGAACATTGATAAAGTCGGCAATTAAAACACCTACCGTAATTTATTCTATATTTATTTTAAACCAATATCCGCAATTAGTCAAGCGGATTAAAAGGGGGAATGAAAAATGATTTTTAAATTTTTATCTGCGCTTATGTCTGTAATAGGTATATGCCTTGTATTTGAGCTTACTCCCGACAGCATAACCGACGGTCTTTTAAGGGTGTTAAAGCCTAAAAGCACAATAGCGGCAAGGTCGGCGGCGCTGCGGGGCGGCAGTAAACCCACAATGTATTCAAGGCTTATAAAGCTCAAAAGTGCATTAAAAGCCACCGGCAAAACAAAAAGCTTTTCGGTATCCGTTACGGCGGCGGTTGCGCTTATGTTTTTGGGTGCTGCCGCGGCGGTAATGCTGAACAATATTTTCCTGCTGCCGGTATTTTGCATTGCCTGCGGTGCCGCGCCGTTTCTGTATCTTTCGTCAATTATTTCCACCTATGAAAAGCAGCTTGCCGATGAAATGGAAACCACACTTTCGGCGGTCACCAATTCATATTTAAGGAGCGAGGATATTATTTCCTCGGTAAAAGAAAACCTTAAATATATTAAACCGCCGCTTTACTCGGTATTTGAGGAATTTTTAACCGAAACCGAGACTGTATCGCCGGATATAAAGTCCGCCCTTATAAATATGTCGGACAAAACGCAGGACGGGATTTTTAAGGAATGGGTTTTAGCGCTTGTAAGATGTCAGGATGACCGAACGCTTAAAGACACGCTTTTGCCTATTGTCGCAAGACTTTCGGATGTACGGCGGATTAACACCGAGCTTTCCGGCATTTTAAGGGACGCTAAAAACGAATACCTTATGATGGTGCTTTTGGTGGTCGGAAATATTCCGCTTTTGTACCTATTAAACCGGGATTGGTTTAATACCCTTATATATACCACGCCCGGCAAGGCGGTAACGGGCATTTGCGGCGCGGTAATTCTAGTCACCTTTATTCTGATGAAAAAATATACCAAGCCTGTGGAAGTGAGGGATTAGATGATTTTAAGGATTATATTTTTCACACTTTTGTCAATCGGGCTTACCTTTATAGCGCTGGATATTTTTAAAATACCGTATATTAAAACCTCAAGGGCGGTTAAAAGTCTTCTGAAAAAACGGAGCAAAAAGGAGTCTGCCGCCGAGCTGTGGCTGTCGGGGTTGTCGTTAAAATTATCCGAGCATATTAAGATAAACGAATATAAAAGGATTTCGCTTGCTAACGACCTTGCAAGCGCAGATATACCTTTAACACCCGAGCAGTTTAGGGCAAACGCGATTGTAAAGGCAGGGGTTACAGCGGTATTTGCCGTTCCGTTCGCTTTTATCTTCCCGCTTTTGTGCCCCGTTTTTTTAATAGCGGCAGTTGTTACATATACAGGGGAGAGCCGAAGGCTTACAAAGAAATTAAAAAAGCGCAGAGAAAAGATAGAGTACGCTCTGCCGGGGCTTGCAAACGCCGCCGAAAAGACCTTAAAGCATTCAAGAGATGTTTTATACATTATTGAAAGCTATTCCGCAAATACCGAAAAGGAGCTTGCCGACGAGCTTAAAATAACGGCGGCGGATATGCGGTCGGGCGGTTATGAAACGGCGGTAACAAGGCTTGAAGCAAGAGTCGGCAGCCCTATGATGTCGGATATATGCAGAGGGCTTTTAGGGGTTATCCGCGGCGACGATATGCGGATGTATTTTTCATCCCTCACGCTGAAATTATCCGACGTCCGCCGTGAAAAGCTGAAGGAAAAGGCGAAGAAAGCGCCTAAAAGGGTTAAAAAGCTGTCGGTCGCGCTGCTTGTCTGCTTTATGCTTATATATATGACAGTTATAGTTTGTCAGATTGGGTCAAGTTTATCTTCATTATTCGGGGGTTAGAAAATGCTTAAAAGAATAAAAAATATAAAAGGAGACGGATATGTTGAGGTATGTATTTCGGCGCTTGTCCTTATAACCCTCGCCGTTATACTTCTTAACATTTTTGAGCTTATAATGCTCCGTATATCTTTAGGGCAGACCGCCGACGACCTTATAACCACCGCCTGTTATTCGGGCGGGTTTACCGATGAATTCTGGGCGTGCGACGCTAAACATTGTGACGAATATCTTTACTACGATATAGACTACGGCGCGGACGAATTTTTTGACGCGACAGACGAGACTGTGCAGTTAGGCGACAGTATGTGGGTAGAGGTATCCGCCGGAATGGATGTTAAGGGCGCTGGGGCGTTTAAAATACCGATTACGGTAAGCGTTAAGCGCTTCGGAATTTCTGAGAGGTACAGTAAATGAATTTTTTTATGTCTTACCGCTTTTTTAATTTTCGCCGCGGTTCGGAAGATTATAAATGTTTTAAAAGTACACGAGCTGACGGATATATCCCCGCCTGTATAATAACGGTTTGTGTTTGTATGGTGCTGTCGGTAACAATTTCATTTATCTCGGCAGTAACGGCGGTAAATCAATCTAAAAGAGATGTCCGTCAGGCGCTTGATGGGTTTGTAACGCATAAATCCATAGAAATATATAACGGCGTAAAGAATTATTCGGAGTTTGCCGAAACGCTTGACGAGGAAAGCTTTGAAAGCATTTTAAGCGAATATACGGGCGCTCAGGGAAACTATGAGATAAAGGATTTAAAAATAGAATTTCGCGAGACTGAAAGACTGAATTATACCGTCAGCTATACGCTTAAAGCGCCTGTAAGGTTTGGAAATATAACCGCAGTGTATACAAATGTGCCGGTTAGAATAACCGGAGTATTTAATTTTAAGTTTAGGGAGGATTGAATTTGAAATCTAAAAAAATTTTTTTAATAATTTTAAGCTGTTTGCTTTGTGCGGGGTGTATTGCAGGCATTATATATGCTGCTGCAAGGAAACCGGGCAAAAAGGAGACAGTAAGCAGCGGGGATAATTCGGAGATAAAAATATCTGCTGAAATTCCCACAAGTGACAGCAAAACAGAAAGCACAAAGACTGAAATTGAGGATACCGGTAAGGGCTTAAAGCCCGACGAAACCGAGGCGGATAAAATCCTTAAAAAAGCAGAGGAAAAAGCAGAAACGGTATATACCGAGCCTGTTTTACAGCCGGAAAACAGCGGCGGGAAAAAATATGTTAGGGACGCAGACCCCGAAACGGGAATATCTTGGGACGGTGAATCTAAAATTATTTACCGCACCGCAGAGGGTCAGACAACCGAAAAGACCTACGGCGGATATTACGAGCTGCGTCCGGACGAATGGGTACAGCTTCCCTACCCCACAGAAAAGGAAGAAATAACGGATAAATGCGTGCATTGCGGCAAAACAAGGGGCGACGGAACGAATAACACATGCCTTAGATACAGCCTTACGGGCGGAGATATTTTATGCCCTAACTGCGGCAAAAGTATTCCGGCCAAAACCTGCCACACCTGCGGAGGATAGCGTATGAAGAAATTTAAAAAGCTTACTTTCATTACACTTGCCGCCGTAATATTTTCAATTTTCTGCACATTTAACTGCTTTGCGCTCACCTTTAACGGTTCAAGCTCTGCGGCAGGCGACGGCAGCAGTACCACTAATTCAAAGGGCGGTTATGCTATACCGGATATGCTTGCCAACAACAGCAACCGCGCCGTGGGTTACAGATTTACGGTAATAGACAATAAGGGCAACGGCATAAACGGCAGCAAGGATGTTTACCGTTATGCCACGCAAAGTAAGGACAGGAAGAATTATCTTACATACTATAAGCCCAACGCGAAATATCCTAAAACATATATCCGGGGAAATTACAGCTGGCTTTCGGTAAGCACAAGTAACGGATATTCGGGCTGTTGGTGGGATAAGGATTTAGGGCTTGCCTTACCCGAACTTACTACGCAGATAGAGGGCTGGTGCAACGACAGCAATGTATATAAGCTGTTATCCAAGCTGTGGAGTATAAGCATATCCACCCTCGAAAGCAGCCGATGGGCGGTGCTTATAGAGCCTATATTCCCGGTTAAAATTCAGGGTACATACCATTCGCTTACGGTCACCGAAATAGCCTTTTACGGCTCTACAAAATTCGGAATAGCGAGCAACGGCAATATATCCTCAAACAGCAACAGCTGGGGCTTTATCGCAAACTATACCAACCGCCATTTACCGAATTCCCTGCGGTTAAAGGCGGCGTATGTCGGCATACCCGCGGCGGCAAATACCACGACGCGCATAACCTTTGAATCCATTATTAAAAACGGCTACGGCGCGGCAATACTTTACGGCAGCAACCTTTCAAGACCCGCGCAGTATTATCTTGATGTAAACGGTATTTTAAATGATGAGATGGTGTACGACCTTAAAGACTGCGGCACCTGTGATGTATATGTAAACGGCAAATTGGTTGCAAACGATGTTACCGACTACTACCAAAAGGTGGACGCGGGTTCGAGCTATAAGATAACGGATGTAAAGCCGAAGTCTCATTTAGACTATAACGGCGCGTCTTGGCGCGGCGACGCTATTGAGGGCAAGGTCACAAAGAATATTGCCGTCTGCCCGGACTTTACAACAAAGAGATTTTATCTTGATGTAAACGGAGTATTGGACGGCGAACAGGAGGTTACTCTTGACGACTGGTGCACCTTTGACGTTTACCTTGACGGCAGCCTATACAAGCAAAATGTTTCGGACTTTTACGAAAAGATAAAGTACGGCACGGCGTATACAATTACAAATATCCGCCCGGCAGAGGGCAAAACCTTTTTCGGCGCGGTGACGGATTTAGAACCATACCCCAGCAGCAAGCACAGCTTTCCGAGATACCCTTCGGGACTGTCGGGAACGGTCGGTACCGAAACGGTATATATCTTTTTACAGCTCGAAACGGACAAGCCGCTTGAGGCGGTGCTGATAGACAGCAACGCGCCTTACAGAGAAAATACCGAGGTAATAACAAGCGGGTTTATAGTAAACCCATCTGGCAGAGATTACACGCCGGATAAAGACTTAAAGGCAAGGCTTGAAATAATAACGCCGTCGGAGATTATATACAGCGAAGAAAAAAGCGTTATAGTACCTAAAAAGGATAAAAACCTTTGTTTTTTTAAATGGCGAGTGCCGAAGGATATAGGCGGAGAGGTATCAGCACGCCTAACGGTTGTATCTGACGGCAAGGAAGTATTTACAGACGGGAAAAGCTATACCACAACACCGTATACATATTTAACTACACCCGACACCTCGTATGAGGCGGCAGCGCCCGAAGGGTTCAGCAGAGCATATCCGCCGGGAGAGACCGAGGGGTATGCGACTTGGTGGGAATATGTGTATACAGACACCGGTTTTGAAAAAAGGGACTACGGCATAGGAATTGACGGCAGCCCGGACGCGCTCTATCCTGCACGCGGGACGGATAACAAAATATCCTCGGGCAGAGGGTTTTATACGAACATAGCGGCGAAATTCACGGCTGTTTCGGGCAGGAATATAGCTTTATACAATTCCTACACCGATGTGCAGTATATAACGGCGCTATTCCCCGAATTTAATTATCTTCAAAATGTGGGAAAGTGTAAGACGCTTATAAAAAACAGCTTGAATGGCTTTTTTGAGTTTCCGGATAATTTCGGCTACGGCAGGCAGCACTTTATACCGCTGAGCTACCCCGACGGGAATTATGTTATTCAGCTTATTAAAACAGATATGTGGACGCCAGCCGGGGCTGTTACGGCTAAGGAAAACTCAAAGCCCCTTAAAATATCCGGCAGCGTTTACGATGAATACTATATAGGACGGTGATTTTTTTGAGAAACAAAATATATAAACTTTTGATTGCGGTGATTGCCTTAATAATGCTTGTGTCGGCATTGCCCCTTTCCGCCGCGCCCGCGGCAGATATTCCGAGCAAAATGCTTGACAATATCTATTTAGACGCGCTGACCTACACGGGCTACAAAACAGACGCGCAGAAAGCGGACGGCAGTATTTTTAAAACCTACAGCGGCAATGCTCCGGCATCGGTGCGGTCGGGCATAGGCTACGGCACAGGTCCGTCAGGGCTTGAAACCGTGGCGGCGGATAACAAAACGGGCAAAGCGCCGGATATTGCGAGGTTTAAAGCTAACGGGCTTTGCTGCGCTTCGTATGTATCATATGTCTACTACAATTATCTGCCGAATATTGCGCGAATGGATGTTTCCAAAATTCCGCAGCCCGCGAATCCCCGCTCGCCCATATCCTATAACAACGCGGTTGAAAATTGGGTAAGGTCGGGCGGTGCCAGACGGATTGCATTTACACAAGGCACAAACAGCTTTACACCGAGCGAGGAAATACCTATCGGCTCCCTTATAATCTTCAAGCATAAAACGACCGGTGAAATTGCGCATTTAGCTCTTTATGCGGGATATTATGCGGGCAAGCATTTTGTAACCCACGTTGGCAATGAGCGCGGACCCGAAATTTCCACCGTTGAGGGAATGAGCAAGGGCAGCTACCCGGAGGTGGTAACGCAGGTTGTAGTGCCCGTAATTAAAGAGCCGGTGGGCACAATATCCGTACATAAAACGGACGAAAACGGCAAACCGCTTGCCGGCGCTAAATTCAAGGCGACAATGGCGGAGCACCCGGAATATTCTTTTCTTATAAACCCAACCGACGAAAACGGCAACGCTAAGATGAATATGGGGCTGCCCTACGGCAAATATATTCTGACGGAAATTGAGTTCCCCGAGGGGTATACCTATTCGGGGCAAAAGGAATATACCGTGGAGATATGCGACGAAACGCAGTTTGTAACTTTAAGGGCGGTAAATAAACTTAAAAGTTCTAAACTGACCGTGATTAAAGTAGATTCCGAAACAGGGCAGACCGTAAGGGGGGTTACGGGATTTAAGCTTAAAAATACCAAAACGGGTGAAGAAAGCCAAGTGTATTACACCGATGAGAACGGTTTTTTAAGTTTACCGAATGAAGTAACATACGGTAATTATGAATTGATTGAGGTCATACCGCCGAGTGGATATGTTTTAAACACAACGCCTGTCTCATTCGGTATTGACGGCAATACGCCGGAGGTGGTAATAAGGCTATCGGACAAGCCTGAAAAGGGTAAAATATCCGTGCTTAAAAAGGGCGAAATGTTTTCGAGCGTTGAGGTTTCAGAGGACAGATATGTTCCTGTTTACAGTGAAAAGGGCTTAACGGGTGCAGAGTTTGAAGTTTCTGCCGCCGAGGATATTTATACCGCTGACGGGACGCTGAGAATTTCAAAAGGCGCATTGGCAGATACGCTTGTGACCGATGAAAGCGGCGAAGCGGAAAGCAAAGAGCTATACCCCGGCAAATATCTTTTAAGGGAAATATCTGCGCCTGACGGTTTTGTGTTGGATACGGAAGTAAAGGAATTAACGGTCACAGCAGGAATTAAGAAAATCGAGGTTAAAAACGAACGCAAAAAGCAGGAATTTAAGCTGAAAAAGGAGCTTGAAACAGACCGAAAATTCGGAATAGGGTTTAACGGAGAGATTTTGAATATACGGTTCGGGCTGTTTCCAAAAACCGAGCTTACGGCGCTTGACGGCAGCATTATTCCGGCGGACGGGCTAATAGAGACGGCAGCGCCCGACGAAGACGGTTTTATATGCTTTGCGGCAGATATGCCGTATAACGCCGAGTGCTATATAAAGGAGCTGGAAACCGACAAACATTATATTTTAAGCGGTGAGCAATATTTAAGCGGCGATACCGCTGAAAACAAAATTATACGGGGCAGCATTGAGGGGCTTAAAACAGATACGAACGGCAGGGTTTTAAGGGGTGCGGTCATAGGGCTGTTTTATCCGTTTGAAACCGAGTTTTCAGCGGATACCGCAATAGAGGTTTTTGAGACCGACGAGCCGGGCAGGTTTTTATTTGAAAATGTGCCGTACGGCGAGTGGATCATCCGCGAGCTTAAAGCCCCGGACGGATATATTTTATCCGATGAAAATTATACCGTGACGGTAAAGGAAAACGGCGAAACGGTAAAGCTGAATATTAAAAACAGCAAAGTACCTGAGCCGCCGTCAGCTCCCGAAAGCCCAAAAACGGGAGATACGGCAAATCTTTTAATACCGTTGATTACCCTTTTTACAGCATTTGGTGCAATTATCTATTTAAGTAAAAAATTAAAAAAAAGAGGTTTTTTAAATGAATAATAACGATTTATCTTTAATCAATTTATCCGAGATACGCTTTTTAACGGGAGATATAGGAGAACGGGAAAACGCCGACGCTATGATGCAGGAACGCGGACTTTTAACAGACAAGGGCAATCCGTCCGTTTCGGGTATAGCGGAGCAAAACGAACATTATACTCCGCTGCTTTTAAACAGGTTGTCATATAAGCTTCAATTCCGTGAAAACGGCTTTGAATGTATACGTAATACATACTTAAAAATGTACTCCGAAAAGGATTACACAGGAATGTTTTTGTTCACCGTTTTAATGTACGGGCTTATAGGGTGGCGGACGCCGCTTAATTTAAACCTAATGTCATCCCGCAAAGAAATGCTTAAAATCTTTTTCGGGGAATTTGTACGGACGCTTGAAGACTTTAAACCGAAACGGAGCGCGAGATATGGGGAAAAAGAAGAATAGGCTTTTAGGTTTTCTGTGCTTTGCCGCCGTTCTAATTCCGCTTTTCTCGCTTAATGTTTTCGCCGCGGGTGAGGATATTTTCACCTTGGGTGACAAAATAATCCGTGATGTATACAATCATATAGCCGGAATATCTACGGTATTAGCGGCGCTTATGTCGGCTATTGCGGTAATAACGGTAAAGCTCGGCGGCACACAACAAAAGTCTGACGCCGGCTGGGCTTGGCTTAAAAGAATCTGGGCTTCGTGGGCGGTTATTAACGGAATAGGCGCATTTATTGCCTACATTCAGCCTTTATTTGCAGGCTACAACCGACTGCCTTGAGGTAAGATATGATTAACCTTATTTTAAAGGATTTGGTGCTTTGGCTTTTCGGACTGTTCCTTGATTTAATGAATTATTGCGCCGACGCGCTGCTGGGGCTTATGAACACGGATCTATCGTACTTTGAAAGTAATGTGCCGATTATATTAAAGCTGTACGGCGCGTTTGTTGCGATAGGCTGGGGATTTTTAATAGGCAACTGCGCTTTTCAGTGCCTTAAAGCTATGTTTGCGGGTTTGGGTTTTGAAACCGAATCGCCGGCTATACTGCTTGTGCGCACTTTCCTTTTCGGTTTTCTGCTTATAATGTCCAAACAGGTATGCGAGATAGGGCTTTCAATCGGTAAAACCTTAATGGAGCTTATAGGTTTGCCCGAAAAGGCAAGCATAACCTTTCCCGATGACAGTATGTTCCCCGACCTTACAAGCTCTTGGCTTTTAATAGTAATAATCGGGGTGTTAATTGGGGCGCAGCTGATTAAATTATTTTTTGAGATAGGCGAACGTTATGTTGTTGTAGCAATATTAACGCTTTTCAGCCCGATTGCTTTTGCAATGGGCGGCAGCCGCTCAACAAAGGATATATGCTCGGGCTTTGTGCGTACCTATGCTTCAATGATACTTCTGCTTGTATCAAATGTCTTATTTTTAAAGCTTATATATTCCGCGTTATCCTCAATGCCGGACGGCGTGATGATACTCCCCTGGACGGTGCTTATAGTTGGTATTGCGCGTGTGGCGCGAAAAGCAGACAATCTGCTTTCAAAAATAGGGCTTAACCCGTCCTTTACGGGTGATCCGTTAGGAAACGGAATGGGCAAGGCGGTTGCGTTTATGGCGGCGCGAAGTATTTTAAGCTCGGCGACACATTCTGCTAATAAGTATAGTAATACGGCAGGAAAAAACAGGTCTGAATTTAAGGCTAACAATACGGGGAATACGCATAACCGCAGCAATGCAAGCAGCAGAAACACGGCGCAAAACAGCAGCAGAGCGAATATGGGATTCAACGGCGGCAGTGTAAATAATTCAAGTCATGCAGGGTTTAACAGCTCTGTACGCAACAGTTCGTCGGTGAATTCGGCAGACTTCGGGAAAACCGCCGTTGCAGGCACAAATTCAAACCGTTTCGGAGGTAATAAAACACCGGGGCAGAAAGGAGACGCGAGGGTTGAGAGTAAAAACACGTCAATCGGCAGAAATGCGGCGAATACTGCCCGAAATGCGACGGCTGTCGGCGGAAAGAAGAATAATATCGGCGCTCAGAAATACAGCGGTAAATTTACAGGAACAAAAATATCCGGAGCAAAGGGAACTAAGAATACGGCGTGGAAGCCGGATAAGAGCTTTAGTCATAATCCTGTCGGAAAACGGTTCGGACAGACAGATACCCCGCCGGAGACAAAGCCGGAAAAGGCGGTAGAAAATGAGCCGGAGCAGTAATTTTTTAGTATCCGCCCTGCAGAACGCGCAGGCATTAAGAAAGATATTGCAGGCGTTTTTGAGGGGCGGCTGGAAAGCGGCGGCACTTGAAGCCGTAAAGCGTTATTGGCCGTATATTTTAGGCGCTGCAGTAGCTTTAATTCTGCTCCCGACAGTAATAATGGCGTCACTGCCGTCGGTTATGCAAGGAAACACGCCAGACTCGCTGACAGATGAGGATATTACGGATATGTATATTAACCGAATGGATGAAATACTCTGCGATTCGGAGGTAGGGTCTGCTAATGAGATAAGGGTTGTCGGTCAGCCGCTTACATACAACGAGCTGTATGCCGTAAGCCTTGCGCTGACCGGCAACAATACAGAAATGATTACAAGAGATTTTCTGCTTGGGTGCGTAAATGATTCGCTTACCTACACCGTAGAGCGGGAGGGAAATAATACAGGAATATCTACCGCCGTTATTCGTTATCTGAATTCGGAGGAGCTGGCACAGCTTAAAGGTATTTCGGACGCGGATATTGAGTGGATAGGGCTTGTGATTAAAGACTTAGAAGACAATAAAAAATCCTCACCGGGCGGTGAGGAATAGGATCAAATATCTATATCTTCGTCATTATCGTTTTCAGGGGCAGCCTTTGAAATTTCGGCTTCGCAAAATGCTTTTAATTGCGGAATATTTTCGGTGGCGGTGCTCCAAATAACAGATAAATTCATTTGACCGTAATTGTGCGCGAAAAGATTTCGCATAGCCTTTATAGCGGGCCATGGCATATGGCTCTTTGTGCTTTGCCTGTATTCTTCGGAAAGATGACCGGTAAGCTCGCCTATCTGAAGTATATTCATACTGACCGAATCTCTGAAAGCAAGGTCGGCTTTAAAAACCTCTATGTCGTTTCCGAAACGGGAAATAAGCTCGGCTATATTGTTGCAGTATTTAAGAATATGACGAAGAACATCTATATCCGCATTAGGACAGTTTCTCATAAATCAGCTTTTCATCCTTTCGCATATTCCGTATTAAATTCCGCGTCATAATATCGCTTTTATTCTGGCGCAGCGTGTCGGTGGTAACAAGGTCGAGGGATTTTTTAAGCGCTTCTTCAAGATCGGCATAAAATCCGCCGAGAGCAAACAGGTTACCGAGCTGTCCGCCGTCTACGCGCAGATCTATGTCGCTTTTTTCATCTGCGTCGCCGCGGGCATACGAGCCGAATAAATAAAGCTTTGAGACATCATATTTTGCCGCTATTGGCGCCACAATATCCGCTATTTGCTCTACCGTATAAACCGGGTTGCTCATAATACATACCACCTTTCATTTTCAGTATATCACAAACGAAAAAAATCTTCAAGTATAAGTATAGGAGGAAATTTAATGGAAGAAATAACCGTAGTAATACCCGTGAATTTTACCGACGCCGGGCGGCTGTTCGGGCTTTTTGAAATACGCAACGCTGTAGAGGCAGTGCTTATCTGCGTGCCGACGGCGGCGGTACTTATGCGAATACTGCCGTTCGGTATCTTAATGCGGATAGGTATAGTCAGCGCCGTATCCGTAATAATCGGCGGCTTTGCGCTTATAGGCATCGGGGATATGAGCCTTTTGGAATTTTTAAAGCAATATATCCGCTTTAAACGGCAGGCGAAAATTTTAACATATAAGGGGGTGTAAAAAATGAATCTTAAAAATATTCTGTTCGGAAACGGAGATAAAAATACGGAGGACGGCACGGAAAGGTTAGTGCCCGTAAAGGAAATATACGGCGGAGTGATTGCGCTTAAAAACGGTAAATTCATGACCGTGTTAGAGGTGCTGCCGCTTAATTTTTACTTAAAATCCGAGCTTGAGCAGAAGAATATTATATCCGGCTTTGCGGCGTTTCTTAAAACAGCGCCGGATGAGCTGCAAATAATTGTAGAAACCCGACCCGCGGATATATCCGCGTTTTGCGAAAGGCTTGAAAGCTATTATAATTCAGAGAAAAACACTAACTGCCGCCAAATGATATTCGAGGACGCGCAGCTGGTAAACTTTATTGCCGAAACCGAAGGCTTATCCCGCCGCTTTTATATTGTCTTACCGTATACAGGTCAATCCTCCGAAATTTCTGATGTTGCAAGCGAAATGTATGATGTTATAAACACCGCAAGACAATATCTTGAAACCTGCGGACTTGAAACCGTAAGGCATAGCAATGAAGATGAATTTTTAATAAACCTTTTAAGGAATTATTTCCGTCCGTTTTCTGCGGCAGCGGAAGCTCCGGACACGGCTTTGCCGGAAGCCTTAACGCCCGACAGCGCCGACTGTACCGACAGCGGATATATCTGTATTGAGGGTGAATACCGCTCGTACCTGTATATTTCGGGCGGAGGTTACCCCACTACTGCGGGGCTTGCCTGGGGCGCGCCGTTTGTCGAGGCGGGAGACGGGATAAATATCTCATTTGTTCTGAAAAAGGAAAGCCGAGATAAAATTTTACCAAAGATAGGCAACACGGCAATGTTTAACCGTTCGCGCCTTAAAGATGTGGGCGATACAAGACAGGACTTTGAACAGCTTGACGACGCGGTGGAATCGGGGCTGTATATGAAGTCGCAAATAAACCGCGAGGGTGAAGACTTTTACTATTTAAGCACCGTAATAACGGTTACCGCCGATTCACCCGAAAGCCTTAAAAAGCGCGAAAAGGATATTTTAAACCTTTGCGGGGCTAACGGTTTTTCATGCCGAAAAGCCTACTATATGCAGGATAAAGCCTTTCTGTCCTCTTTGCCGTTACTACAGACCGACACGGATATTTTTAATAAATCCAAACGGAATATTTTAACCTCGTCCGCGGCGGCGCTCTTTCCGTTTTCGTCCTTTGAGATGTGCGATGAAAAAGGAATATTTTACGGGCTTAATCTGCATAACAGCTCGCCCGTAATAATAGACCACTATGATACCTCCCGTTACAGCAACGGAAATATGGCGGTGTTCGGAATGTCGGGCGCGGGTAAGACTTTCCTTTTACTGCTGCTTGCAATGAGACTGCGAATGCAGGGCGTAAGGGTATATATAATAGCGCCCGAAAAGGGCTTTGAATACCGCAATGCCTGCGAAGCAATAGGCGGGAAATTTGTGTCAATCGGCGCGGGTTCTTCCGACTGCATTAACCTTATGGAGATACGAAGAACAACATTGGATATAGATTCGGAAATGCAGGGTAATAGGGATAACGGCTCTGTGTTACTCGATAAAATCCAAAGTATACATATCTTTTTCGATTTATTATATCCCGCCATTACGCCGGACGAAAAATATCTTTTGGACAGGGCTATACTTAACTGCTATAAGTCTTTCGGCATAACGAGGGATAACCGCAGTCTTACGGATAAAAACGGCAGACTTAAAAAAATGCCATGTTTTGCAGATCTTATTCCCTTTATGGAGAAGTTTACGGAGCTTAAAGCAGTAACAATGGCGCTTAAACGCTTGGTTGAGGGTTCGGCGTCGGGGCTTGGCGGACAGACGAATATAGATTTAAAGGCGCCGTTTATAGTGCTGGATACCTCGCGTTTAAGTAAGGAGTTTACCGCGCTCGGCACATTTATAGCGACCGAGTTTGTACGGGACCGAATATCTGTATCGCGGGTCAATAAAAAGGCGGTAATACTTGACGAGGCTTGGAAAATAGCCGGAGAAAACGGAAACGAGCAGGCGGCGGATTTTGTAATTAACCTTATTAAAACGGTGCGCGGCTATGGGGCTATATTTGTTTCGGCAACACAGAATATTGTGGATTACTTTGCGCTGAACGACGGCAAATTCGGAGACGCGCTGCTCGGCAACAGCAGACTGAAACTGCTGTTACAGCTTGAAGAAACCGAGGCGGTCAAATTGCAGGAAAAGCTTATGCTTACCGAAAGCGAAACGGCGGAGGTTATCCGCGCAGGCAGAGGCGAGGGGCTTTTATGCGCGGGAAGAAACCGTATAGCGGTGGAGATACGTTCGTCGGACACCGAGTTTGACCTCATAACCACCGACCGAGAAAGCCTTGCGAAAAGAGTAAAAAGCGATTAAATGAAAACAATAAAACGGGAGGAATAGAAAATGGTAGTTATATGTTTTGTGTGCGGAGCAATGTTCGGCGGATTGGTCGGCACTGTAACTATGTGTTTGGTGCAGGTTGGGAAAGAAAATAAAAAAGACCCGCACTAAAGCGGGTCAATCGGGTGTCAGATGTTAAATAGGCTTACTGTGCTGTTTCGTAAAGCTCGTGGGGCGCAATGTCCTGACCGTCAGCCCATTCAATGCCGCGCCCTCCGTTTGTTATGTGTACGGTCTTAAAATATTCGGTATCTTTAAGAAGACCGTACCATGAGCCGGATATATAGGGCAGAGCGTTAAATATTTTCGTTTCATTCGTATCGTATTTAAGCTCTAAACGGTAATTGGGCAAGGGTTTAACGCTTAATATTTTAGGCATAGAACCACTCCTTATTTCAGCGGATCAATACGGAAATATTTTTCTCCGCGGGATAATAGCTGCCAGTTGGCTTGTAATTCTTCTTTGTGAATGTCTGTCCATACTTCAAGCATTTTCAGCTTGTTTTTGGGGAATTTTGAATTAGGCTCCAAAACCTCTCCGTCGAGAGATAGTACAATTTCCTCTCCGGAATATTCTGCGTGAATATGCGGAGTATTATGCTTACCGCCTTTTTCGTTATACATATAAACAATTATACCGTAGAACATAGATAGTGTAGGCATTATGTTATCAGCTCCGTTCACTTATATTATATCACACCTGATTTCAAAGTCAATATTAACACATTGAGTTTGGTGCAGGTGAGGGGGAATAAAAAGACTCATCCCGCTTGGAATAAGTCTTTTGAAATAATTAAAACAATTCGTCAAAATCTCTGCCGCCGTAAATAATTCTTAATATCTTTACAGATAAGCTTTTTTCGTCAACCGAGTAAAAGGTTATGAATTTTCCGGTATTTAAGGTGCGAATCTTTATTTTGAGCTTTATATTTTCATCTACCGGAAAACGCGCCGGCATGGTTTTGAGCAACTCAATATTTTTCATTATTTTGCGTATGAGATTTTGAGCCGTATGTACCTCTTTGAGTGTATATGCTATATACTCAAAGATTTCGGTTAAATCGTTTTGTGCTGAATCGGAATAAAGAACAGTGTAATTTTTCATATTCCGTAAGCCTTTCGGAATTTATCTGAAAGATCTTCGGAGGTAGTGTAATTTCCGTTCTCAAAATCCGCAATACCGCGGTTCAGCTCCTCGTTTAACTGAGCGTCGGACAGCGCGCCTAATGCGGCCGGCTTTTTTGCGGGGAGCTTCATTTCAAACGGAATACCGCGCTGTAAAACAACCTGTTTTAAAAACAGCCCGATTGCGTTTGACATAGGAATACCGAGTTCATTGAGAACCTGCTCGGCCTGTTCCTTTATATCCGGTTCAACTCTTGCAAATACACTTGATGTTTTTGACATACATATCGCCTCCGAATATATTATATGCGATTGTATTGCAAAATGCAAGCTATACTTAATATAATTTGAATTATGATAATCGAAATTATATTAAAGTTCAATTTCCGATTCCGGTATACATTCAGACAAAGGCGGGTGTTTTCCGGCTATTATTTCATCCTTAACGCGCTTATCTGATGATAAATACTCGGTTTCGCTGATTTTGTTTTCAGATTTCATAAATCCTATTAAAGAATTGCCTTCCAATCACGCCGATTATATAGAATACGCAAAATATGTACGGTTTTTGTGCTTTTATCGGGGATATAGAAAGCGACGTAATTTTCTATTGCTATACAGCGTACACCCATTGATTTATACGGATTTTCCTCAAGCAAAGCGAATCTGAAAGGCATTGTTTCAAGAGAAAGTATATCCTTTTTAAGCGAACGGTATATCCGTACGGCAATTTCCGGCTCGTGAAGCTTGTTGCAAATATATTCGAATATATCCGTTAAATCATTTTCGGCTAATTCTTCAAATACAATATTATACTTCATTAAACCCAAATTCCTTTTCAAGCTTTTCAAATACTTCGCTTGCCGGGCGATGCTTATTTGCTTTCATCTGAGCAATTCCTGCATCCAGCAATTTATGAAGCTCGGCTTGACCGCAAAGCCTTTCATATGCTTCGTTGGAAAGGACGACTAAATCTCCGGTTCCGTTTTTGGTTATGAAAACCGGTTCGTTGTAGCGGTTGCAGAAGTCGGATATTTCATTGTAATTGTTTCTGAGATCGGAACTAGGTCTGATTGACGGCATATTTATCACCTCATAATTATTATACACATATTATATCAAAATATTGATATATAGTCAAGAAAGGATTTTTAAATTGTCTACAAATTTTCAATTATTAAAAGAAATGAAAAAGCGGGTTTTGGCAAGCGGGGCTTGCGTGGATTCGCTAATAGGCGTGCCGCCGGAGAGCGAACGCTTTAATAATCTGCTGGAGGTAGCATTACAACAACAGGAAATGGCGTGTGTTGAAATGCGCCGGCTTTACTGGCAGTTAAAAAGCAAGGAAGAAACAAGCACGGAAATTAAGCCCGGCAAAGCAAAGGAAATATACGGAGAAATATCCGTAACGCCCGAAGGGTGGGTACATATAAAGCTGAACGCCCTGCTGCCCCATTGCAGAGTAACTGGAGGCACGCAGTATGTGACCGACAGTATTTTAAGGCTTTTAAATTCTGCGGAGTTCGACGGAATAAAGCTGCCGTTTTTCAATAAAGCGTATCTCGGAATAATAGAGTTCTGCCCGCGGGATTGCAGCGATGTTTTCGACCACGACAACAAGGGCTTTAAGGCGGTGCAGAATGTTTTGAAGGGCAGGCTTTTCCCGGATGACGACCGCTTTGAAATGTCCCTCGGATTATTTACCGAGCAGCGGAAAGAGAGCGCCTGCCATATCTTTGTACTGCCTGACGATGAAGCCGGAATCTTTACGGATATGCGCCTTTCGCACGAATTGGTATAGTGCGCAAGCTCAAAAAAATCGGCAAATTTCAGGCTTTTGATTTTAAAAAAAAGTGCACAATACCAAACTGCGCATAAACAGGGAGTTTTCGGGATAAAATCAGACCTTTTTAAAAGACAAATGTTACACGGGTATGGGAGGTAGTGCGCTTGTGTTATACACCAATGCAGAAATTGAGCTTTTGAAATTATGTGCCTGGTGTAGAGACCTACCCGCTGGAAGCACATTTTTAAACAAAGAAAATTTAAGGGCTTTGACAGCTGCGGGGCAGTTAAGAATAAGCCGTAACGGTCAGAGCGTCCGTATAACGGAATCGGGTAAACATACACTTGATAATCTCGGCTTGCATTTTGATTATGACAGCAAAAGCCGCGGAATGGGAAACTATCTTATTCGCAGATTAAACACCGCTAACCTGATGTTATTCTTCTTCGGCGGTAAAACGGATGTATTTTGCAGCTCCGTTCCCGACCGAAACAGTCCGCTTTCATTTTTGCCGTCCTTTGCTTTAAGGCGTGAAAAGAATAAGAATCCATTAGGCACGGCACGCTTTAACGGAATGTTATATACCAAAAACACCGCCCGCGCCGTGTACTACATAACCGAGGAAAACGACGGCTTGTACCCCGAAGCCGAGCGCAATACCTTTACAATGAACATTTTAACAGGCGGCAGAAAAAGCGCCGCGGCATTTACGGGAGATAAATGCCTTGAAAAAATAATCGAATATTCCGCGCGCAAGACCACAAATTCAAGAGCGCTGCCGGTATTAAGCGCTGTCCGCCGGCTCGATTGCCCGGTTACATTTTTTCCTTTGTCACAGGCGGGCGCCAGGCAGATGCGTATAATATCCGTCCGCGATCACCGAAGGATCATAGCCGAAAGCATTTTAAAGGCAAAATACAAACCGCCCGAAAAGAATTATTACGACGCGGCGGAAAAAATCTTAATAGGCATAGATATGGATATACCGCGGGTGGAAACGGCGGCGGAGTACGGGGTGCATATCTTTTTGCTTGACTGGCAGGTAAACGCGGTAAAGGAAATATTAAGAGGCAAAAGAGCTGTTTTACACCCTTTAACCACCGAAACCGCCGAGGAAATGCTGCGGCTGCCGTCCGAGCTGTATGTTAAGGAAACAAAGCCGTATATAACCGAGAAAGGAGAGTTTTTAAGTGCGCCTGTCTAAAATTATTGAGATATTGGAGAACAAGGCAATAGACTTTTACAAAAAGAATAAGGACAGCATACCGAGATATATTTTAATTCTCTTTATTATTCTTTACGCCGCAGGATTTGTGGTTCATTCCGTAACCACCGGATTACATAATTTTCAAAGCGGCAGTAATGACAACCTTTTTATAATCGACCCCGTTAAGAACATAAAAGCGTTATTTACTCCGGCAGGAATAGGAACGGTACTGTTCGGCTTCCTTATGTTTCTGCTGTTCAGCGGCAAAGGCAAGGATCTTTTAAGCGGATATAAGACCGTAAAGGATAAGGAAAGAGGAATAGAGATACTGCCCGAGGGCACTCACGGCACATCGGGGTTTATGGATAAAAAGGAGCTGCCGGAATTTTTGGTAAGCGGCAGCATAGAAAAGGTGGACGAAACTCTGTTCGGAAAATTAGAAAACGGGGATTATGTCGCCATGAAGGATATGCCGGGTATGTCTAAAAATGTCATGGTGTACGGCGCACCCGGTACGGGAAAGTCACGGGGCTTTGTAATGCCCTTTGTAATGCAGGCGGCACGCAGGGGCGAAAGCCTTGTAATGGTAGACCCGAAAGCCGAGTTTTACGAAATGTATTCGGGCTTTTTAAACAGCCGCGGATATACCGTTAAAGCATACAACCTGCTTGACCTTTTTGCATCCGACGGCTGGAACTGCGTAATGGATACGGCACAGGATATTACCCTTGTGCAGCGCGCAGCAGAAATAATTATACGGAATACGTCGGGCGAGAACGAGCGCGGAGACTTCTGGGAGAAAGCCGAGAAAAACCTTTTAATGGCGCTCTTGCACTATGTTCAGACCCTTACATATCCCGGAACGGACAAGCTGCTGCCGCCCGAAGAACGAAGTCTCGGTACAATCTACAAGATTTTATCCACAACATCCGTGCAGGAATTGGACGCGCGTTTCAGAGCATTACCGCCCGACCATCCTGCTTTGCCGCCATACGGTATATTCCGTCAGGCGCATAAGCAGATTTGGGGGAATATTGTAATAGGGCTTGGCAACCGCTTAAATGTTTTTCAGAACAAATTGGTAGACGATATAACTAAGCATAACGAAATAGACTTAACCCTGCCCGGCAGAGAAAAGTGCGCGTATTTCTGTATTATATCCGATCAAGACAGTTCTTTGGAATTTTTATCTTCAATGTTCTTCTCACTTATGTTTGTAAAGCTATTCGACTACGCCCGTCAGCAGGATAACAGAAGATTGCCCGTATGCGTAAATGTGCTAATGGATGAGTTTTGCAATATAGCGCTGCTTGACAGTAAGAAGATATTTTCGGTGGCGAGATCGCGTAACATAAACATCCAGGCGGTGGTGCAGAGTATAGCGCAGCTGTCCGACAGATACCCCGGCAACGAGTGGCAGGAAATTGTGGGCGACTGCGATTACCAGTTATTCTTAGGCTGCAATGATGTTATGACCTCGGAATTTTTCTCAAAGCAATGCGGCGAGATTACCGTAAGGGTAAATAACACGAATACCCCGATGCGACCCTTTTTAGACTTTTTATCTCCTCAAAAGCCGTATATGCAGAATAAGACCAGCACAGGCAGAGCGCTTATGCTGCCCGATGAAATACGGCGGCTGCCGAAAGAAAAGGCAATACTTTTGGTACGCAGCGCAAAGCCGTTATTGCTCAATAAAATAACGCCCGAAGAGCACCCGTCTTTTAAATTATTAAAATACTGCAAGGCGGCGGAGCATATACCCGCCTGGAAGCTTAAAAAGCCGGAGAAAGTAAAGAACAAAAAAGTACCGCAATACAAAATGCAGTTTGAAATGCCGCTTGATACGGACGAAGACGAAAAGGAAAGCTTTGATCTGTCCGACGGGATAGATTGCAGAAAGCTCCAGACAGTAAAGGAAAGGGATATATAATGAACAGAACATACAGACTGAGCGATGTTGTAAACGAAAGATTTTTAAGACTTCCGTTATCCTTATTTGCCAATCCTAATTACAAAAGGCTCTCGGCAGAAAGCAAGCTTGTGTATTCGCTGTTGCTTGACCGTATGAGCCTGTCTCAAAAGAATAACTGGATAAACGAGGACGGCGAGGTTTATTTAATTTACAAGCGCGAGGAAATAGCGGATATACTTTGCATTACATACAAAAAGGCAATAGCGGCGTTTAAGGAGCTGATAACCGCAGGGCTGTTGCTTGAAAAAAGACAAGGCAGAGGTTTTCCGAACAGACTGTTTGTGCTTAAATGCGAATTAGAGGACAGCGACGCCGGTGACTTCGGCAGCTCTTTTGATAACCCGGAAACAGACGAAAAAGAACCCGAAAGCCCGCAGGATACGCAGATGTGCGAAAACGGCATATCTAAAGCTGACGAATCGGCATGTCTTAATATTCCGGATGCGCAGCCCAAGACCTGCCAAAACGGCACATCAAGAACTGCCGTTTTAACACATCAAGAAGTGCCGAAACGGCAGTCAATCCAAACGAATAATAATTATATTAAAAATATCTATACTGAGTGTAATCAATCGACCGATCCGGCGCTGGCGGAAATTTTACAAAACTGCGAATTAAAAAGCTTTGAAAGCAAAACAGCGCAAATGTTGGAGAGCGCTGTCAGAGTGCTTTACTACAAGCAGAGCATTAAGCTGTCTGGTGCTGTGCTGCCGCAAACGGAAATACGGAATCTGTTACGGCGCGTCAACCGTGATACGCTTATAGACGCGGTGGAGGTGCTGCGGCATAACGAGACCGAGGTGCAGAACCCTCAAGGGTATTTGTATTCGGTTATTTTAAACGCCGTTAATGCTGAGCATACAAGCACCCTGCTTGAGTTGCCTGACAATATGATAGACAGGGAGATGCTCTATGCTTCTGACTAAAACACAAAAGAAAATACTTGAAATTGTGCGGGAATACGGCGGTATGAAAGCCGAAATGCTCAAAAGGCTCTGCCCCGACGCATATTCGTTTGAGGTGTCGCTCCATCAGCTTGAAGTAAACCGCAAGCTGATAAAAACAGGAGAGTATTACTGCGACGATACAGCTTTAATCTGTGGCAGAAATACCGAAACCGCGTTTGAGGTAATGCTGGCAGTATGCGGACACCCGCCTGAAATATACTGCCGCGGTCAGCCGCCCTTTTCGCTTACATTCTTCAAGGAGCGTGAACAAAAGCTCTGCCGATATGATATTTGCGTTGTTGAACCGGGCAGGGAAATGGTGGTAAGCGCTCTGCTTGAAAGCGCGGACCCTAATTGCAGGGTAGTAATAGCGGTTTTGGAAAGCACCGAAAGGGGCGAATATCTGCGCATACCCTGCGATACATTTATTTGCATAAAAGAAAAAACGGAATACCGTTTTTATAAAGGAGGAAAAACTATTGATTGATATTAAAGACTTTGAGCGTCATACCTCATTCAAACCGAGTAAAAGAATAAGCATTGAGGAGAAAAAGGAATGGGAGAGGATATTTTCTTCTCTCCGTTCGGGCGCGGTTCTTACAGGCACGGTAATGGGTAACGATACCGTATTGATGCCGGACGGTGAAGAAAAGCTTGCGCTTACCATAATTCAGTACAGAATTAAGGTAATCATACCGTATGACGAGGTGTGGTATAACAGTGAAAAATGCCCGCCGCCGCATGTTATACGGTCTATGACGGGCGCGCATGTGGATTATGTTATAACGGGAATAAGATTGGACGGCGAGTGCTGCATAGCCTCACGCAAAAGAGCGCTTGCTATTCGCAGACGCAGCTTTTTAAAGCTGCCGTTTAAAAGCGGTAAGCGCGTCACCTGCAATGTAATAGCCGTGGGACGAGCCAAAGCCTTGTGCACCTGCGGCGGATTTGATGTGCTGCTCGGCACGCCGGATATATCCTACGGTATGATACCTGATTTAAAGGAGTGTATGCACACAGGAGAAGAACACGAGGTTATACTAAAAAGCTATGACGAAAAAACACATCAGCTTAAAATATCCATAAAGGAAGCAAAGCCGCACCCGTTTGACGGTGCAGAGCAGCGGCATCCCGTAAACTGCCGCAGAGCGTCCGTAATAACGGGGAAATACGACGGCGGTGTGTTCTGCAAACTTGAAAACGAGCTTGACTGCCTTTGCAGTTATCTGCCGGAACAGAATGCCCTGGATTTTCATATAGGCGACCGCGTGGTAATTGTCATACGCAAATACAACTATGAAAGAAAGCTTGTTTTCGGCAGGATACTCGCGAGATGGTGATAATACCTATTACATTGCGCGAAGCAAATGAGTTTATTGTGCGTCGGCACAGGCATTTAGGCAAAGCGGCGGGCTGTAAATTTGCGCTTGGACTTGCGGATGAAAACGGAGAGCTTATAGGCGTTGCGGTTTGCGGCAGACCCGTGAGCAGATATTACGATAACGGGGAAACGCTCGAAATATGCCGCGTTTGTACCGACGGGACATATAACGCCTGCTCTATGCTTTACGGCGCTTGTGTTCGCGTCGGTAAGGCTATGGGGTATAGACGGATTATTACATATACTCTTGAAAGCGAGCACGGCTCAAGCGTTAAGGCGGCTAATTTTAAATATGACGGAATTGCAGGCGGTATTATATGGAGCGGGAAAAGAAAAAATGACACGCTGCCCGCCGAAATGAAAAAGCGGTGGGTGTTTTATTGCAAATAAAGATGAGGAGCACCGCAAGACAACAACGGCGCTCCTCAAGAAGACAGAAGGTGTTTTCAAACACCACGGACATTATATAACACAAAATTTCGGTTTGTCAAGTTTGACAGGGCTTTTTTTGAAAAATATTTTTATTCTTTTTTGCAGAGGATTTAAGGCAATAAAAAATCGGCACGAATGCCGATATATATTATACTGGGTGGATCAATCAGCAGGCTGGCACCCCTGCATCTCTTGAAGACCTACTATGGTTGGTAGGCGTGATAGCTGCCCGTTCTATCCTTGACTGATCCTCTCGGTAATAGTAATAATATGCTTGCAATAGCAGTAATATAATGGTATAATGTTGTCGGAATAAGGTGAACCTACAACGGTGGACGGTTAGCTCTCTTTTTTCGGAGGGCACTTTTCGCCCTCTTTGAAAGGAGGGCGGTGCTTATGGTTACATATGATGAGTTGTTTTTATTACTCTCGCTTATAGTATCAATTATTGCACTTGTTTATAACATAACAAAAAAGAAATGACCGCCCCGCCCAAAGGATTCGGTCATTTCAAAATGAATCTTAAGGGCTAACCGTCTATCGGTTTGCCTTATTTCATTTATATTATACCACAAATCTTAAAAATGTCAAGTTTTTAAAATCTTATCGTTGACATCACTACTCGGTTAATATATAATAACCTTGTAACATGGTTTGAGGAAATTGTCGCACCACATCAGGTGACGGCATTGGTACGAGTTATTGGTCGGATTTTTCCCATAAAGGGAGAAGTCCGGCCATTTTTGCGTTTTAGAGCAATCTAAAGCGCCCGCAACTAAATTCGGTAATCACAAGATTGACCGACCAATTCTGTTTAAAGCAGGATAGGTCGGTCTTTTTTGTTTTTACATACAACAAGCCGGAGCTTTACTGCCTTTAAAAGATTTTTACATTTTACACCTGAGATTTCTTTAAGGCAGCAAAGCTTGCGGCGGAAAGGAGAGGGTGATCTATCACCGAAAACAGCAAAAGCCTTATACCCGTTATCCTGAAAGACGAAAATTACGGAGTGGGTATAACCAATTACGCGGACACGGTTGTGTTCGACGGAAACAAAAGCCTCGTCGCCATAAGGTTCGGCGGCTACCCCGAAACGGTGCTCGCTATGTCCGACGCTCTGTTCAGCGGCAGTAAAATTGCATTAAGACTGCCCAAGGAAAAGAGCGAAACGGAGCTTACTACACACGGCGGCAATTACAGCCGCCGTGTGAAAGCGGGAGATACCGCGTCGGAGTGTGTGCTGAAAGCGAACGGCGACGAGAAAAAGGAAAAAGACGAAAATCCGCGCGATCTATACATTTTCTGTAAGGACGAAAGCGGACTTTTCACAGAGCTTGACAGTAAGCTGTCTGTGCCGCTAATGCCCGAATGGGAAGAATACTTTATACGCGAATTAAAGGACAGAAAGATTCTTAAAAAGCTTAATGTATTCAGCACCAATACGGAATTTGCGGCTTATGTGGTAACGCTTAAAAAGGGTGAAACACAAATAGCAAAGGTTCTGACGGACGGGCTTGAATCCGGGGAAATATGTATTCCGAACGCAAAACGGGACGATGCGGCGTTTATGGATATAGAAACCTTTACGCAGTATCTTAACGCTTTCGGCAAGGATATTGCGAAGAAAATACAGGCAACATTTAAGCCTGTTTTCAATCCCGCCGAGGAAAGCATCTGCCCGGAGCTTAACGAAGTAAATGAGTATATCCGGCAGAATACCGGATATTCGCTTTACGAGGCGCAGTTGGCAGGAGCCGAGGCTATTAAAAGACAGCTTAAAAAGGAAAAAATGACAATGCTTGTATCGGGCTGCGGTACGGGCAAAACCAAAATAGGCTCAGCAGCGCTGTATGCCTACCAAAAATCCATAGGCGGCGGCAGGTGTATAAATGTTATTACCTGCCCGTCACATGTGGCAAAGAAATGGGTGCGCGAGCTTTACGAAACCGTACCGAACTGTATTGCAAGGGTAGTATCAAGCATTACGGATGTTGACCGTATGTATGAGCTGTATAAAACCTCGGATAAGCCCGTTTTTATGGTGCTTTCAAAGGAAAGCGCAAGAAGCGGTTATCTGCGTAAGCCTACCGTTATGTGGAACAAGCGCAGAAAAGGTTTTATCTGCCCCGTATGCGGCGCGGTTCAGGAAATGACGGTGACGACCGACGGAATATCATATACCGTCCCTGCGGACAATATTTTCTTCCATGAGGAAAACAATAAAAACCATAAATGCCAAAGCTGTAAAACCGTTTTATGGGAGGCGGATAATCCCGACTGCTTAGACCCCGCCAAAAACGAATGGGTAAGAATAGGCGGTTACGGATATATCCACCGTAAATTTGCCGCGCGCGGTTTAAGCACGGTTAAAACCGACGGTATGAAAAAGCAGGTAGGAGCCGTTATGGACAATCCCGACAGCATATTCCCCGCACAGGGAGCATACCGCAAATTTCCGCTTTCACGGTATATTAAGCACCGTTTCAAAAAAATTGACGCATATATCTGTGACGAGCTGCACGAATATTCGGGCGAAAGCGCACAAGGTGAGGCTATGGCGGAAATTGCAGGCATTGCAAAAAAGGTTATTGCTATGACCGCAACCCTAATAAACGGCTATGCCAAAGGTACTTTTTATCTGCTGTTCAGACTGAAACCCCGCTTAATGTTAGCAGACGGCTTTAAGTACAGCGACGCGCGGAAGTTCTGTCAGCGTTACGGTGTGGTAGAGAGCATATATGAAACTCCCGAAACAAAGTATAATGTTGCCTCAAAGAACCGGACGCAAAAGGTACGCGAGAAATTCCTGCCGGGTATTTCGCCTATCGTTTACTCAAGATACCTTATGGAAAACACGGTGTTTTTATCTCTATACGATATGGCAAAGGATTTGCCGGATTATGAGGAAATTCCGGTCGCCTGCGAAATGTCCGAAAGCGTGGAAAAGGAATACAGGCATATGGAGGATGAATTCCGTACCGTAATGCGAAAGGACAGACGGCTTGCTAACAAGCTGCTGTCCCCATATCTTAATCTGCTGACGGCATACCCCGATCAGCCTTACGGCCATTCGCCTATAACCGCATTGGATTTCTCAATTATCCCGAGTGACTTTACAGACGAGCCGAACGATAAGCTGAATAATGTGCTGGAGCTTGTGGGTAAAAAGGTAGCCGCAGGCGAAAGGGTTATTATTTACACCGCCTGGGTGCGCTTAGATACTCAGCCGCTTTTAACAGACAGGCTTAAAGAAATGGGAATTAAAGCCTGCATTTTAAAGCAGAGTGTGAAAGCCATAAAGCGTGAAGACTGGGTGCATAAAAAGCTGAACGAGGGTATGCAGGTCCTTATAACCAACCAAAAGTTAGTTGAAACCGGGCTTGACCTTAACGATTTTACCACCCTTATATTTTTTAACCTCTCGTTTAACCTTTATGTGTTAAGGCAGGCGTCACTCCGCAGCTGGCGTATAAACCAGACCGCGCCCAAAATCGAAGTGTATCTCTTTTACTTTGCGGATACCATGCAGCAGCGGGCGCTAAAGCTTATGGCGTCAAAGCTTGCGGCGGCGACAATGATTGAGGGGCAGCTGTCCGAGGAGGGACTGGCGGCACTGTCGCAGAACACGGATATGCCTACTCAGTTAGCAAGGGAGCTTGCAAGCGGTATTAAGGAAAGCGTTGAGGATCTTACGGCAACCTTTAAGAAAATGGCGATTAAAAACGACAGGGAAACGAAAAAGCCGGAGCTTAAAGTTATTAAGCCGGAAGTACCTGCGCTGCCCGAACCCGAAACGGCAACTCAAGACAAACAGTTGACGCTATTCGACCTGTTAGCGTCATAGAGAAAAAAAGGAGACAGAAGGAAATGGAAGATAAAAGCATATTGGAGGAGCTGTGCGATATGGTTTTTGAAAACGCCCAGCCCCAAACGGAAAGCTACAAACAAAAGCGTTCAAATGCGGCTGAAGCGGGAGAAAGACTTCATAAAACCCTTACGGACGAACAAAAGCAGCTGCTTGAAGAACGCGACGACGCATTAGGCAGGTGCGCTTCGGAAGAACGGCTTTTAATGTTCAGGCTCACCCTTAAACTGGCATTCGCATTATTAAAAGAGATGGGAGAAACAAAATGATTATAACTAAACCGGGTGCAGAATTTTTATACGATGGCAAAACCTACCATATAGGAGATACCGTTGTTGCGTGCTGGGAAATCGAATATGCCGGACTTATAGGCAGAATAGACGAAATACGCACCGGTAAAGATAAGAAAACCGAAACCGAAACACCGGAGATAGTCTGTTGTTTTAATATTCCTAAGCTTCCCTCGGATGTAGATAATCTTATGGAAATATTTATGTGTGATTTTACGGAGGAAAAGAAAGAGGATTCGCCGCTCGATTCTGTAATTATGTCGCCGGAAATGATTACCTGCTCGGGCAGTAACAGGAACAAAGAGGAAATATATGCTCTGACAGAAGAATGGGCAAATGACGGCGACGGCGGGTTTAATACCGAGGTATTTTCGGATTATGATGCAGCAAAGGCATTTTTAAACGCTACATTAGCCCGTGAAATGTCCGACGGTTTAATAGCAAAATGGAAGGACAGTGAGAGCTTTAAGTTTGAGGAGGACGGAGATTCATATACAGCTTGGGTTGACGGATATTATACCGAGCTTCATTATACCTTGAAGATAGAAGTAAAGGAAATGACCGTATCGCCGGGTTTTGTAAGCGGAATCGGCAAGCGCTATTTAGAAAAATGCCGCTATGAGGATTTCTATTCTCGAGTAAGCGAATGGGAAGACGCAGAAAAGCTTAATGAGGAGGAATGGCAGCGCTTTATTTCAGACGCGAGAATACCGGAAGAAATAAATGCGAGTCTGAGCGATACATACCGATCGGAATATTGGAACGCTGTTTGCGAGGCCGCGCATAAGCTGTTAAATGAATATCTTGAAAAACATTCGGAGGAAACAAAATGAAGTTTACAGTAAACCGTCCGGCATTTTGCGAGGCGTTAAAGACCGTAATGAATGTCGGGAAAAGCAGCCTGCTCACAAGAATTTCGGGCATATATCTTTACGCCGACGCTTCAAAGAGAATATTGGAGCTTATAGGCACCGACGTTATAACCTCGGTTGTAAAGCGCATACGCGATGCGGATATTTCTATGAGCGGCGAGATCATACTGCCGCCCGTAGTGCTTGAAATTCTTAGAAAAACAAAGGAAGAAAGCGTAACAATTGAAACGGATGAAAACGGCGCTTTAGGTCTTAGCTTCGGCTCTGCCCGGTATTTACTTGTAACAAAACCGGCAAATGAATTCCCGAAATCCGAGCTTGTTTTCCCGACTGCGTATGTTTCCGTGTCCGGGCTTTTGCCCCTTTTAAAGCACGCGGCGTTTGCCGCCGAGACAAAGGGAGATAAAAGAGAGCTGCAAGGCGTAACGCTGCGCCTTACTCCGGGGATCAGCACGGCGGAGGCGATGAACCAAAAGCGGATGGCGTCGGCTGTAAACCGAAACGCTGCTGACGGAGAAACAGAGATGAAGCTGCATATAAGCGCGGTAAATATTCTGTTTTCCCTGCTTTCGGCAGATAAGACGGTATACGCCGGGACTGCCGACCAAAGAGCCGTGTTTGTCTGCGGAGATACGGTATTTTCCACCGTTATGATGAATAAAACGGGACCGGATATGAGCAGCTTTGTAAAAAGACTTGTACCCGAATACTGTGCCGTAGCAGGCGCAAAGGAGCTTTTGAACGCTATACAAACAGCGGCGGTGTGTCAGCTGCCCGGTGACGATAAGTGCGTGAATATCTGCTTTACGCCTATGGGAATAAGGCTTTCATGTGCTGCATATAAGCGGGCAAGCTCCTCGTTTGTCGCTACCCTATGCGATAACCCCACGCCGGACGCAGGCTTTAACTATGACCCGCGGATAATAGAGGATTTTTTATCCCTTACAACGGGTAATGTTTCGGTAAAGCTGGATAAAAAGGGCTTTATGCTGCTTGAAAGCACCGACGGTGTATATCTTGTAACGCCGAGAAATGCCGTCAGCATAGTAAAGCCGAAAGCAAAGCCCGAAAAGACGGAAAAAGTCGAAAAGAAACCCACGAAGAAGACTAAAAAAGCCGCGTAAAGGAGATTTTTTATGAGCAACGAAAAGATTTTAAAAGTTATGGCAGAGGTAAACGGCGAGGTCTGCGAGCGCGGGGAGCTTATACACGGTATAGCGCTGGCGCTGCTTACGCGTAAAAATCTGTTTGTACTCGGTGATGTGGGGCAGGCAAAGTCCTACGCCATAGACCGCTTCTGCAAAAGGATAACCGGAGCAAAGCAGTTTTCAACCCTTATGAACAAGCAGACGGATACCGAGCAGTTATTCGGTCGTTTAGATCTTGCAAGCCTTATACCGGGGCACTTGCCGTCAAGCGTCATTGACATCGACCCGACATATTCGGATATGCGAAACGAGCTTGAGGCAGCGCTTGAAAAATTCCGGAATGACCCCGGAAACACGGTATATTCAGACGAGGTTAAAAAGGCGCAATCCGCACTTGAAACCTACGAAAAGGGCTTGGCTTTAAGCCGAAGTCCGCGACCGGAATACATAACCGCGGGCAAGATACCGGACAGTAATATTGTTGTGTTGGATGAGCTGTTTAAATCTAACGAGGGAATACTCAACAGCCTTTTAAAAGCCCTTAACGAGCGTGTTTACACCAACGAGGGAAAAGAGGTTAAAATTCCGGTTATAAGCTTTTTTGCGGCGTCGAATGAATTGCCCAATTTCAACAATCCCGAGGAAAAGATTTTAAAGGCGCTGTACGACCGTTTCGATTTAAAAATCCGGACCGAGTATGTACGTGACAAAGCTAACCGTATGGAAATGCTCAGAAAAAAGCAGAACGGCGGAGAGAATACCGTTAATGCGACCGTAAGCCTTTCGAAGCTTGAGGAAATGCAGAAAGAGGTTAAAAGCATAAGAATATCCGACAGCATTAACGAGCTTATGGACGCTGTGCTTTTGGAATTGAGAAAGAAAGGTATAGAGGTGTCCGACCGAACATTTTTCGGCTTTGGGGATATTGTCCGTGCGGAGGCCTTTTTAGGCGGCAGAGATGAGGTTGTTCCTAAAGATTTATTGGTTTTGAAAAACTATCTTTGGAATAAGCCGGAGGAAATATCTGTCGTGGCGGATATTCTTAAAAGGATATGCGAAAACCCGATAGGCGACCGCATAAACGAGCTTACCGCAAAGGCGTTTTCGGTGCGTGATGAATTTAACAATTCGGACAATAAAAACAGAGCATTGATGAATGTGAAAACCGAACTCTTAAAGCTATATAACGAGGCTTTGAACATAAAAAAGGACTTCGACGAAACCGACGCGGCAGTATCCGGTGTGGACAGCTTTATAGGCACGCTTGAAGATATAAGCCGCGCGGCGTATGCCGAGACTTCCTTTACCTATGTTTCCTTGCCGGAGCTTAAAGAGTACACAGACCTACAAAACTGAAAAAGGAGAAAAAATTTATGTTAAACTCGGTAATTATGACAGGCAGAATGGTAGCAGACCCGGAGCTTAGAACCACGCAAAGCGATATCAAGGTGACCTCGTTCCGTATAGCGGTCACGCGCAACTACAAGGTGAACGACGAATATCCGTCGGACTTTTTCACCGTGGTTGCCTGGCGCAATACGGCGGAGTTTGTAGCAAAGCATTTTAAAAAGGGCGACGGCTTAACCGTTCAGGGCAGAGCGGAAGTACGCAAATACACCGATAAAGACGGCAATAACCGTGAAACGGTGGAGATAATTGCGGACAGCGTGTATTTCGGAGAGAAAAAGCGCGATACAAGCGAACAGAATACCGCGCCTGTGCCGGACGATTTTGAGCCGATTGAGGATGAATTTCCGGATTTTCCGGGCTGAAGATTGATCTTGTAATGCAAAAGTAAACAGAGTGCTGTCGGACGGAGTACCGTCCGACAGCCGGAAAGGAAAAGAAATGAGAGATCCATTTAAAGACAGCGACAGCGCCGACGATTGGTTTAATAACCTGTGGACGGCGGACGTGGATATGAGCACCGCTATGTACGGCAATACCGGGACGGATATGCTGTATAAAAGCCTTATTCCGAAATCCCCTGAGCTTACGGATGTTATTGCCCGTGCAGACAAACGCTTCGGTCTGGGCAATGCGCTTAAATCATTATTTGCGCTTTTGTATATGAAAGAACCGGAGAAAAACGGCGACAGCGGAATTTTAGAACAGCCTGTTACCGACGGTGTAATTAAGGATGAAAAATATCCGCAGTTAAAAGCACTATGCGAGGATAAAAAGCTGCCGACATTCAGCGCCGTATGCTCATTTGCCGAAAGAATTGAAGGCGTAACGGATAATGCCGAGGTGCAAAAGGCGGCGGAGATTGCCGACATAATATCTACTCTCGGTAAACAGACGGAAAATCTTGCGGAACGCATAAAAGGCGAAACAAAACCGGATAAACGGCTGCTTTTAATAAACCGTCTTTTTAAAAAGCAAAAGCAGATAAAGGATCTGAACGAAAAGCTCCGTGAACAGCGCATAAAAATCTCTGCCGAAATATCCGAGAATATTTCCGCTGCTGCTAAAAAAGCGTTCAATGCCGCAAGTCAGACGGCGGCGGTGCTGCGGGCTTTCGGTGATGATGACGCCGCAGGCGGTAATACCGAAACAGACGAGACGCTGCTCGACAGGGTACGCGAAAACGATACCCTTAAAAAGATTTCGTTAATGCTCGGAAAATACCGTGAAATAATTGCGGACAAACGCAAAAACAGCTTTTCATACGGGCTTGGCGAGAAGTACGATATTACCTACGGCAACGATATTTCAAACTGTTTATCTTCGGAGCTGTCGCTTTTAGCTTTGCCCGAAACCGAAATACTGTTTTTTAAACGGTATTATGAAAAGCATTTGCAGCAGTACCGCAGGCGCGAGCCGTCCGTTAAGGGCGACGGGGATATTATAGTCCTTGCCGACGAAAGCTCCAGTACACGCGAGATAGCTCCCTGGGTAAAGGCCTTTGCGCTGGCGCTTATGGATATTGCCCTGCACGGAAACAAAAAATTCGCGCTTGTTCACTTTGCAAGCAGCAGAAATGTAAAGAGCGATGTGTTTGAAAGCGGGAAATACACGACTGACGATGTGTTAGCCGCGGCGGAGCATTTTTTCGGCGGCGGAACGGATTTTGAAACTCCGTTAAACGAGGCTTTAAGGCTTTTAACAAGCGGATTTGAAAGTGCGGATGTCGTAATCATAACCGACGGCGAATGCGGGGTGAGCGATGAGTTTGCAAAGCGTTTTACCGAGGAAAAGCTTAAAAACCGCCTGACCGTCACCGGAATACTTTTAAGCACAGACGATGACTGCGGTAAAAGCCTGCTCCCGTTCTGCGATAAGATCTACCGATTGGGAGATATGTCCGCCGATGAAATAGCGCTTGAAGTTATAGGAAAGAAAGTGTGAAAATGAAAACAAACGTTAAAAGCAATATGATTTACAGCCCGCAGAATTATCTTGAGGCTCTGACCGGGAAGTGTTATATCATTCACGGCAGAGAGCCTGTTTTAAAGCAGGTATGCAGAATATTAAAGGAAAACGATCTGCCTGCAAGGAGCTATCCGTTGAAGGATACTGTAAGGGCTGTCCGTGTCAGATATCCGATAGTGCTTGTAGACTGCTCTGAATTTACGGAGGATATGCGGCTTGTACCGCAATACCGCTGGTTCAGAGTGCCGGATAATTTTAATGAATAGGTTGTGTTTATATGGAAAAACAAAATGCTGCCAATGTTACATCCAATCAAAAAGCGACACCAGCGGCAGAGAATGAATTTATCTATGGCGGTTATCATTTCACACCATACGGTTTATTTTCCCAAAAGGAAAACAGTGATTTTAAATATCTCACGCGAAAGCTCCGCACAGATACAGAACTTGGTTTTTTTGTTGCTGATAACATAGAGGGCAGAACACGAAAATACCGTTACAATTATAAAGCATTTTATGCGGCTGCCGGCAACAGTATATTTGATATTTTCAAGTGCTCGGAAAACGGGAAGTTGTATGTTCCCGGTGCGTTTGAGTTGTTTGGTTATACAGAATCTATTTGAAAATGTATATGCGTCGGAGTAAGCCTCAAACAAGAGTTCGCGCAGAATAATAAAAATGAATGTTTTTTAAAAGGAGTAAAATTAAGATGAAAAAGTACATACCCATAGTGCCTACCGAAGGCGAAAATAACCTTTGCCTTGAGGTCCTTTATTCCAAAGGCGGACACAATTGGTTTAACGGCGACAACGAACGCCGAGGCTATTATCTTCACTGCACGCCTACGCTGGTTAAAACCGATCGGTTAAGTAACGGTACGGAATATTCCACAAGTACGGTTACACTCGGTAAAGGATACAAGCTTATGCTGAAGGAAGTGGGCAGAAGGTCTCAAAAAGCCGAAGAGGAAGCTAACCGACTTGCCGAAGAAAAAGAGGAGTTTATAGTCAAAGAGGTTTGCAAACGGTATGGATTAGAGCTTGCGGCGTGAGTATGCAAATATTTAGCCGAAAAAAGAAAGGAATTTCAGTATGAACGAAATGATGAAGGTGCTATACATACAAGTCGGAAAAAGACCGCAGGTAATAGAAATCAAGCATACGCTCAAAGAAATGCAAAGGCTGGTAGGCGGAATAATAAGCGCTTACAGTCCGTTTGATGACGGCTCGGTAATAATCCTGAATGATACCGGCAAAATTGATGGGCTGGAATTTAACCGCGTTGTATATGATGAAAACGGCGAAATAGCAGACATAATCGCAGGAGATTTCTTTATTTGCTATGCTCCACCGGACAGACCGGATTTTTCGAGCCTGCCCGATGAGCTGATACGGAAATACTCCGAATTATTCAAAACACCGAAGGCGTTTATAAGGATTGACGGCAAGCTGATTATTATGCCGGCAGGCGATCAACAGTAGCTTTTAATTGACTTATTATTATTTGATGATTATAATAATAAGTGTAAGAAAGCGACTGCATAAATTCATTTGTTCGGAGGGATAGTATGACAGTATATCACGGCAGCAATGTAATAGTAGAAAAACCAAAGCTTATTCCTCAAAACCGTTATCTTGATTTCGGATTCGGATTTTACACAACAACGAATAAGGCACAGGCAATAGGATTTGCAGACAAGGTGACCCGCAGACGCAAGGAAGGTAAAATGTGCGTCAGCGTATACACACTTGATGAGGAAAAGGCATTTTCCGAATGCTCGCTGCTGCGATTTGATAATCCTGATGAAGGCTGGCTTGATTTTGTTTCAAAAAACAGAGCCGGAGAGAGCCTGCGGGAAAGCTACGATTTTATTTTCGGACCGGTTGCGAATGATGATGTTTATACGACATTTTCTCTTTATACTGCCGGTGTGCTCTCAAAAGCTCAAACTCTGGAAGCGCTTAAAATCAAGAAGCTGTATAACCAACTGGTGTTGGCTTCTGATAAGGCGTTGGCATATCTAAAGTTTGACGGTGTTCTGCCGGCGGAGGAATATTTATGAATGATAAAAGCTTCACCGCGATATTAGGTATAATTGTTCCGGAAATTGTCCACCGTATAGCAGAGAGCTATTCTTGTGATGAGGTGGCAGCAACAGAGGAATTTTATGCTTCAAAGGTTTATGCACTTTTGGAACAGGAAGAAACCAAGCTATGGCATTTCAGCCCGTTAACGCTCTTTAATATGTATGATGAAGAACGCAATACAGGCGGTTTTTCACTCCCGGAGGAGGGGTAGCTTATGAGTGCTCAGGGAAAGTTTATAATATTCTGCGCCGAGCAGTACAAGGCTGCAAAGCATCTTACGGGAAAGCAGCTTTCAGAACTGTTTGGGAAATATCATGTTTGGGAGTATCTTTATTCCTGTTTTGAGGCATTGCATACAACCGGAACAAACTATATTATTGAGGATATAGACCTTTACATTGGCGCTTAAACAAAAAATCTGCCGGCTTCGCAAGAAGTCAGCAGATTTTTTATGCCCTAATAACGGTTGCAAGCTTTTCGAGCCCGTGCCGTTCTATGTATTCATATACCGCCACAATATCATTAAAAACCATAGCCT
>URNB01000009.1 GCA_900549055.1 uncultured Oscillospiraceae bacterium
CACGATGTCCGGCAAATGTTTCGACATTTGCCGGATTTTTTATGCCCATACCGGAGCAGCCTGTACCGACAGACTGCAAACCGGCATATCCCAACCGCCTGTTTTACACGACATCACGACAGGTACAATGCATATCACCCGATAATGAAAAAAGGAATGATTTTCCGGCACGCCATCACCCACCGAAAAGCGTCATCCCGTCAACACGACAAGACATCTTTCAGACATACCCGTCCGGATTGCTGCTTTGCCAGTTCCAGTAATCACGACACATGTCATCCAGGTCATAGCGCGCTTTCCAGCCAAGAAGCGATGCCGCCAGAGACGGATCGGCATAATACAGCGGCACATCGCCGGCACGTCTCGGCGCGATCCGGTACGGAACCGGTTTCCCGCATGCCTTTTCAAAGGCATGGACGACGTCCAGTACACTGTATCCGACCCCTGTTCCCAAATTGACGGTAAAACCCTTGTGCTCACGGAACAGGTATGCCAGCGCATCCACATGTCCGCGTGCCAGATCCATGACATGAATATAATCCCGGACGCCGGTACCGTCCTTTGTCGGATAATCATCGCCGAAAACCGCCAGCTCCCTGAGCCTTCCGACTGCGACTTGCGCGACATACGGCATGAGATTGTTTGGAATACCGTGAGGATCTTCACCGATCAGTCCGCTGGGATGTGCGCCGACAGGATTGAAATAACGCAATATGGCAACCGCCCATGAAGCATCGGAGAACGACAGATCGTTCAGGATTTCCTCGATCATTTTCATGACGAAATCCAGTTTGTCGTACAGGAATTTCGCGCGGATGCCGAACATTCTGCGGCAGTCGTCATCATTTTCCGGAATGCGGAATACCTGCAGTCCGCAGTTGATGCCGCCGGTCTGTGCATTGATCTCGTTGAACAGTTCGCCGTAGGTGTAGTGTTCGGTGTCCACATAGCCGAGAACGGATTTTAATACGCCCATGTACGGGATCAGATCGTTCGGCACATTTTTCGTATCAAACCAGTTGAGTATGCTCCAGCCGGAGGAAATGCGGTAAAGCGTGGTTGTAGGCACGGTGCAGTCTGCCTGTTCCCCCGCCTTGGGCGCCCAGTGGTTCATACCGTACCTGCCGTAATACCCGCCACCGTTTACCGTTATAAGGTAATAAATATTGGTTGGGGTCTGGTTGGAATCCTCGCAGCTTACCGCATTATTGGTCACCTTAGCGCGTATTTCACCGGAATTGCGCAGGGTTCCCTTTGGCACATTAACTGTAACCGCAACGTAGGAGCGCTCATTGATTTTATCGGTAGTGCCGCCCGCCGCTGCGTCATAGTAAACGCGCAGCGCCTTTTTACCGCCCGATTTTTCAACAACCTTCACCGTGCCGTTATAGCTGCCCTCAACCTTAATGCCCTCGGGTGCATCCCCGCCCGGCTCGCAGTTATCAAAGTCAACAAGGGTTACGTTTCTCAGCAGTCTGTCATCCTCTACTATGTATTCAAAGCTGTCAAACGCAACGCCGGCGTCGGTTTTTAAAAGATCGGGTATTCTTATTCTGAGCTTTGTAATGTTTCTTATTTCCTCGTCGGTCATTGAATAGCCCGAGGAGGTGCCGCCCCAAAACTCATCGCCCGTTTTTTCGCCTACGTTATCAAAATAAATTCTTACCCTTGTAAAGCCGTCCTCGCCCGGCTTAGCAGTAGTAATATACTGGCAGGTCTTATTCTTACCGCCGCTTTTCGTATCTAAAAAGCAGCGCAGAACAGCATTATTTTGGGTGCTGAGGTTAAACACCTTAAAGGTTAAGCCCTTAACCTCGGATACACGCTTATCAAGGTTTATCACAATGGACGAATCATAATCGGTGCCGGAGTCCTTTTTACCCTTGTAAAGCAGGGCATTGGGCGCGGAATCTGCTTTATCTGTAAGCTCAAAATCACCGTTTGCAACGAAGGTGCCGTTCTGTTTCAGCTCCTCCAATGTATCGAATTTATCAAAATTCTCTATTTCGGGGGCTATTGTGTCAATATTTTCAAGCTCACCGGCGTTACCCTTTAAGGTTACGGTAAGTCCCTTTATGCCTACCGCCCAATTTTCTCTGCCCTTGCAGTACGGCATTGTTATGTAAACCAGTATGCTTGCTATACCGTCTGTCTCGGCGTCGCTCCATTTATTGCTGCCGCAGCTGCCCAAAAAGCCCGCTTCGTTTGTAATAAGCATATCCGAAACGGCAACGCTTATTTTCCCGTTTTCACCGGAGCTGAAGGGAATTGATTTTTTAACCGTCTTGCCGTAATTCACCCCATCGGTAATGCCTATTACGGTATACATTTTTGTATATGTATCCTTTTGGTTTACATTATTTGAGTAATTAAGGGTGATCGTATCAATATACTTAACATAATTCGCCGGCACACTTACCGAAAAAGCCATACGCTTATCCCTGCCGCCGACAGTATCGTTCGTTTGCTTTTTAACCGACTTATTAAGGGCAAGGTTAAAATATTTGCCGCCCTCAGCCGTTTCCTCTATGCTTTTGGTTCCGTTATAATTAAAGCCGTTGCTGCCGTTAATATATTTCATTCTGTCAGGCAGGGCAAAGGCGGTGCCGGTATCGCAGCCGCTGAAGCTCAGCAGCTGCTTATCCACCGTAACCGTATCGTCCGCTACCGACTCAATCGCCGTAAATATACTTATTCCGAACGTCATAACGGCGCATAATAACATAGCTATACCGCGCTTTATTCTCGGAATTTTCATTTAATTATCACCGTTGCCTTTCTGTGGGTTATTATTTAAGCGGACCGGTATATGTAACCTTCTTTGCCGAATCATTGACCGACGCCTTGAACGCGCTTTGGTATGTATCAATAAACGCACCGGGGGTCAGCTCGCCCTGGAAAAGCCTGCCGAAAGCGCTGTCATATGTGGTGGCACCGGCGTTGGGAGCCATTTTGTTTGTGCCGTCCCATACCTGCTTAACGCTGCCGTCGTGCAGGGTCTTGAACATTTTGTAAGCGTCGGCATCCTTGAAGTACCTTATCCATTCATCCCTGAACTCATCATCCACCGTATAGCCCTTGGGCAGCCTGTGCAGCTTACTCAAAAGCACAAGCAGGTCTGCCGCCATATCGGAATATGCTGCCGGAATAACATAGCTGTATTCATCCATAAGGTATGATACATAGCCGCTTGCGCGCGGGCCCTTCGGCAGATACGCAACGCCGTATTCATCGGTAAGCTTATTGTAGGCGGCGCTTATACCGCTATGCCCCGCAAAAAGCATTGCAACCTTTTTGCTTGCAAAATCCTCATCCAGCGCGGTCCACGATTTTTGACCCCAGTTATACTCGGCAACCTTATCAACATTTGCCCAATCGTAAAGCTGCTGCAACGCCTCTTTTGTTCCGGCGCTGCTTAATTGCAGTTCAAATTTGCCGCTGCTGTTCGGGTATAAAACATGGCTGTTATTGCTTACCGCCATAGCCGCAGGCGCGGTTGTACCAAATGCAATGCCGTAGCGCGAAACGTCCCCCGAGGCAGAGCGAACGGTGGTCTTTTTGGCAATTTCGGTCATCATATCCCAAGTCCATTTGCCATCCTTTACAAGCTTGGCTATATCGTAGCCCGCGTCCTTAGTTACCTTTTTATTGTAAAGAATAACTGCCGGCACACGCGCAAAGCCGAGACCCACCGTATACTGCTCGCCGTTTATATTGTTAAGCCCGGTATTGAACTTATTGAAAAGCTCGCCGGTCATATCTATTCCGGTTTTCTTCATAGCGCTGTTAAGCCCGGCTATATAGCCCTTGGTGGCAAGAGAATACACCTCGCCGCTGCTCACAAGGTAAATATTACCCCCCGGCTTTACACCCGCAAGCATTTCGCCCGCCAGCGTAGCCGACCATTTTTTCTCTACAATTTTAACATTGCACTCTTTTTCAACCGCCTCTAAATTGTTGAGCCAGTTATCCCATGTGGTGTATTTGCCTCTGGCATAGGGACCCCACTCGCGCAGCAGAGTAATTGTTTTGCCGCCGAAATCAAGCTTTGTGCTTTCGGCTATCTGCTCATTTTTATCGCTTGCCCCACTGCCCTTGCTGCCGGTGTTGCTTTTGCCCGAGCCTGTGCTGCTCTTAGAGCTGTCGGTTTTATCGCTCTTGCTGCTTTTTCCGCCGCTTATAATTTCATCCTCATACCAAACAGAGTATTCGGAATCATCACCGGTTTTCTTTTTGCAGCCGCAAACCGAAAAAATAAGCAGCAATGCCAGTGCCAAGCAAAATGTTCTTTTCATTTTCATAACTTTTCTCCTTTTATTTTTTTCGGCGTGTTACCGCCGTTATTTAACCTACAAGTCCGCTGCGCTCAACGCTTTGAACAAAGAAACGCTGGGTAAATGCGTAAAGCACAATAAGCGGAAGAACCAGAAATACCGTTCCCGCATATGCTATAAGGTTTCTTGTAACCTCATCCGACGCGCCGCCGCTGTGCAGCCCGTTAAGCGCCGATACCATATTTGAAAGCACGGGTATTTCGCCCATAAAAAGCTTTGTGTAATCCGAGTCGAGCCAGGTCCATACAAATGCGAACAGAAAAACCGTTACAATCATAGTAACCGAGCTTGGCAGCATAATGCGGAAAAACGCTCCGAACGGGTCCGAGCCGTCAATATACGCCGCCTCCTCAAGCTCTATGGGCATATTGCGGTAAAACTGCCGCATTATAAGAATATACAGCCCGCACCTGAAGCCGCTTGCCGTAACCGCGAAAAACAGCATAGGCAGCGGGGTGTTTATAAAGGAAATTCCCTCGCCGCCGTTTAAAAGCGGAACAAGCCCGAAAAGGCGGAAATTTCTGAAAAGGGTGTAAAGCGGTATTTGCAGGATTACCGGCGGTAAAACCATTCCTATAACCGCAAGCATTAAAAGCAGCTTATTAAGCTTAAACTTAAACCGTGCCAGCCCGTAGCCCACAAGCGTGCTTGAAAAGGTCTGCAATGCCGCTACCGAAACGGAAAACCCAACGGTTATGAAGAACGAGCTTTTAAGCTCTAAAAGGCTTGCCGCACTTTTAATGTTATCCAATGTGAAATGCTTCGGTATGTAGGTTACGGTTGAATCGTAAACATCCTCGGGCTTCATAAACATAGACATTATCTGGGTGAAAAACGGATAGATAATTACGAAAGCCAAGAGAATGAAAAGCCCCAGTCTTGCAACCGTTATTACCGTGTTGAGGGCTGTTTTTTTATAGAAATCCTTTGTTTTTTCCTTCACAAAACCACCCCCTAATCACTGTAGGAAACAAACCTGTTTACCGCAAGATACACAAGCGCCACTATTGCAAGCACTATAAGTAAATACGACCATGCCATAGCGCTGCCGAGACCGAACTCAAGGCCTGTAAAGCTGACTGCCTTTACCTTTTCAATAACCGCGTTATCAACACTTGTGAATGAATCTATAATGCAGTAAATAACCGATACCAAAATCATAGGGCTTACTATGGGAAGGCTTATTTTCCAAAATACCTCCCACTTCGTGGCGCCCTCAACATATGATGCCTCATAGACCGATTTTGAAACCGATTGCAGCCCCGCCAGCATTATGATTATGGGTATAACCGACATTGCAAGAATGTTTGTAATGTTATCTACCGAGGAAACAAGCAGGTCGGTCACGCCCGTGCCTATATCAAGCTTTGATAAAAAGCCCTCAAACGCGCCCGATATCTGCGCGGTATCAGCCGAGCTTTTCTCGGTGACCGAGCCCATAACCGCATCGCCGCTTAAAATGCTTTTAACCAGGTTTGAATTAAGTATCATAGGTAAAAACAAAACGGTTCGCGCCATTCCCCTGCCCTTAAATTCGGTGTTGAGCACGCTTGCGAGAAAGAAGCTGAATATTATAACCACCGGCACATTAAGCGCCGTGCTTTTAAGCGTGTTTAAAAGTATTCGCTTGAACGTAGGGTCAATATTGAAAATATTGTTGTAATTTCCAAGACCTACAAACTTTATATTGTAACCCGAAGCGTTTGCCGTGATATCCGCAAAGCTGTATATGACTGATACTATTATGGGGTAAACTATTGCAACGGCGGCGCCTATTATAAACGGCAGCGTGAACAAATAGCCTACCTTTACCCTTTTAGCCTCTAACGAGGGGCGTTTGTTTTTCAAAAAGTATCACTCCTTTACAGCCGTATACGATTTTGCGGGTATTTTAATTCCGTCAGCCGTGTAATCGGTATTTCCGAAATTCACATACACGCGTATTCCGTTTTCAAAATCGGTTTTCGTAACATTTTCCGTAATGTAAGAAAATCCGGTTATTTTTTTGCCCGCGGTTTCCGCTAAATCCGATTGGTATTTTGCTACCATACCGGTAAGCTCATCCTTATGTGCTGAACTGTCAGTAGAATAAAAGGCGTTATAATTGCTGTCTGTCAGCTCATCGGAATTTTCGCAGGTGAAAATGTAGTAAATATCCGCTCCCGTTTGCGCTGCCTGCAAAATTGCCTCGCTGCTGTTCCCCGAAAGATTTACCGCCGCGCCCGCAAAGCTTACCCTGCCGCGCAGCACAATTTGCAGAAACGGCACAGACATATCCGTGCTGTCATATCTGTTGGAAATAAGCGGAGTATCAAGGCAAATATCAGCCGTATTAAGCACATATTTATTTGAGCCGGCTGTCATAAGCCTTGTACCGCCTTCGGTAAGTGTTTTCAGCGCCTTTTCGGTTTTTTCCACGGTGGCGCCGTTATCGCAGAAGGCGTTTTCATCGTAATTTGCATTAACGCTCTTGCCTATGCTTCTTAAGGAAACGCCGTAAGCCTTGTTTTTCCCTGCCCATTTACTCAAATACTCAATTTCAGCTGTTACCGCCGAAGTATTATTGACCCTACGCTCATACACGCTTTTAACCTGTAAAAATGTTGCGGGATCATATGAGCAGGTGGTTCCCACCGCCTTGCTTATTGTTTTAATCGCGCCTGTATTTGAATTTAAGCCGGAGACCTTCATATACTGAACATCCGCGTCATACCAAAGAACAGCGCCTAAGCCGTCAAGCTTTTTCCGCAGGGAGTCAAGTCCCTTTTCGCCGCCCAGCCTTTTCTGCGCGCTTAGGTTTTTCAGCGAGCCGTGCGAATAACCCGATGAAAACCAGCCGCTCAGCCTTACGTTTATATTGTTAAGCCCGCTATCATAAAGGGCGTTTACCTCGTTTTCAATATCCTCAAAGCTTGATGTTACAATTTTCTTATTGTAGGATATTCCGAAAAGCTGCGCCTTTTTATCGAGCATACCTATGTATTCAAGCACAACGTTAATTTTGTTGGTTTTCTTATCGGTATCATCGAAAAGCTTATCAGCGTAGAACTGCGCCATTCCGCAGTAATCAGCGTTTTTACCGGTGAGAAAATGGTAGTCAACCTCCATATCCCCCGCATAGCGCTGCTTTTGAACGGTAATGAAATTCTCCTTTTTGCCGGAAGAAAGCTGCGCGGTGTAGGTCTCCCTGAATCTGAAACGGGGAGATACAAACGGGGCAATGCGTTCATCGCCCGAATACGCCTTAATATCCGCCGCGCCGTCGCCCTTTGTTATTTCGGCAAAAACCGCCGTTTCGCCCTTATTTATTCCGAATATCGGAAGTGACGCGTCGTAGTAGTTTGACGTTTTCTCGCGCCCCGAAAGGGAGTAGCCCGTTCCGTAAACCGCAGCGGAGTATTCGTGACCGTCGGTTTTGCCGTTATAAAAGCTCATAACCGAGCCGCTGCCGTCGGGCAAAAGAAAATATCCCTTTTCGTTCGCCTTCGGCGCGCCGAAATATTTAAGCAGGGCTATGTTCGTTATTAAATAATCGCTATACATTTCGATTTTCTTATTCGGAACATATACCTTTAATGTGCTGCCGTCAAGAGATAGCTCAATACTTATATTGCACCCTGCCTCTTTCACCGAATCTGAGGTGTTTTTAAAATTTTTCGAGTCCTCGCGGTACATTTCCTCGGTATAGCTGCATTGCTTTAAAACGTCGGCAAATTCCTTTTTGACCGTGGGGGAGTTTAAAACCGAATCGTTTATAACATACATTGATTTTGTTTTGAGTATGGGATATTTTGAAATGTACTGGTTTTTAAGCTCCTCGTTTTCAATTTCATCCTTATTAAAGTGATAATAATAATTCTGAAATTTCATAAGCGCAAATTCGTCCTCAAAGCTATCGCAGAGTTGTTTGTAGCGCTCCTCTGTTATAACCTCGGGAATAAGCACCTGTGATGAAAAGCTGCCTATACTGTATTTTAGGGTAACCCTGCCGTCACCCTCGGTTATTTCATACTGACCGTCACGCACGGCGTTTTCATAGGAGTTAAGCTCTCCGGTTTGACCGGTTGAGTCTATATATGTAAGCTGTATAAGCGCGCGTGCCGCGTCACCGGCGGTTTCCGCACCGGTAGAAAGCCATTCGGAATTATCCGCCTTATTTACCGTTTTAATTTCCGTGGTATCCGGGTTTATATAAAGCTGTAAATAATCGTTTTCAAGGTACAGCTTAAAATCCGTGTTATCGGTATTATTTTCCGTGGTGCCCTGACCTAAAATATTTTTACTGCTTATTTTTTCATAAACCTGATTGCCGCAGCCCGAAAGTAACGCGAATATCAGTATTGTGCACAGTATTGCGGAAATTACTTTTTTCATATACACTACCTCATATCCTCAATATCACTTCGGTTGAAATATCCTTAACAAACGCAATAAGCTGCTGGCAAAGCGCCACAACCAGCATACCTATAAATACCATAAGCAGAATTACCACTACCGTTATAAGTATTGCAAGCGCCGTTTTTGCCGCTGTGAAGTTATGCGTCTGCATTACGCTTACAATTATCAGCGCAACGGAATAAATAATTGCAGCCGCTGCCAGAACATAATAAAAATCGCCCTCGGTTTTAAGCAGCACACGGCTTAAAAGTATTGCAACGGTATTTATTACTATATACGGCCAAAGCGCCGTGCAGGTAGCAATAAATATATCGCCGAACTTTCCCTCGCCGTTCATAAGCGAGGTTACGCACCACTGCGCAATACACCAAATAAACACCGCGCCTATAAGAAACGCCGACATACCGAACATATTATAGGTTTGCAGGTTGTTTGTGTTGAAAATAAAGCCGGTAAACAGGTTGGAAGCCGTCATAACAACTACCGCCGCACCGAGAATTACCGCAGAAACGGCAACCGAGCCGCGCTTTTCCCTTTTCATTTCCCAATAGCCCTTTAACGGGTGGTAGCAGACATACCGTATAAACCCTATTCTGCCGAGCGCTGAGTCAGCGGAAATTTTTCCCGCATTTTTACTGCGCCATTTTGAAACTAAAACCGCCGCCGCAATTAAAGCAACAATAGCTACCGCAATCACGGCAATATTACCTTCTATATATTCGCGCCTTACAAAAGCATATGCCTTTGAATAATCGGTTCTGTTGCCCGCCATTTTGTAGTATTTCATAGCGGTTTTCATATCGTGCCGTTTATAAGCCGCGTTTGCTATGCCGTTCATTGCAAGGGTGCAGTTACTGTTATTTTTCATTATCTCGTTCCAGCCGGCTTCTTCCGAATCGGAATCAATGTTTTTCTGTGCCTTTGCAACATCACCGAAAAGCCTGCCGTATTCGGTAAGCTCATAAACACACACGGCGTTTCTGCCCGAGTCGCTTATGTAAAACCTGCCGCCGCTGTAAACCATAGATGTAGGCACGCTCATACCGCCGCTGTATGTTCCCGGTCCGCCGAAAACATATAAAAGCTCGCTGCTTTCGTTGTAAACAAATACTCTGGAGCGCTTTCTGTCAAGAATGGCGAAGTTACCGTATTCAAGCTCGCAAAAGTCAATTATTGCCGAATTTCCCTTGTAGGTAAGTCCGCCGGTTGTAACATCCCCCGCAGGCTCGCCTATTCTTTTCAATACATCGTTACCCTTAGCGTTGAGCCGCCTTAACGCCTCAACCTCCTCCGATGTTGATTCGTTGGTTACATATATAAACCCGTCAGATGAAACCGAAAGATTTGAATACTCCGTAGGAACTACCGACTGAGACCTTTCCCTTTGCTCCTTGGTTGAAAGCTTTCTCCAAAATTGCTCAATTACCGAAAGTGTAACCTTCGGCGCGCCTATTGATTTAAGATAACCGCCGTTTTTATCAAACTGTATAAGCCCCATATTGTAGCCTGCGGAAATAACAAAAATTCTTTCGTGATCGTCAACTGCAACCTTTGTGGGTGAAAAATTAAAGTCTTCACCGAACGAATCCTCATTCGGCGTTTCAATAACAAGGGTAGACTCCTTGTTTTCATTAAGCTTTATAACCCGTGCGTTTCCCGTATCCGCAATATATATTCCGTCCGCGGTCACGCAAATACCCGTAGGCTCGGAAAGCCTATCTTCCCTGCCGTTATTTTTAAAATCCGCTATTATTTCGGTATTTCCGCCCGAAAGCCCCATTATAACTATACGGTTGTTTTTTGTGTCGGCTATATAAAGCCTTCCGTTATAAGCATAAAGATCCTGCGGGGAATTAAAGCCGCCGATATTTTCCCCCGTAAGCATACCGGCAGGGGTCGCCGCGTCTGGCGCCGCAACCGCTTTTTCATCATTATCGTATATATAGCTGTAAAATTCAGCCGCACTCACCGGAACGCTGAACAATATTGCGAAAATCAAGGCTAAAGCCGATATTATAAGGGTCGATTTTTTAAAACCGTACTTCAACTGTTCTTCTCCCTTCCGGTGTGTTATTCTTTTATTCCCGATGACATCATTGTTTCCATAACATTGCTTTGCGTTATAATAAACACTGCTATCGGCACGGTCATCATAAGCATTGAAATAGCGGCGCTTTCTCCCGTGCGCGAAATTCCCGCCGTTACCGCCTGAGAGAGCGCATAAGGCAGGGTTTTAAGCGCCTCGCTGTAAATAGTATTTCCGCCCGTTTGCCCCCACAGGTTTTGGAACGAAAAAATTATAAGCGTCATCCATGCCGCCTTAACCGAGGGCATTACTATTCGCCAGAATATGCGCTGCTCGCCTGCTCCGTCAATTCGCGCCGCCTCAAGAATAGTATCGGGCACGTTCACCATAAACTGCTTCATAAGAAAGACATTGAAGGAGGAGCCGAAAACAGGCAGCAAAATTGAAAAATATGTATCAATTATTCCGAGCTTTGACATTATAAGAAAGTTCGGTATTGCCGTTACGGGACCTGTAAAAAGCAGTGCCGTAACAATTATTTTGAAAGCAAGGTTTTTCCCGGGGAATTTCTTCTTTTCAAGAATATATCCCGCCGCCGACGCAATAAAAATTGAGCCTACCGTTCCCGCGGCGGTAATAAGCAGCGTGTTTGAAACATAGCGCGAAAACGGCACCATACTTTCGGTAAATAGGGCGGATATACCCTTAAAGTTATTAACCGTGGGGTTTCTTACGAAAAACCTCGGCGGAAATACAAACAGCTCGTCGAGCGGTTTAAAGGCATTGCTTATTGTGTAAACCATGGGCAGCACCATAACCGCCGCAAAAAGGCAAAGAAAAATAAAGTTTGCGGTATTGCCTGCAAGCGACCTTGCCGCGCGCGGCTTGCGATGAAGTATTTTAATTTTCACAGCTTACCACCCCTTAATTGCCCACATTGCTTATAGCCTTTTGTATAAGCTTGTTTGTGCCGAGCATCATTAAAAACAAAATAGTTGCCACAGCGCCTGCATAACCCATTTCAAATTTTGTAGTGCCGTAGTCCTCCATATGATTAAGTATTGTATGCACGGCGTAATCGGTACTTGGGAAGCCGCAAAGCGCGGTTGATACCGCCCCGCAGCCGAAAGCGCCCGAAATACTCATAACCGCACCGAAAAAAAGCTGAGGTTTCAGTGATGGCAGCGTTACATACCAAAGCTCCTGCCAGCGGTTTCTTATTCCCTCAACATATCCCACCTCGTAATACGAGCGGTCAATTCCGCGAAGACCCGCAACAAACGAGAGAAAGCCCGAGCCTAAGCTCATCCATATCTGCACCGCGATTACAAGACCCAGCATATATTTCGCGTCGGTAAGCCACTGTATAGGCTCATCAATAATATTAAGGTACATAAGTATAGAGTTGGCATAGCCATAGGCGTCGCCGCTGAACATTATCTGCCATATCATATACGCGCCGCCCGAAATTGACGGAGCATAGAAAAACAACACCATAAGCGGCCTTATTTTCGGGTTTAAATCATTTATAAACCACGCCACCAAAAGCGATGCCAGATACCCCACGGGTCCTGAAATAAGCGCGATAACCAGTGTGTTTTTCAGCGCTATTAAAAAGGTATCGTCACTGAATAAAAGCTCCATATAGTTTTGAAAGCCTATGAATTTCGGCGTTTCAAAAACATTGTAATTCGTAAAGGAAAGGAACATTGATATTACTACGGGCAGCACGGTGAAAAGTGTGAAAAATATTAAAAACGGGCCTAAGTAGCAAATAGAAAATAAGCCGTCCTTAAATTTCCAGCCGACTGTTTTTTGCTTATTTTTCACTCTTTGCCACCTGCCTTAGTTCAAGTCCGAATTCCTTGCGTTTTTTATCTATTTCGGCGTTTATCTTATATGTGTATTCATAAAGTGCGTCCGTAGGCGAAGCGTCGTTATAAACAACATTTCTGAACGCGTTGTTTATGTTTCTCGCAAGATAATATCCGCCCGGCACCGGCTCTACCGCACCCAGCATATTAACCTGAGCGAGAATTTTCTGTTTTTGCTCACTGCTCCAGTTGCTCTGCTCCAGCGCCTTTAAATTTGCCGAATTATAGCGTGATGATTTTCCGAGCACGCTTTCTATTTCATCGGCGTATGTTACCTGCTGTTCTGTTTCCGTCCACCATTTCAAAAATTCCCATGCCTTTTCGGGTTTATCGGTGTCGGATAATATCATAGCCGTTCCCACAGTTACAAGTGCGCTGCGGTCAATGCTGCCGTCCTCCCGCAAGGTACCGGGCAGCATGTCCATTTCCCAAAGCCCGTTTATTTCGGGCGCCGAAACCTGCAAGGAGTTGTAGGTTGCAACCGAGGCTATGGCTATAGGCATTTCACCTGACCTGAAACGGTTTACCACATCATAGGAAAGCGGGAAGCCGTAACTTACATAAAAGTTGGTAAACTCGGTAAATACATTTATTGAGCCTACACTGTCAAGCACCGAGTATTTTCCGCCGTCCTCATAAATATTAAGCCCCGCTTGCTTAAGCATAAGCAAAAAGCTATCCGCAGCCGACGGCAGACCTATTTCCATATTGTTGTTGGAAAGCACCGAGGAGGCTGAAATCAAATCGTCCCACGTTTCGGGCTTTGAAATTCCCACCTGCTGCAATATATCCTTGCGGTAGAAAAGCATACTGAAATCTATATGCTCGGGCAAACCGTAGTACTTATCGCAATATTTCACAGGTATAAGGGCTGCCGGTGCAAATCTTGCCGCAACCTCATTAAAATCGGAAAAATCGGAAACGGGGTACGCCGCGTTTCTCATTGCAAAGTTAAAAACATCGGGTGAGGAAACCACAACAAGGTCGGGTCCTATTCCCGCAACCGTAGCCATCATAAGGGAGGAAACGGCAACATTCTTGACATTGACCGCCGTGCCCGTTTTGGGTGTAAAGGACTTTGCCGCCATATTTCTTATAATTTGCGCCTGCTCTCTGCCCTGACCCACCCAAACAGTAAGGGCTTCCTTTTTATCGGTTTTCTCCTTTGTTCCTATTGTTTCGTAATCGGTAACATATGAATAAAGGTAAGAGTTTATTCCAAATATAAGCTGCTTGAAAAAGCCTGCCTTTGCCGGATATTCAGAGCTGTCGTTTCCGAATGTAAGCGAATCAATTTCAAGCGGCTGCTTTGCAGCATTACCTATCCAGGTGCTCAGCGAACCGATATTGGTTTTAAAGTAAGAATATTCCTTCGGTATTTTGTCGGGGTCGCTGTGCATATTATTAAGCTGCCGCACAAACGAGCGTATGAGCGCCGCACCCGAGTTGCCCTTGCCGCAGTAGCTTTCAATCCAATCAGCGGCAGCCGCCAAAACCTCAGCCTGCTCTTTCAGGCTTTGAACAAGCTCGGGGTAAAGCTTGCCTATGCGGTAATCGCGCATAAGGTCGGGTGACGCGCCCAAAACCGGCAAAAGCTTATTATATATGCCGTTGAAAATATCAACGCTGTTATTTAAAAGCCGCAGCACCGCGTCCATCTCGCCGAGGGTGTTTTGCAGCTTAATTTCGTTTTCGCCTTTATTAAGGTATACATACATCCCGTCACCGAGCGTGACCGTCTGCCACGAGGCGTCGTATTTAAAGGAAAACGCCTTTGCTTCTTCATACGGAATATCCCCGTTTATATACAAGGCTCTTGATGAGGTCTGCCCCGGCGCCGTATTCTGGCGTACACGCATACACACTTTATAAAGTCCGTCTTCGGGAGCGTTTATTTTCCATATTATATACTGCCCTACGCCGTTCCAATGGTAGCCGCCCACGGTATTAAGTAAAACCTTGCCCGGCTTTTGCGGCGATGTGGCGGCTGATTTATTATCCGATATAGGATAAACGGTAGTAGCGGATTTTAAGGAATAGTCCTCACCCTCAAGAAATACCGTTCCGCCGGCTTCCTTAGCGCCGCTCTGCTTTTTCGCGGCAAGCCACTCTTTATAAGTCGCTATATTGCCCGTCGGCACAAGTTCGGCTTTTTCTATTTCAGCCGAACACAAAAGGCTTGTTATTCTGAGCTTGTGGGTATTGCCTGCGGTCAGAGCTACCGAAAGCGGCTCTGAATACTCATAGGCGTAATCGTATAAATAATTGCAAATGCTGTTTCTGCTTTCAGCCTGCTCGGGGCGCACCTGATTGCCTTTGTAATCCTCGGTCGGCTCGGTAACATCGTAATACTCTCTTTCAAGCTTTACCTGCTCCAGTTCTTTATACTGATATTTATTATCGACCGAAATTCCCACTTCAACATTATCGCGCGTTTCATCCTTGATTTTATATGTCAGCTTTATGTAATAGCGCGAGGAAACGGCAGGAGTTACCTGCCACTCGGTGTATTCGCGGCTGTTTTCATCCTTTCCCGTTGCGGCGGTATCGCCGCCCAGTGTTATAACCTCACCTTGGGCTGCCGCCCCGCTTTCGCTCAGCCAATTTGAATAACCGTTTTCGGCGGAGCGGCTGCTTTCCAGCTTTGATATGTCCCCGTTATCCGCGGCGGCGCTGCAAATTATAGCCGGTATTGTAAGCATTACCGCAAGCAATAGCGCAATAGTTTTTTTCATGGCCGAGCCCCTTTGTATAAATTATTTAAAAGTTATTATCAATGTATCTGTTTATATGATAACTTATCGTAACGGTCAGTAATAGTACAATCATCTTCATTTTTGGTATATTTCTCACTTTGTTGATTTTTTCAATATTATTTACCGCATCGGTCATTAAACTTTCAGTACTCAACCAATCATCGCTTTTGCTTAAAAAAAAAAAAAAATCGCCTTGAATTTCGGCATTTTAACTTTGTTTTGCACATTTAAGGTAATCATAAGCAAATAGTTATTTTTGGTAAAATTTTTTCTTACTTGTGTTTTATTAAAAAATATGTTAATATTTAACAGGGTGATGAATTTTGCAGTTATCGACACTTGAAAACAACAGTCCCGACTACTCATTAAAACTTTGCTCAGTCAATATTTATAATTTTTCAGAAGCATTTACCTTTCCGCAAAGCGAAAATCAGCGGCTTTGGATAATAATTTCCGGCAACGGAGCTTATTATAATACGCGTGATGAGCAAACCAGAAAATATAAAAAGTTTTCCTTTGTATCAAAGGAATGTTCGGCTGAATGGATTTTTACACCCGCAAATTCGCAAACCTCTGTTTTTTGCGCCGAGTACAAGCTTTATGTCTCATCGCCACTTGCCGACGATAACGCAGGAAAAGGCTATCAAAGGGATTACCGTATTTTCAGCCATGAATTTGAATGTGATGCAAAGCAGGTAGTAGATTACCTGCCTGACGCCGCCACATATTTTCAGTCAATGCTTGAAACTTCCGCCACCGGACAAGCAAGAGCAATGATACTGAGCCGACGTATTGAATATATAGTTACAACCGCAATAGAATATGAGCGCATTAACAACGATATGGTGTTCGGAAAGGTTTCGGCCGTGGCGTTTGAATACTTTGAGCCTATGTGCCTTCCCGAGCTGGCGCTTGACATAAGTAATATTAAAATACAGTCCGCCAAGCCGCACGAGGCACCTGATACGTTTATGACCTTCTTCGCCAGCCACAAATTTGTTGAGCTGCCGCGGCAGCCGGATAATTATGTTTACGAATTACATAACGACCCTATAAAAAACGAATATTGTAAATTCACCGTAAAATCAAGTGATTTATTTAAAATCTGGTTTTTCAGAGAGCATAAAGCCGACGACTGCTCACTGACAGATATATTAAAAACCGGTTATATAAGCTTTTCCGTTCGTTCGAATGAAGCCTGTAAGCTGCAAATCAGCTTGTATTCTATTCCTTCTTATATTTCGGTACGCTATTATTTTGAAATAAAGCAAGCCGATGAATGGACCGAGTTCAAAATCCCACTGCTTACAAATCAGAAATCCGCAAATAAAAGCCCTTATGTTTTGCAGGCGCTTAAATATATTCAGGATAATTTCCGTGAAAAAATTACTGTTGATGAAATTGCAAAGCATATTCTTATTAACCCGACGTATCTTTCGGGGCTTTTCCACAGGGAGGTAGGACAGCCCATAACCTCATATATAAACTTTTGCCGCATAAACCTTGCAAAGCAGTTGCTTTTTGAAACCGACGAAACAATTACCGCTATTGCGGCGCAAACCGGATTTTACGACAGCTCGCATTTTCTTAAAGCCTTTAAAAAGGCGGTGGGTATAACCCCCAAGGAGTACAGGCGCACCGAAAAAAAGAAAAAATAAGAGAGCGTGTCGAAAAAATCGACACGCTCAATTTTAATTTAAATCGGCATAGGCACTTTATTCCTTTGCCGCGTCGATTATTTTCTGTGCGAGAGCCGCCGGAACCTCTTCATAACGCGTAGGCGTGAGGGTGAATACGGCGGTGCCTTGCGTAATCGAACGCATGGCTGTGGAGAAATCCGACATTTCCGCCATAGGCACTTCGCCTATTATTTCCTGCATTTTGTTCTCTGCCGGGTTCATGCCTATAATGCGCCCGCGCCGCTTGTTAATATCGCCTATAACATCGCCGAGCATTTCATCGGGCACCAGCACCTTAAGAGTACCGATAGGCTCAAGCAGAACGGGGGACGCCTGCGGTATACCGTCCTTAAAGGCTACTGCCGCCGCCATTTTAAAGGACATTTCCGATGAGTCCACCGGGTGATATGAGCCGTCCACCAGAGTTGCCTTTATGCCCACCATGGGGTAGCCTGCCAAAACGCCCTTTGCGGTGCAATCGCGCAGTCCCTTTTCAACCGCGGGGAAGAAGTTTTTCGGAACGGCGCCGCCGAATACCTTTTCTTCGAATACCAGCTCATCCGAATCGCAGGGCTCAAACTCGATCCAGACATCACCGAACTGACCGTGACCGCCCGACTGCTTTTTGTGCCGTCCCTGAATCTTAATGGGCTTTCTTATAGTCTCGCGGTAGGCAATTTTCGGCTTTTTAAGCTCAACCTCCGCACCGAATTTAGATTTTAAGCGGGATATTATAACGTCAATATGCTGCTCGCCGAGGGCGGAAAGAATCTGCTCGTGGGTCTCGTTATCGGTGTAGACCTTAATGGTGGGATCTTCCTCGCAAAGGCGGCTGAACGCCTGAGTTATCTTCTCTTCATCGCCCTTTGCCTTTGGGTAAACCGCAACCGAAATCGTGGGGGCGGGGAACTCCACCGCCGCCGCGGCGAGTTTGCCGGACGCTGATAATGTATCGCCCGTCAGCACATTGCCGAGCTTTGATACCGAGCCTATATCTCCGGCGATAATTTCGCCCGCGTCCTCCTGTTTTCCGCCTTTGAGCCACATTATTTTGGAAAGCCGCTCCTCAGCGCCTGTGCGATTATTTATAAGGCGGGAATCGTTCTTGATTTTGCCCGAAAGCACGCGGAAATATGAAAGCTTACCCACAAACGGGTCAGCAATGGTTTTGAATACGAAAAGCGCGTTTTCGCCGTTTTCGTCAAAGGCTTTTTCCTCGCCGCCCTCAAAGCGGCAAACGGCATCCGCCGCGGAGGGCAGGATTTTAAGCAGCGTATCCACCATAAGCGGAACTGCCGCGCCCGTTTGCTGGATACCCGCGAAAACAGGGCATATTTCGCCGGAGACAACACCTTTTTTCAGCCCTTCGATTATTTCCTCGGGGGTAAACTCCTCGCCCGCAAAATATTTTTCCATAAGCGCGTCATCCGCCGTGGCTATCGCCTCTAAAAGCATGCTGCGCATTTCGTCCGCCTCGTTGCTTACGGGCATGCGCAGCTCCTTAAGCTCCAAGCCCTCGCAGGCATAGGCTTTATTGGTTATAAGGTCAATATATGATTTAACCTCGTCGTTTTCAATATAGGGAATTACGACCGGGCAGATAACCGCACCGTAATTCGCCACAAGCGAGGATATTACGCGGTAAAAATGCGCGTGGGTTGAATCAAGCTTGCCCACAAAGAAAGCAACAGCTTTTTTCAGCGCTCGCGCCTTTTGGAAGCTCTGCTTTGCTCCGGTTGTAAGTCCCGATTTGCCCGAAACCGCTATTATCGCACTGTCCGCCGCGGCAAGTGCCTCGCTTACTCCGCCCGCAAAATCGAAAAGTCCCGGTGCGTCTATTATATTAAGCTTATGCCCGTCGAGCTCCAAAGCGTAAACAGAGGTTGAAACCGAGGTCTTGCGCTTTTTCTCTTCGGGATCAAAGTCCATAACGGTCGTACTGTCCGCAATCTTACCTATGCGCTCGGTCGCTTTTCCGTAGCACAGAACGGCATCCGCCAGAGTGGTTTTACCCGATCCGCCGTGACCCAAAAGGGCTATATTATGTATTGATTGCTGAGAATACTGTTTCAATTTAATGCACTCCTTTGAAAAATCGACCGACGCCGATTTGTGTTATAAAATGATTATAACACACTTCGTTAGCAAATACAACTAATATTTATTATAACGGTATATAAAATTTATAAAAATGTCATAATGAAGTGTTTTTTGTAATTTTTTTGTATAAAAGGTAAAAAACAGCGGAGTAAAAAAATGCTGATTTTTCGGACAAAAAATACCGAAATAAATTATTTTCCTGTTTACACGGGACAAAAAAAGTGTTATTATATATATCGTATGGGACAGAAGTGTTTCTCATTAAAAATTATTACAGGAGGAATTTTCAATGGCCAGAAAATTCAAGACCATGGACGGCAATAACGCCGCGGCTCATGTTGCCTATGCGTTTACCGAGGTAGCCGGTATCTACCCGATAACCCCGTCCAGCCCTATGGCGGACTATGTTGATCAGTGGTCTGCACAGGGACTTAAAAACATATTCGGCACTACCGTTAATGTTGCCGAAATGCAGTCGGAGGCAGGCGCCGCCGGTACGGTACACGGCTCTTTGGCAGCCGGTGCTTTAACCACCACGTTCACCGCTTCGCAGGGACTTTTACTTATGATTCCGAACATGTACAAGATCGCGGGCGAATTGCTCCCCTGCGTTTTCCACGTATCGGCTCGCTGCGTAGCAAGCCATGCGCTTAACATTTTCGGCGACCATTCGGACGTTTACGCATGTCGTCAGACCGGCTTTGCAATGCTTGCCGAAACCAACCCGCAGGAGGTTATGGACTTAGGCCCTGTTGCTCACTTAGCATCTATCGAGGGCAGAGTTCCGTTTATCAACTTCTTTGACGGCTTCAGAACCTCACACGAAATTCAGAAGATTCAGATCTGGGATTATGATGATCTTAAAGAAATGTGCGATATGGACGCGGTCGAGGCGTTCAGAAAGCGCGCTTTAAACCCCGAGCACCCCGTAATGCGCGGCTCTCACGAAAACGGAGATATTTTCTTCCAGCACCGCGAGGCTTGCAATAAGTATTATGACGCTATACCCGGTATCGTTGAGAAGTATATGGACAAGATCAACGAGAAGATCGGCACCGATTACAAGCTCTTTAACTACTACGGCGCACCTGATGCCGAAAAGGTTATTGTGGCTATGGGCTCTATCTGCGACGTTGCGGAAGAGGTTATAGATTACTTAACCGCAAAGGGCGAAAAGGTAGGTCTTGTAAAGGTACGTCTTTACCGTCCTTTCAAAGCGGACAAGCTGGTTGCGGCTATTCCGTCCACCGTTAAGAAAATCGCCGTGCTTGACAGAACTAAAGAACCCGGCGCTTTGGGCGAGCCGCTTTATCTTGACGTTGTTGCCGCTCTTGCAGAAGAGGACAGACATATTGACGCTGTTGTAGGCGGCAGATACGGTCTCGGCTCTAAGGACACGCCGCCCTCAAGCATTTTTGCAATTTACAAGGAGCTTGATAAGGCAGAACCTAAACACAACTTCACCATCGGTATTAACGATGATGTTACCAACCTTTCACTCCCCGAGGAGGAAGCTCCGAACACCGCGGCAGAGGGCACAATCGAGTGCAAGTTCTGGGGTCTCGGCGGCGACGGTACCGTTGGTGCTAACAAAGACTCCATTAAGATTATCGGCGACCATACCGATAAATACGTTCAGGCTTACTTCCAGTATGACTCGAAGAAGACCGGCGGTATTACCATTTCTCACCTGCGTTTCGGCGATAAGCCGATTAAGAGCCCCTATTACATAAACAAGGCTGACTTTGTTGCCTGCCACAACCCGTCTTATGTAACAAAGGGCTACAAGATGGTTAACGACGTTAAGCCCGGCGGTGTATTCCTTATTAACTGCCAGTGGAATATGGATGAACTTAACCACCATATGCCGGCTGAAGCTAAGCGCTATATCGCCAAGAATAACATTCAGCTTTACACCGTTAACGCTATCGACATTGCGGCTGAAATCGGTCTCGGCAAGCGTACCAACACCGTTTTGCAGTCCGCTTTCTTCTCGCTTTCAAAGGTTCTTCCCGAGGCTGAAGCTATCGGCTACATGAAGGAAAAAGCCCAGAAGTTTATGAAGAAGGGCAAAGAGATAGTTGAAATGAACGAAAAGGCTATCGACGCGGGCGCTACCGCTTATGTTAAGATTGACGTTCCGGCTGACTGGGCTAACGCTGCGGATAACACCGCTCCCGTTAAGGAAGAGGGTCCTGCAAAGCTCGTTAAAATGGTTGACGATATAATGAAACCCGTAGGCCTTATGAACGGTGATTCACTGCCTGTTTCTACATTTGTAGACTATGCTGACGGTACGTTTGAGCAGGGCGCGTCCGCTTATGAGAAACGCGGCGTTGCGGTTATGGTTCCCGAGTGGAATCCCGATACCTGCGCCAAGTGCAATAAGTGCGCGTTTGTTTGCCCGCACGCTACAATCCGTCCGTTCGTTCTGACCGATGAAGAAGTGGCTGCTGCACCCGCTACCTTAAAGGTTGCACCCAAGCCGTTCCTTAAGACGGATTACAAGTACGCTTTAACCGTTTCTCCGCTTGATTGTATGGGCTGCGGAGTTTGTATCGGTGTATGTCCGACCAACTCTCTTAAAATGGTTCCGCAGGAATCCCAGCTCGAAGAGCAGAAGTCTTTCGATTACTGCGTAGCAAAGGTAACCGAGAAGAAGGACGTTGCGACCGACGCAAACGTTATCACCTCTCAGTTCAAAAAGCCGCTGCTTGAATTCTCAGGCTCCTGCGCCGGCTGCGCCGAGACCTCTTATGCACGTCTCGTAACCCAGCTTTTCGGCGACAGAATGTATATTTCCAACGCTACCGGCTGCTCGTCCATTTGGGGCGGTCCTGCCGCTACCTCTCCGTACACCACAAACGCCGAGGGTCACGGTCCTGCATGGGCAAACTCTCTGTTTGAGGATAACGCAGAGCACGGCTACGGTATGTACCTCGGTCAGAAAGCTATCCGCGACCGTCTTATCGGTGAAGTTAAGCAGATGACCGAATCGGATAAAGCAAGCGCAGAGCTTAAAGCCGCTGCGGAAGAGTACCTTGCCACTCTTGATGACGGCGCAAAGAATGCCGACGCTTCAAAGGCACTTGCCGCTGTTCTTGAAAAGGAAAATGCCGATTGCGCACTCTGCAAGGATGTTCTTAATCATAAGGAATACCTCTCCAAGAAGTCCGTTTGGATCTTCGGCGGCGACGGTTGGGCTTATGATATCGGCTTCGGCGGTGTTGACCATGTTTTGGCACAGGGCAACAACGTAAACATTATGGTATTCGATACCGAGGTTTACTCAAATACAGGCGGTCAGGCTTCAAAGGCTTCCAACATCGGTCAGGTTGCACAGTTCGCAGCTGCCGGTAAGGCAATCGCCAAGAAGAGCCTTGCCGAAATCGCTATGTCCTACGGCTACATTTATGTAGCGCAGATAGCTATGGGCGCCGATATGAACCAGACCCTCAAGGCTCTTAAAGAGGCTGAGGCTTACAACGGTCCGTCCCTCGTTATCGGCTACGCTCCGTGCGAAATGCACTCAATTAAGGGCGGAATGGTTAACTGCCAGAAGGAAATGAAGAAGGCTGTTGACTGCGGATATTGGGATATGTTCCGTTACAACCCCGCGCTTAAGGCAGAGGGCAAGAACCCCTTCACTATCGACAGCAAGCCGGCTACCGCCGACTATAAGGACTTCATTATGGGTGAGGCTCGCTACTCCTCGCTCACACGCTCCTTCCCCGAGCGCGCAGAGGTTCTGTTCGATAAGGCTGCCGAGACCGCAAAGGCGCGCAGAGCGCACCTTGAAAAGCTCTTAAAGCTTTACGGCGAATAATTCATACCCGAAGCGAATGCCGCGTTATGGAATACCGCGGCATTCGCGGAAGAACAAAAAATGCAGTATACGGATGTAAGCACTACATTCCGTATACTGCATTTTCATTTTGCCGTATTAAAAACGCCGCAAATTTCGCACAAAACATTAGCTTCCGGTGTTTAGGATGACTCCTCACGGTGTGAGGAAATGTTACTAAATGACAGAGGTGCGCCATCTATTTAGATATTAGATGTTAGACAGTAGACATTGGATATACAAAATCATAGCTTCTACGCAAACCATCGGCCCCTTGCCTAAAGGGAGCCGATGAAGCATAAATCAAATATTCACCGTCCGAAATCAGATATCTAAACGGTTTTTTCTATTTCGGCTATACTGCCTTCAAGCATTGCGATTTTTTCAAGCACCTTTTTAAGGCTCTCGCGCTGCTGCTCAACAACCGCCGCGGGCGCTTTGGCAACAAAGCCCTGATTATTGAGCTTTTTCTCAAAGAACTCCTTATCGTCGTTAGCCTTTTTAAGCTCCTTTTTAAGCCTTTCAAGCTCGGCGGTAAAGTCTACAAGCTCGCGCATGGGCATAAACACAGTAGCGGCGTCGGTAATAACGCGCACCGCTCCCTCGCTATCAAAGCTGTCGCCTATTTCCACGTCCGAAGCATAAGCTAAACGGCAGATATACGCCGTTCCGCGCGAGAAGGTGTCCTTAAATTTGGTTGCAATGCAAACCTTTGCCTTCTTTGAGGGCGGAACGTTCATTTCGGCGCGGCGGTTTCTTACCGCCTTTATTACCGTCATAATCTTTTCAAAGTCCTCTTCCTCAGCGGCAAATTCAAGCGATGTGTCGAACTTCGGCCAATCGGTCACCATAAGTGCCTCGCCCTTATGCGGCAGCGACTGCCAAATTTCCTCGGTTATGAAGGGCATAAAGGGGTGCAAAAGCGCTAAAGTGCCTGTAAACACATATATAAGCACGGCCCTTGCGGTATCGGCGGCTTTTTCGTCCTCGCCGTTTAAGCGGGATTTGCAGATTTCAATGTACCAATCGCAGAAAACGTCCCAAATAAAGTCGTAAAGTTTTTGAACCGCCATACCAAGCTCATATTTTTCAAGGTTTTCGGTAACATCCTTTACAACTGCATTGTATTTTGATAATATCCACTTATCCTCAAGCGCGAAATTATCGGGTTCAAGCGGCAGAACCTCATCCGATTTTAAATTCATAAGAATAAATCTTGCGGCGTTCCAAAGCTTGTTTGCAAAGTTGCGGCTTGATTCAACGCGCTCTTCAATATAACGCATATCGTTTCCGGGGCTGTTGCCGGTTGCAAGCGAGAAACGCAGCGCGTCCGCACCGAATTTATCAATTACCTCAAGCGGGTCTACGCCGTTTCCGAGCGATTTCGACATTTTTCTGCCCTGCGAATCGCGCACAAGCCCGTGAATAAGCACCGTATCAAACGGAACCTCGCCTGTTTGCTCAATTCCTGAGAACATCATACGCATTACCCAGAACGGAATTATATCATAGCCCGTAACAAGGGTGTTTGTGGGGTAATAGTGCTTGAAATCGGCGGTTTCTTCGGGCCAGCCGAGTGTTGAAAACGGCCATAAGGCAGAAGAGAACCAGGTATCAAGCGTGTCGGGATCCTGCGTGATATTCTCGCTGCCGCAGTGTGCGCAGCAGTGCGCCTCTTCCTTTGAAACGGTTATTTCGCCGCAATCCTCACAATACCATGCGGGTATGCGGTGACCCCACCAAAGCTGTCGGGATATGCACCAATCGCGTATATTTTCAAGCCAGTGGAAATAAATTTTTTCAAACCGCTGGGGAACAAATTTTGTCTCGCCATTTTTAACCGCCTCAATAGCAGGCTCGGCAAGGGGCTTCATTTTAACAAACCACTGCTTTGAAACGCGCGGTTCAACCGTTGTGCCGCAGCGGTAGCAGGTGCCCACGTTGTGAACGTGCTCTTCAATCTTTACAAGCGCGCCCTCTGCTTCAAGGTCGGCAACAATAGCCTTGCGCGCCTCGTAGCGGTCCATTCCCGCATATTTCGGGTAATCTGCTACTATCTTTGCGTCGTCGGTTAAAACATTTATAACCTCCAAATTATGGCGCAGACCTACTTCAAAGTCGTTCGGGTCGTGCGCGGGGGTGATTTTAACAACGCCCGTTCCGAAATCCATCTCAACATAATCATCGGCAATAACGGGTATTTCGCGGTGAACAAGCGGCAAAATAAGGGTTTTGCCGACCAAGTCCTTATATCTTTCATCGTTCGGGTTTACCGCAACGGCGGTATCGCCGAGCAGCGTCTCGGGGCGGGTTGTGGCAAGCTCCAAATAGCCGCTTCCGTGCTTAAACGGGTAGCGCAAATGCCAAAAATGCCCTGCCTGCTCCTCATATTCAACCTCGGCGTCCGAAATAGAGGTTTTGCAGTGGGGGCACCAGTTAATAATTCTTTCGCCCCTGTAAATAAGCCCCTTTTCGTAAAGGCGCACGAAAACCTCTTTAACCGCCTTGCTGCAACCCTCGTCAAGAGTAAAGCGCTCTCTTTCCCAGTCGCACGAGGAACCCATTTTTTTAAGCTGCTCTATAATTCTGCCGCCGTACTGATTTTTCCATTCCCAGGCGCGCTCCAAAAAGCCGTCTCTGCCGACGTCCTCCTTGGTAAGCCCCTCCTGCCGCATTTTTTCAACAATTTTCGCCTCGGTCGCAATAGAGGCATGGTCTGTGCCGGGCACCCATAAGGTATCGTACCCCTGCATACGCTTAAAGCGGATAAGTATATCCTGCAGCGTGTTGTCAAGCGCGTGACCCATATGGAGCTGACCCGTAATATTCGGTGGCGGAATAACTATTGTGTAGGTAGGCTTATTTTCCTCGCACTTTGCATGGAAGTACCTGCCGTTAAGCCACATTTTATAAATTCTTTCTTCAACCTCTTTCGGGTCGTACTGTTTTGATAGTTCTCGTGCCATTAAGATTTCTCTCCGTCCGTAAAAAATGTATATTTAAAAAATTAAAGGGTATATTATACTTGTCAGCGACGGATAAAGCGTTTGCACCGGCGCCGACATCGGGCGCCGGTAATAACCGACGCTCTTTTTTATTTTACAGTATCATCTGCTCCTGCTCGGCAGTACCGACAGGCTTTTTACTGCCCGCCGCAGGCAGGTTGCGCGTGCGGTAGCGGTGGTCGCCTTCTAAACTGTCCTTTTCGTAAATGCCGACCTCGGACAGCCTTTGCCCGCGCTTTTGGGTCATTACGGCTATGCCGCCGTTATCCTTTGTGGTCTTTGCGGGAACAGACGCGGTGTTCACTATAAGCATACGTCCGTTTGTGGATTTTAAGAGCAGCTCGGTATCCTCTTTTATAAAGAAAATACTGTGCAGAGTGAATTTATCGCAATATGCCTTTATAAGCTTTTTGCGATTGGTCTTTGTTTGGTAAGAGGAAAGCGGAACCTTTGCTATTCTGCCGTTATCAAACACAAAGAGCATATAGCCCTTATAATCGGCGGTTGCCACCATATAAACGGCGTTTTCAGCCTCCTCAAATTCAAGTTTTGAGGGTACATAATCGCCTAGCACGCTTGCCTTGCCATCGGAAAATTCCGATGTGCGGGATTTATAAACCTGTGATTTATTACTGAAGAACAAAAGCTCCTCTGCATTGGTGGACTCGACCGTTTGCGTAATCTCGTCCCCCTCTTTCAGCTTTTGCTCGCCGCTCATTCTGAGTGACTGCGGGGTTATTTTCTTGAAATATCCGTCCTTGGTAAAGAAAAGGGTCACGGGGGAGGTATCAAGCTCTATAGGCTCGTCCTCGCCGCTTTCCTCCGCCGCGCTTATAATCTCGGTCTTTCGTTCCTGCCCGTATCTTTCGGCAACTTCCTTTAATTCCTTAATTATTATATTCAAAAGCTTTGAGCGGGAGTTTAAAACGCTCTCCATCTCGGCGATTTCTTTCATTAAATCTTCAATATCCGCCGTGCGCTTTAAAATATATTCGCGGTTTAAGTGGCGCAGCTTTATTTCCGCAACGTACTCCGCCTGAATTTCGTCTATTCCGAAGCCTATCATCAGGTTCGGCACAACCTGCGCTTCCTCGTCGGTCTCGCGCACGATTTTTATCGCCTTATCAATATCAAGCAGTATTTTTTCAAGACCCTTTAAAAGGTGCAGCCTGTCCTTTGCCTTTGATAGCTTGAAGTAAACGCGACGGCGCACACATTCCTCCCTGAACGCCACCCACTCGGAAATAATTTCCTTAACGCCCATAACGCGCGGCGAGCCTGCAATCAAAATATTGAAGTTGCAGGAAAAGCTATCCTCAAGCGGGGTCATTTTCATGACCTTTTTCATAAGCTTTTCGGGGTCTGCCCCGCGCTTCAGGTCAATTGTTATTTTAAGACCGTTTAAGTCTGTTTCATCGCGAATATCGTTAATTTCGGTTATTTTTTTAAGCTTTGCAAGCTCTATTACCTTTTCAATTATCGCCTCGCTCGTGGTAGTGGGCGGTATTTCGGTAATGTCTATGCAGTTCTGCGATTTATCGTAAGCGTATACGCCTCTCACCTTAAAGCTGCCGCGGCCAGTTTCGTAAATTTTTTCCATAGCCGCGCGGTCGTATAAAAGCTTACCGCCTATGGGAAAATCGGGGGCTAAAAGCGTGTCCGCCACGTTTATATCGTTATCCCTTATATAGCCAATGGTGGTCTCGCAAACCTCGCGCAGGTTAAACGGGCAAATTGAGCTTGCCATACCTACGGCAATACCCGTATTAGCGTTTACAAGCACCGAGGGGAAGGTGACGGGGAACAGCGTAGGCTCTTTCATGGTAGCGTCGTAGTTATCCACAAAATCTACCGTGTCTTTATCAATATCGGCAAAAAGCTCCGCCGCAATGGGAGAAAGCTTTGCCTCGGTATAACGCGAAGCGGCGTAAGCCATATCGCGCGAGTAGGCTTTACCGAACGAGCCTTTAGAGGCAACATACGGGTGCAAAAGCGCCTGATACCCCTCTGACAAACGCACCATGGTCTCATAAATAGCCGCGTCGCCGTGGGGGTTCAGCTGCATTGTGCGCCCCACTATATTCGCCGATTTTATTGTGCTGCCCTTTAAAAGTCCCATATTATACATGGTATAAAGCAGCTTTCTGTGCGAGGGCTTAAAGCCGTCTATTTCCGGTATCGCACGGGATACTATAACACTCATGGCATAGGGCATATAGTTGGTTTCGAGCGTATCGGTTATCGGCTGCTCGACCGTAAGACCCGCACCGGCAATATAAGCGTTTATTTTCGGCTTTACCGACTTCGGTTCTTTTTTCTTTTTAGTCGCCACAAACTTCCTCTTTTCTAAAATTTGTAATATCTAATGTCTAACATCTAATATCTAACGTCTAATCAGGATAAATCTGCCTCGTCAAGATACATATAGCCGTTTTCGGCTATAAAGTCCTTTCTGCCCTGCAAATCGTCCCCGAGCAGCAAATCAAACATCTGCGAGGTGCGCTCGGCGTCCTGCGGCATAACCTTTATAAGACGGCGCGTTTCTGGGTTCATTGTGGTAAGGTTCATCATATCGGGCTGGTTTTCGCCCAGTCCCTTTGAGCGCTGAATGGTGTACTTGCCATCCCCTATTTTGTCAAGAATATCAATTTTTTCCTTTTCGTCATAGGCGAAGTAGGTCATATCCTTTGTGCCTATTTCGTAAAGCGGGGTTTCGGCGATGTAAATTTTTCCCTCGTTTATAAGAGTAGGCATTAAACGATATATCATCGTAAGAATAAGGGTGCGTATCTGGAAACCATCCACATCCGCGTCGGTACATATTATGATCTTGTTCCACCGCAGCGCCGAAAGGTCAAAGGTTGCAAGGCCCTTATTTGCTTTGGATTTTACCTCAACCCCGCAGCCCAATACCTTAATAAGATTGGTTATAATTTCACTTTTAAACACCTTTTCGTAGTCGGCCTTAAGGCAGTTTAATATTTTGCCCCTTACAGGTATTATTGCCTGAAATTCGGCGTTTCGCGCTAATTTGCATGAGCCTAAAGCCGAATCGCCCTCAACTATGAATACCTCGCGCTGCTCAACATCCTTTGAACGGCAGTCTACAAATTTATCCACCCTGTCAAGCATAGAGTTTGAGGATTGCAGTGTCTTTTTAAGGTTTATGCGCTCCCTTTCGCTGCGCTCGCGGCTGCGCTTGTTTACAAGCACCTGGTCGGCTATTTTATCCGCCTCGGCTTTATTTTCAATAAAATATACTTCAAGCTGATGCCGCAGGAAATCGGTCATAGCCTCGTATATAAATTTATTGGTAATAGCCTTTTTGGTCTGGTTTTCGTATGAGGTTACGGTTGAAAACGAGGAAATAACCAGCACCAGACATTCTTCAATATCCGAAAAGGTGATTTTGCTTTCGTTCGATTTATATTTGCCGCTTTGCTTTATATATGCGTCTATCTGTGAAACAAAGGCACTGCGGGTTGCCTTTTCGGGCACGCCGCCATATTCAAGCCAGCTTGAATTGTGGTAATATTCCTTTAATGTATGGCGGTTTGAAAAACAAAGCGCCGCATTTATTTTAACCTTGTATTCAGGCTTGTCCTCGCGGTCTTTGCCCTTTCTTTCGGTCTGCCAAAACTGAACGGAGGAAAGCTTTTCCTCCCCTACCGTCTCATTTACATAGTCCTTAATACCGTTTTTATAAACGATTTCCTGCTGCACAAAGCGCGCGCCCTGCTGCTCTTTAAAAATAAACAACAGCCCGTCGTTTACAATTGCCTGCCTTTTAAGGGTATCAAGAAAATACTCGGTGGGAATATTAACGTCGGTGAAAACCTCAATATCGGGCTTCCAGCGGGTTTTGGTGCCTGTGTCCTTGCCGTCGTAAGGCTCTTTTTTGAGCCCGCCCACATTGTAGCCCTTTTCAAAGTGCAGGTTATATTTAAATCCGTCGCGCTTTATTTCAACATCCATATATTCCGAGGAATACTGGGTTGAGCAAAGACCTAAGCCGTTTAAGCCTACCGAATACTCGTAGTTTGCGCCGTCGTTCGTGTTATACTTACCGCCGGCATATAACTCGCAGTATAAAAGTTCCCAGTTAAAGCACTGCTCTTTATTATTAAAATCAACAGGTGCGCCGCGCCCGAAATCCTGCACCTCAATAGAGCCGTCGGCATACTTTGTGACAATTATCTTCTGCCCATAACCCTCGCGCGCCTCGTCTATTGAATTTGATATTATTTCAAAAACCGAATGCTCGCAGCCGTCAAGCCCGTCCGAACCGAAAATAACGCCCGGACGCTTTCGCACTCTATCGGGACCCTCAAGCTTTTTTATACTGTCGTTGCCGTATTCCGCGGTGGTTTTCGCCATTAGCCGTATCTCTCCTTATAATAACTCAAAGTATATTATACACCATTTTTCGCCTTTCCGTCAAGTATTTAAAATTCGGTGGTTCGTGTCAAGTTTTTCTAGGGTTTTTCAAAAAGATTTTTAAAGTGTTTTAACAATAAAATTTCAAATTTTTGAGCTATTCTTCAAATTACGTGTAAAGTTCAAAGTACGGTATAAAAAAGCAAAGTTATGAATTGCGCGAAAGGCAAAAATCGGCTTGCATGCCATATTTGCATAACAGCAGAAAGAGCAAGGCATGTAAAGGTTGAAATGATCTTTTCTTCAATATCCCGACTTATGATACCAAAGAGCACGCCGTTAATATGCTGCGGATATATGATTATATAGAGCGGCATATCTGCGAGGAGCTCAAGCTTGCGGGAATAATGGCGCTGACGCCTAATTGCTTTTCTCATCACTTTAAAAAAATAAACGGGATTACCGTTTGCGATTATATAAACGCCAAGCGAATCGAAAAGGCGACAAAAATTTTTACCTCCGGAAGCAACAAGCTGACCATGCTCGAAATTGCACCAACCTGCGGCTTTAATAATACGGTTCACTTTAATAAAATGTTTAAGAAGTACAGGGGCTTTACGCCGAGCCGATTAAAAGCCGACCCGAAGCTACTTTGTCATTAACACTTTAATAAGGGCGCAAAATAACCCCCTTCGGGATACAAAAGCCTCAAAGGGGGCATGTTTCTGTTCGGGCAATTTTAATCAACCTATAAATTTACAGGCGGCATATGCGGCGGCTGCACCGTCGGCAGCAGCTGTGGTCAATTGGCGAAGCGCCTTCGTTCGGCAGTCACCGGCAGCGAAGATACCGGAGCATGAGGTCACACAATCCTCGCCCGCTTTTATAAAGCCGCCGTCATCAAGCTCCGCCGTATTTTTGCAGATATCATTCTGCGGCAGGAAGCCTATCGCAACAAACAAAGCCTCAACCGAAATATCGCGGCTTTCACCTGTCCGTTTATTAAGGACGGTTATTTTTTGCAGACCCTGCTCCCCTGCAAGCTCGGTTATTTCCGAATCGAATTCATAGCGGATGTTGTTTTTTTTGCGCAGCTTTTCCGATAAAACCGGGTCTGCGCGGAATTCGGAGCGGCGGTGTATTACCGTCACGCTTCTGCAAATATCCGAAAGAAAAAGCGCGTCGGTCACCGCGGTATTTCCCCCGCCGCAAACCGCAACATCCTTTCCCTTAAAAAAGGCCCCGTCGCACACCGCGCAATATGATATGCCGTGACCCGCAAGCCTTTCCTCATTTTCAAGTCCAAGCCTTCTGTGTGTAAGTCCCGCCGCAATTATAACCGCACGGCACTTGTATTTGCCGTAATCGGTTATCACCGTTTTGTATTCTCCGTCCGTTAAAATTTTCACGGCGTTATCGATTTCAAACTCCGTGCCGAGACCCTTTGCTTGGGAATAAAGCCTGTCGGAAAATTCAAGACCGCTGATTTTTATAAAACCGGGGAAATTTTCAACCTCCGGTGAATAGACAATCTGACCGCCGAAGGCATTTTTTTCGAGCACCAAAACCGATTTTTCGGCGCGCCGTGCGTAAATTGCCGCCGTAAGCCCCGCACAGCCGCCGCCGATTATAACTATATCATAAATTTTTCCTTCCATTTTTATGTCCTCCAAAAATATTTTTAACTTCCTTGCCCAATTTATCCTTGAACACATTTATAAAAAGCATTATTATATTTGTAACCGTTTTATATGTTTGAAACGTTTTAAAAGAAGAGGGGGCGATTTCGACGTTTATTTCGGCGTTTGATACAGAGGATGAAAAAAGCAAATTTGAGAAAATATATTATAAATACCGTGATATGCTCTATGCGTGCGCGCTGAAGATAGTTAAAAACAGCGCAGACGCGGAGGATGTTCTGCATGACGCGTTTATAAAGACAGCGAAAAGCATTAAGCAGATAGACGATATAGGCTCAAGGCGCACTGCGGCGTATCTTACGGTAATAACCAAAAACACCGCCTATGACCGTCTGCGCCGCCTTAAAAGGCTTAACGAAACGCCGATCGATACCTGTGAACTCGCAGCGGATGACGCGCTTATTGAGGAGCTTGCCGAAAAAACGGAGTACGAAGACCTGATTGCCGCAATCAAAAGCGTGCCGACGCCGTATAATGAGGTTTTATTTCTGCATTATGTGAACGAGCTGCCTGTCAAAAAAACGGCGGCGCTGCTTGAGAGAAAGGTATCAACCGTAAAAATGCAGCTTGTGCGCGGCAAAAAGCTGCTGCTGCAGGCATTAAGGGGGCAGGAAAATGAATAATTCCGTTCTGAAAAAAGCGTTTATTGAAGCACAGCTTGATATCCCCGCAAACGGCGCACATGAATTCTCCCGCGAATTTGATATGCGGATGGAAAGGCTTATCCGTATGCAGAGCGGGGTCTGCAGGCTTATAAACACCGCAGGCAAGCGCGCCGCCTGCATAGCGCTTGCGGCAGTGCTGTCGCTTACCGCGGCGGCATGCGGCATCAGGGAGGTAAGAGAGCCGCTTATAAGAGAAATAAAGCGGATGTTTGTTAACGCGCGCCAGCTTTTCGAGGGTACGCAGGCGGAAAGCATATCCTCTCTCCTCCCCGCAGAGATAGAAAAAATCGTTGCGGCCGACCGTACCGATAAAAACGACGCCGAATACACAATAGACGACCCAGAAAAAATTAAAAGCTTTATAAAAATAATGACCGATACCGCTTGGTATAAGCCTGATGATAACCCACAGGATTCGGAGCTTAATTCCTATTGGAGCTTTGAGTTTTACTCTGCCGACGGCAAATGCTTATCAAAGCTTGATATGTGCCGTACAATCTTCTCGGACGCTTATGTGATAATACAAAAGGACAGAGAAAAGCATATTTTCCGAATTTCGGATAATGTGTATTCCGAGCTTTTGTGCTTTACAAATAAGAGATATTATCTGCATAATTCTTCGCTGCCCGTCCCGAGCGAGGAGGTATGCACCGCAGCGGAGGAGCGCATAACCGAGGGCTTGAATAAGACCGAAAAAAAGCGTGTGGAAAGGGAAATACGCGACGCGCATTATGCCGTTGAGGAATTTTTACTGAATAATGTATCGCTTTTAAAATCAAAGGACAGCGCTTACTGGGACTGCCTTGAAAGCAACGAAGGCTTTTTAGACCCGATAACGAACGAAAAGAAGGAATTTGATGTTAACAAGCGGGTGAAATCGGCGCTTTCGTATATCATTTATAAGTTAAACGATAAGGAAAGCGGCAATAATCTGAAAAAAGCGCTTGAAATTTGGGAGCGCGGCGTGAGGGAGCATAATTTGGACGATCTCTTCACCGCGCACGAATATATTCATGATTACGATTATTTTGCAATTAACTACCCGACACATTATGTTTACGATGCCCGCGCCGATTTTCAGGGAATTGACGATTATTTCGGCAAAACGGAGAAATCGTCAAAGCAGGACGCATCCGAGTAAACCGTTCGGCTTGTTTTACCGCTATTTATGGTACGCTCCGCCCGAATTTATTTTATAAGCACGGTAAAGCTGCTCAAGCAGCAGCACTCTGAAAAGCTGATGCGGAAAGGTCATTTTTGAAAACGAAAGCCGAATATCAGCAGTTCTTTTCACCTGCTCCGCAAGCCCGTGCGAGCTGCCTATTATAAAGGTAAAGGGCGTGCCCGAATTATCCGCCGCGCGAATTTCAGCAGCTAATTCCCCGCTTGAAAGCATTTTGCCCTCAATGCAAAGGGCGGCTGTGCGGCTGCCTGCGGGGATTCGCTTTAAAATCTGCTCCGCCTCGCGGTCAAGCGCGGCGGATATTTGTGACCCACTCGGCTTATCGGGCAGCTTAAAGGGCGAAAACTCCGCAATCTTCAAATCGCAAAAGCCGCGCAGCCGCTTTATATATTCGTCTGCCGCGTCCCGCAGATATTTTTCCTTAAGCCCCTCGGGGGCTATAAGAGTTACCTTCATCATAAAACCGTCACCCCGTTATTTTTAGGGGCTGCCACTTCTAAAATGCAGTCGGATCCGACCGCAGCGCCCGCCTCTGTCAATGTATTTTTAGCGGCTGAAAGCGCCAAAAGCGGATTGTTGTTGTTCCTGCTTAAATGTCCCAAAATGAAACGGGTCGTACCGCTTTTCAAGAGCTCCGGCAGCTCGGCGGCACAGGCATTGTTCGATAAATGCCCGCACTCTGACATTATCCGCATTTTAAGCTCTGCCGGATAAGGCCCTTTTTTGAGCATATCGATATCGTAATTCGATTCTATAAGCACCGCATCGCTGCCCGAAACGGCGCCGCGCACGGTATCGGTCATAACGCCGAGGTCGGTGCAGACCGAAATCTTTCGCCCGTCCGGCATAAAAAAGCAGTAGCCGCAGGGAGACGCCGCGTCATGGCTTGTTTCAAAGCGGGATATTCCGATTCCCCCCGCCTCAAGCGTTTCTTCTCCGATAGCAATGGTCTTCGTGTGCGGCGGTATTTTCCCCGCGGCTTCAAGCGCCTCAAGAGTTCCGGCAGTTGAGATAAGCATCGCTTGCCTTGCCGTGTTAAGGAACGGCTTTAAGCCCTTTATGTGATCTATGTGCTCATGGGTTATAACCACGGCGGATATTTTTTCAATATCACCGCCTACATATTGAAGCGCATCGGTAACCGCCTTGCAGGACATGCCGACATCCGCAAGAACAGCGCCGGTCGCCCCCTCTATATATGTACTGTTGCCGGTAGACCCGCTGAACAGCGGACATATTTTCGACATTTTTTTACTCCCGAATTTAAAAATTAAAAATAGCCCCCATTATATGCGGGAGCTATTTTACACTGTAATAATAATTCCGCATTACGAATTCCGCATTACGAATTATAAATTATGCCTGTTTTAATGCCTTGATATTATCAAAGCTCTTAACTCGCTTTATATCCGCGCCCAAAGCGGAGAATTTTTCAACAACATTTTCATAGCCGCGGTCGATATGATCGATCTCCTCGATCTCGGTTATGCCGTTTGCCGAAAGCCCCGCAATTATCATTGCGGCGCCCGCGCGCAGATCAACTGCACGAACAGGCGAGGGCTTAAGACATTCAACGCCGGTTATAACCGCCATTTTGCCGTCAACCTGAATATCCGCGCCCATAAAGGTGAGCTGCTCGACATATCTGAAACGGCTGTCCCACACGCCCTCGGTTATTATGCTTGTACCGTCTGCTATGCTTAAAACCGCTGCTATCTGCGGCTGCATATCGGTCGGGAAGCCGGGGTGAGGCATTGTTTTAACATTGCACTTGCGCGGGCGGTGCGTCATTTTAACGCGCACCGATTCATCAAATTCGGTGATTTCCGCGCCTGTTTCACGAAGCTTTGCTATAATGGATTCCAGGTGCTTCGGAGTCACATTTGTAACCAATATATCGCCGCGTGTGGCAACCGCCGCCGCCATATAAGTTCCCGCCTCGATCTGGTCGGGGATAATGCTGTAATCGGCGCCGCTTAAATGCTTTACGCCGCGTATTTTTATAACACCCGTGCCTGCGCCCATTATGTTAGCACCCATAGAATTGAGGAAATTTGCAAGATCCACTATATGCGGCTCGCGCGCGGCGTTTTCTATTATTGTAAGACCGTCCGCTTTAGCTGCAGCCAGCATTATATTTATGGTGGCTCCTACCGACACAACATCAAGATAAATGAGGCATCCGGTAAGCGACATTGCCTTTGCGTCAACCATTCCGTTTTCTATGGTCATTTTGGCGCCCAGTGCCTCAAAGCCCTTTATATGCTGATCAATCGGCCGAACGCCGAAATCACAGCCTCCGGGCGGCGCTACGCGCGCACGCAGCATTCTTCCCAAAAGCGCACCGAGAAAATAGCTTGAAGCCCGCATGCCCTCCGCCATTTTTTTGGAAACGACAAAGGAATTAACATGGCGCGGATCTATTTCCACCGTAGATCTATTTATCATCCTTATCTGTGCACCTAAGGACTGCATGGTTCTTAAAATTGTGGAAACATCGGATATATCAGGAAGATTTTCTATAACGCAAGGGCCGTCGGAAAGCAAAACCGCCGGAAGAATGGCAACAGCAGCATTCTTTGCGCCGCTTATGCGAACCTCGCCGTGCAGCGGGCGTCCGCCGTTTATTACAAACTTTTCCAAAAAACGCACTCCCCGTACAAAAATTCAGCACAACAACGAATCAGACTTAATACTATTGTTGCCTGATAATCTAAATCAATCCGTTAAGAATTTTTAAATTTTAAAATTAATTAATCTTACCGTAAAGAGGAGCGTCATTATCCTTTTTCGGCTCTCTGTTTGATGCCGATGCAGGGGCAGCCTTTGAAGGCGCTCTGCGGCGTCCGCCGTCCTTAAAATCTCTGCTGTTTTTTCTCGGAGGACGCATTTCTCCGCCCTCAATGCCGATTACAACCCGCCTTGCGGTTCCCTCGCCGAAGGAATTGGAAACCACGCCGTTGATTTCCTGCACGGCAGTGTGAATTATTCTGCGCTCATAAGGATTCATAGGCTCAAGACTGCGGCAGCGACCGGTTCTTATAACCTGCTCAGAAACGCGCTTTGCAAGATTAACAAGTGCTTCCTCACGCTTTTCGCGGTAGTTGCCTATGTTTATGGTGACCTTAAAGTATCCTCCGCCGTTGTTGCTTGCGGCAAGGCTGGTTAAATACTGAATCGAATCGAGAGTTTCGCCTCTGTGACCGATTATAATTCCGACGGTTTCACCCTCAAGGCTTATAAGCACTGCATTTTCCTTGGCTGCGGCCTTCATTGTTATATCGGAGCAACCGATATTATCGAGTATTCCTCTTAAATAATTTGCGGCGCGCGCAGCTCTTGAATCTGCGGGCAGCTCAGCTATTTCCTTAAGCTCACCGAAGCCCTCTGTCGGATCGGGCTTCTGCGCCTTTTCGGGTTTTGCGGCAGGGGCAGTTTTTTTCTCAGCCTTAGGCTCCTGCGGTTTTTCTTCCCTTACGGTTTTTTCAGCCTGCTTTGCAGGCTTATTTTCTTTTTTGGGCTGCGGGCGCTTCTGCTTTGCGGGCTTTTCATCGGGCAGCTCCACAAAAACACGAACCTCCGCCTTTCTGCCGCCGAAAATTCCGAGCGTTTTCTTCTTTGGGGTAGCTATAACCTCAAACTGAATATCGTCATTTTCCGACGCGTTTAACATTGCAACGGCATTTTCTCTTGCCTCGTCTATAGTATTGCCGTATCCTCTTGCTTCCTTTATCAAGTGAAATCCTCCTTTATGTGCGGCGCTCTATACGCCCTTATAGCTTTATTCCGTTTTTTCTCCGTTTAAAACAGCCTGTTCGGCTTTTTTCATTTGGAGCGCCTCAAAATCGCATTCCTTTGTAAGCTCCTTTACGCGCTCGCGGGCAAGCATGCGCTGCGGGCCGTAAAACTGCTGCACGCCCACCTGTATAAACCCGCCTATAAGTGACGAGCACGCCCAGTAGAACGCAACACCGCCGGGCAATGTAAAGCCGATAAACAGGGAGAGAAGCGGCATTGTGAGCATCATTCCCGCCATATTGGGCGAATCGGGGTTGAGCTTTTTCTGCATCATAAGCGACAGCGCGCTTGTGAGCATTTGCGCCAAAAACGCCAAAATCGGCATTACCCAGATAAGCTGGGCATTATGGAATATATCAAATGAAAATTTAGGCGTCTGGGTTAAGTCTATTCCGAAGAAGGAATAGTCAACATTTGCCTTTTCATCGGCTGCTGTAATTGATTTAAGGTCGTTCTCTATTTTCGCGTATTCCTCATCTGAGAGCAGTTCCTTTATAACCTCGGGCTTTTCGCGTATGATTTTAACTATACTAAGCTCGTTGTTGCCTCCCTTTTTCCAGGAGATTTCGTCGGTTATTTTTTTGTATTCTTCTTCGTTGCTTTTTTGCAGGTCGGTAAGGCTTTCGCTTATGGCGGTAGTAACGTTTGAAACCTGCGTTGGCTCTGCGTGTGACATATAGGTGAGCGGGGACATAATAAGGTAGTAAATGCTCATCATAAGCACCAGGCGCAAAATCATAGGCAGGCAGCCGCCCGACATAGACACGTTCTCTTCCTGATACAGCTTTTGCATAGCCTCGCTGTACTTCTGCTTATCGTCGCCGTATTTCTTTTTAAGCTCGTCCAGCTTCGGCTTAATGCGCATTTGCTGAACCGAGGATTTCTGGCTCTTTATGCTCAGCGGAATAAGAATAATGTTGATTATAAGTGTAAACGCAAAAACAGCGGCGGCAAAATTTCCGCCGAAAATGCCCGAAAGAAATTCAAGCACCCAACCGAAGGGAATGTTTATAATATTAAAAATTGCTTGCATTAACGCACCGTCCGTTCAAGCCGCCTGGCGGCTGTGGTTAGTTTTAATCGCTTTTTTTGCCTTTTTTTTCGGGCACGGGATCATACCCGCCCTTGCAGAGCGGATTGCACCTTAAAATTCTCCAAATACTTAAAAGTGTTCCGACAAACGCTCCGCGTTTTTGTATTGCCTCAATGGCATATGCCGAGCAGGTCGGCGTAAACCGACAGCAAGGGATTTTACGCGGAGAAATATTTTTACGGTAAAGCTCAATCAGCTTTATCAATATTTTGCCTATCATAATCGTAAATACCCGCCGCTGACAGCTGCTTCTTCATGGTTTGCGCGGCGGCGGTGCTCTTAATTTCAAGTATGCGGGCTCTCGCCACAATAACAAAATCGTATCCCGGCTTTATTCCGGGAAGACACTCTCTGAAGGCGGCGGTTATTACTCTCTTTGCGCGGTTGCGCTGAACCGCTCCGCCTATTTTTTTCCCGGCCGTTATACCGAGACGCGTTCCGCCGCAGCGGTTCTTTGCCGCATAAATGACAAAACACGGCGACACAAAGGATTTTCCCTTTTTATATGCACGGCGAAACTCGTAATTCTCTTTTAGCTTTGAAATACTTTTCATAGTCTCAATAAAATGAAAAGCCACATAGAAGTGGCTCAAACTGCAGACAAACTAAAACTCAACTCCGCAAAATTCCCGGCACAATATGCGCCGAAAAAACGCCTTATAAGCGAAAATCAGCCTTAAAGCTGATTTTCAGGGGCGCAGGGGTAATATCGGCAAAAGGAAAGCACAGCCGAAAATCCCCGATTTTCAGAAGCGGAATTTCCGCCGGAGAGTGCGGACGCGCCTGCACTCCCGATCGGCTTTAGTATGTCAACTGCTTTCTGCCCTTTGCTCTGCGGCGAGCGAGAACCTTGCGGCCGTTCGCGGTCTTCATT
>URNB01000010.1 GCA_900549055.1 uncultured Oscillospiraceae bacterium
ACCAACATGCTCGGGTTAAGGTACTTTTGAATTGTTCAGCAGGCATTAATATAAAGCCTTGACCGCTTGCAGATATTGAAAATACATATACGCAAAAAATCCTCCCCGAATATCGGGAAGGATTTTTTCTTTGCTCTAAACTATTATTTTTTGCCTTAACCGTGCTGCGGATTAATACATTCCGCCCGCCTGCGCGGCAGCGGCTGCGGCTGCGTTTGCAGCGGCTGCATCCTCCTTCTTATCGGCAACAAGGCTCTCGGTAGTAAGAACCATTGCCGCAACGGAAGCCGCGTTTTCAAGAGCAGAGCGTGTAACCTTGGTCGGGTCAACAATGCCCGCTTCTATCATATCGGTATAGGTCTCGTTATAAGCGTCAAAGCCGTAGTTCACCTTGCCGCTGTTTACGATCTTATCTATAATTACAGAGCCTTCAAGACCTGCGTTGAACGCAATCTGCTTAATCGGAGCCTCAAGAGCCTTAAGCACTATATTAACGCCTGTTTTTTCATCGCCCGAAACGGTATCAAGCAGCGCCTTAACATCAGGAATAGCGTTAATAAGTGCTACGCCGCCGCCCGCGACAATGCCCTCTTCAACAGCAGCCTTGGTAGCGGAAAGAGCGTCCTCGATGCGGAGTTTTTTATCCTTCATTTCAATTTCGGTAGCAGCACCGACCTTGATTACGGCTACGCCGCCCGCAAGCTTGGCAAGTCTCTCCTGAAGCTTTTCCTTATCGAAATCAGAGGTGGTAACTGCCAGCTCGTTTCTTATCTGGGCTACTCTGTCCTTAATGGCGGCAGAATCGCCTGCACCGTCAACAATAATGGTGTTTTCCTTTGTAACCTTGACCTGGCGCGCCTTGCCGAGCTGCTCCATGGTGGTGTCCTTAAGCTCAAGTCCGAGCTCCTCGGAGATAACCTCACCGCCGGTGAGAATAGCTATATCGCGGAGCATTTCCTTGCGTCTGTCACCGAAGCCCGGAGCCTTAACCGCAACGCAGGTAAATGTGCCGCGCAGCTTGTTAACGATAAGGGTTGAAAGAGCCTCGCCCTCAATATCCTCTGCGATTATAAGCAGCTTCTTGCCTGCTTGGACAATCTGCTCGAGCAGCGGCAGAATCTCCTGAATGTTGGATATCTTCTTATCGGTTATAAGGATAAGAGCGTCGTCAAGCACAGCCTCCATCTTATCGGAATCGGTCACCATATAGGGGGTAATGTATCCGCGGTCGAACTGCATACCCTCAACAACCTCGGAGTATGTTTCGGCGGTCTTTGATTCTTCAACGGTGATAACGCCGTCGGCAGTAACCTTGCTCATAGCCTCGGCAATAAGCTTGCCTATGACCTCGTCGCCCGAAGAAACGGTTGCAACACGCGCGATATCGTCGCTGCCACTTACCTTTTTGGAGTTCTTTACAACCGTATCAATAGCGGTATCAACCGCGTTTTTAATGCCTTTTTTAACCACCATCGGGTTAGCGCCCGCGGCAACATTTTTCATGCCCTCTTTAATAAGAGCCTGTGCCAAAACGGTAGCAGTGGTGGTACCGTCGCCCGCAGCGTCGTTAGTCTTAACAGATACTTCCTTAACAAGCTGCGCACCCATATTTTCAAACGGGTCGTCAAGCTCTATTTCCTTTGCTATAGTCACACCGTCGTTAGTGATAAGGGGCGAGCCGTATTTTTTATCGAGAACAACGTTTCTGCCCTTGGGTCCTAAGGTTACCTTTACGGCGTCTGCCAGTTTATCAACGCCTGCCTGAAGCGATTTTCTTGCTTCCTCGCCGAAAACAATATTTTTAGCCATAATAAATTACCTCCGATTATTCAACTATTGCCAAAATATCCGACTGGTGGAGAATTGTATATTCCTCGCCGTCAATTTTAATATCAGTGCCCGAGTATTTAGCGGCGATTACCTTATCGCCCTCTTTAACGGACATTTTAACTTCTTTACCGTCAACCGTGCCGCCGGGACCTACGGCTACAACAACCGCAACCTGCGGCTTTTCCTTTGCGGCGGATGTTAAAACAATGCCGCTTTTTGTGGTTTCTTCCGCTTCGGTCGCCTTTATGACGACATTATCGGCCAAAGGTTTAATTTTCATATCTGATTCCTCCAAACAATATTAAGCGTGAGAAAAAGGCAACCGGTAAAGTGCCGGAATATTCTTCCTCTCTCTTTCGTACAATATACATTATAATCGAAAATCAGGGAAAGTCAATACCACATTTTTAAAATTAAATTTTTGTTAATAATTAATGTCTACTGAATAATTGCATTAGCAAATGCAATTATATAAAATCGAGTTAAAATCTCGATTTTATGGGTCAAAACCTTTGTTTTGACCGTCAGTATCCATTGATTGTCGCCTGATTTTAAAAAGAATCAAAATGTGATTCTTTTTAAAGTGCAAGGTTTTTGCGCAATTTTGCGAAAAAACCTTGCACCTGAACAATTCAAAAGTTTACACCAACATGCTCGGGTTAAGGTACCTTTGAATTGTTCAGCAGGCATTAATTAAAATACGGATAAGGCGTAATGTTCTACGGCACCGCATGAAAACATATTTTTAATTGTATGGGAGTGATTGCGGAATGTTTAAGGGACGAACGGCGGCGGTATTATCATTGATTTTATGTCTGGCTTTTTTCAGCACGCTTATGCGCGGCAGAATTCCGACCTTGGCGGTATCGGGAAGCGTGATGGGAAGACCCACGGTTATTTTAGACGCCGGTCACGGCGGGTTTGACGGCGGCGCGGTTGCGCCCGACGGAACGGTGGAAAAGGAAATAAATCTTAAAATTGCCTTAAAGCTGAAGGAATTTTTAAGGCTCGGAGGGTATGAGGTCGTTATGACGCGGGACAGCGATGTTTCAACCGACGATGTTGAAACCGATAAAATTGCCGCCCGCAAAAAAAGCGATCTTAAAAACCGATTGAAGCTTATGAAGGATTATCCCGACGCGGTGTTTGTGAGTATACATCTCAATAAATTCACCACCTCCGCCGCAGCGGGCTCGCAGGTGTTTTACGGCGCGGGCAGAGAGGAATCGAAAAAGCTCGGAGAGGATATACAGAAAGCGATAGTACGGCTTTTGCAGCCCGAAAACACAAGAGTTAACAAGCAGGCGACGAGCAGCACCTATATTCTTTACAATGCAACCCTGCCCGCGGTGCTTGTGGAATGCGGCTTTTTAAGCAACACCGCCGAGCTTAAACGGCTTAAGACCGAGGAATACCAAAACAAAATGGCGTTCGGCATTTTTTGCGGAATAATGGATTATTATAAAATTGCGGAGGAAGGCTAAATGGCAACAAAAAGCAAAACGGTATTTGTCTGCGGCGAATGCGGCTATGAAACGCCCAAATGGGTGGGGAAATGTCCCGGCTGCGGCGAATGGAACACAATGGTTGAGGATGTCCGCCTGCCGCAGAAGGCGGCGGTGTCTGCAGCTCCGCGGCCGGCTCACACATTTTCGGCAATGCCGCTGTCGCAAATAAACGCGGCGGACGAGCACCGCTTTGTAACCGGAATATCCGAGCTTGACAGAGTGCTCGGCGGCGGCATAGTAAAGGGCTCGGTGATATTGCTTTCGGGCGATCCCGGAATCGGAAAATCGACCATACTTCTGCAGGTCTGCAACGCGCTGCAGGGCGATATTAAAATTCTTTATGTATCGGGTGAGGAATCGGCGATTCAAATTAAATTAAGAGCAAAGCGCATAGGCGTTGAAAGCGACGCAGTATCCGTAATGACCGAGACCGATGTTCAGACGGTTTGCGAATACATAAATTCCGCCCGTCCCGATCTTGTTATGATAGACTCGATCCAAACCATGCAGCACCCCGATATTTCATCGTCCCCCGGCAGCATAGTTCAGGTGCGCGAATCGGCAAATCTGCTTCTGCGCACGGGTAAGAGCCTTGACATTCCGATCTTTATTGTCGGTCATGTCAATAAGGGCGGCGATATCGCAGGGCCTAAGGTGATGGAGCATATTGTGGATACGGTACTTTATTTTGAGGGGGAAAGAAATCAGTCCTACCGCATTTTAAGGGCGATAAAAAACCGTTTCGGCTCAACAAACGAAATAGGCGTTTTTGAGATGACCGAAACGGGGCTTGCGGAGGTTGAAAACCCGTCCGCTATGATGCTTTCGGGCAGAATGAGCGATGTTTCGGGCGGGTGCATAACCTGCATTATCGAGGGTACGCGCCCGATATTGGCAGAGGTGCAGGGGCTTGTTGCGGCAACGGGCTTCGGCAACGCGCGCAGAACCGCCGCCGGCTTTGATTATAACCGCTTAAATCTTCTGCTTGCGGTACTCGAAAAAAGGCTGGGGCTTATGTTCTCGAATCTTGATACCTATATAAACATAGTCGGCGGAATAAGGCTTGACGAGCCTGCGGCGGATCTTGCCGTGGCTATGGCGCTGGTTTCGGGGCTTCGCGATATACCGATCGACGAAAATACAATTGCATTCGGCGAGATAGGTCTTTCGGGTGAGCTGCGCAGCGTTCCGCGCGCACAGGCGCGTGTAAACGAGGCGGAGCGGATGGGCTTTACTCGCTGTATACTGCCGACGGCGTGCCTTAAGCAGATCAATTCCGCTCCCGGGGGAATCAAGCTTATCGGGGTCAAGCGGCTGTCGGACGCGGTGGCGTTTATTAAGTAGAGCCGCCGTTTTTGTCGGTCTCGGGTCGGCTTAAATACGGGCACACCCCCGAAACGGAATTTACAACCGTGCATTTGTTAAGCGTGCAGTAGCCGTCGGACTGATATTTGCAGTTTTCGGCGCATTGAATTAATCCCATTTTGATTATCTCCAAAACCGTTATATAATGCCTGCCGAACAATTCAAAAGTACCTAACCTGGCATGTTGGTGTAAACTTTTGAATTGTTCAGGTGCAAGGTTTTTGCGCAATTTTGCGAAAAAACCTTGCACTTTAAAAAGAATCACATTTTGATTCTTTTTAAAATCAGGCGACAATCAATGGATACTGACGGTCAAAACAAAGGTTTTGACCCATAAAATCGAGATTTTAACTCGATTTTATATAATTGCATTTGCTAATGCAATTATTCGGTAGACATTATATACGGTTAGTATGAAAAATAAAATCAATAATATACACAAAACGGCTGTTCGAAACAGGTATTTAGCTTTCCTGTGCTCGGGCGGCTGTTTTATTTGTCTGCGGAAATTTCAAGAATTCATAAAAATGTCTTTATTTTTGTAATCGGCTGTGATATAATCTATGATGTATATTTATGTGCGGGGACGGTGAAAGCATGAGCTTGAAAAAAGCTGCGGCGTTGATATATACGCTTATTATATGCATATCGCTTTGCGGCTGTAAAATGTTTACCGCTGATACCGCGGAGCTTTTAAGCCCGCCCGAGCTCACGGGCGATATCGCCCCGATAGCAAGCGCCATTTCCGCCTCTGCGGGAGGGGAGTACACCCTTAAATATCCGTCGGTAGGGAACTACCGCTCGGCTGTTGTACAGAACGATATCAACGGCGACGGCATTATGGAGGCATTTGCCTTTTACAGCATGACCGAGGATGAATCCACCGTTATGTATGTAAATGCTATCTGCAGCGAAAACGGCAAGTGGAAATCGGTAGCAAAGCAGAAAATAGTGGCCGGCGGAGTTGACCGTGTGGATTTCTGCGATTTGGACGGCGACGGTATTTCGGAAATACTTATCGGCTGGGAAATTTACGGCACCAGTGAAATGCAAATGGCGGTATACAGCTTTAAAAACGACGAGCTTAACCGAAGAATGTTACAACAGTACACGCATTTTCTGTGCGGTGATATTGATGAGGACGGCAACAACGAAATAACGGTCATAATGATAAACAGCGGCGACACGCCCAATACCGCCACGGTTTATCGCCTTAACGAAAACGGCGTTACCGCGCTTTACTCCGCCGAGCTTGACAGGGGAGTCAAAACCGTAAACGAGCCGGTATATGCTCATTTGTCATCGGGCAAGCCCGCGATTTATATTGATGAGATAAAGGGCGTCGGTGCTGTGACTGAGGTGCTTTTCATAGAGAAAAACAAGCTGGTGAATCCGCTCTTTAATGCGGAGAAGGGTGAGACTACCGCAACGCTGCGTGCGGCTGCCTTCGGTGTGCAGGATATAAACAGCGACGGAATTATTGAAATTCCCGTTCAGCGCGAGGTGCCCGCCGTAAGCAAGAGCGATGTCGCCGAAAAAATTTATCTTACCGACTGGTGCTCCTATAACGGAGAAGCGCTGACCCCGCAGATAAGCGCACTTATGAACGCGAATGACGGATATTACTATATCGTACCGTCAAAGCTTATAGATCGGATGGCGGTTTATAAAAACACCGACCGCCATTTGAGAGAGATATACCGATACGACGGCAATGCCGCGGGAGACCTGCTTTTTACCATTAAAACAGTTAAAAAGACCGATTGGGATAATGAGCGGTACGCGGGGCGCGGCTTTTCCGAAATCACGCATGACGGCGTTTCCTCTTATATTTGCAGCATTTCCGAAGCAGGTGAGGCAAACGGCATGACCGTCACGGAAATAAGGCAGAATTTCAGACTTATTGATTAGCTCTGATGAAACATAACATATCATGCTTAAAGGGACGGAGATAGAATGAAACGCATAATGATCGTTGAGGACGAAACGGCAATACGCGAGTTTGAAGCGATAAACCTGAAAAGGGTAGGCTACACGGTGGTTGAGGCAGGCTCGGGCGAAGAGGCGCTTGAGATATATGACAGTGACGCAGAGGGCTTTGATATTGCCCTGCTCGATATTTCAATGCCGGGAATGGATGGCTTTACTCTTTGTAAGGAGCTGCGCAAGCGCAGCGAAACGCTCGGCATAATAATGCTGACGGCACGCACGCAGGAAATGGATAAAATAAGCGGGCTAATGCTTGGTGCGGACGATTACATAACAAAGCCCTTCAGCCCGACGGAGCTTTTGGCACGCGTCGATTCGCTTTACAGACGGGTTGAAATGCATACTCCGAAGGCGGCGGCACCGGTGGACGATATAACCCTCGGAGAGTTTGTTTTGAATCTGCGCCGCAGAACGCTCTTAAAAAACGGAAGAAATATAGAGCTTACGCAGGTTGAATTCCAAATGATAGAATATTTCTTCAATAATCCCGATACCGCGCTTGACCGCACCGACATTCTCGAAAAGGTGTGGGGTTCGAATTACTTCGGCGAAGAAAAGATCGTCGATGTCAATATAAGAAGACTTCGCATGAAGGTAGAGGATGACCCCTCGCAGCCGCGGCATTTGGTAACGGTTTGGGGCATGGGCTATAAGTGGAACACAAAATAAAAAAGCTTTAAAATTAACGGAAAGGAGCAAACCCCTTGCAGCTTGAAATTAAATTCAAAAGCATTGCCGTAAGATGGTTTTTCAACATATTTCTTATAGTTGCGGTTATTGTCTGCACGGCGGTGATTTCCTTTTCGGTGATTTACAGCAGCATTTACACCGAGCGGATCAAAACGCTGGCAAACGATTTGACCTATGAATTCAATTCGCTTTCAAATTCCTCAAAAACGGCGTTTAAGGAAAACGCGGTTGAGCTTGCGGGCAGCTTTGCCTACAAAAACAAGCTTGAGGTGCAGGTTATAGACCGCAACGATAATATAGTGGTCTCCACGACGGGTTTTCAGCCGACCGAGCAGCGTATGCCGGATTATGAAAAGGCAATCAAGACAGGTGAAACCGCGGCTGCGAAAATAAAGACTGCCTCGGGTGAAAAGGTGCTGGCGTCAACCACCGTGATTTTTGATTCGTCCGGCAGGAGACTCGGTGCATACCGCTGGATAACTTCGCTTGAAAATGCGGATAAAATGGTTGCATGGATTATTTTAATGCTGGCTGCTGCGGCGCTTTTGGTGCTTGCCTTCTGCGCCTTTTCGTGTCTGTTTTTCATAAGCTCGATTGTGAGACCCATAAGGGATGTAAGCAATATCGCCAGAAAGATTGCAATGGGGGATTTTAATTCCCGAATCGAGATAAAGAAGAACGATGAAATAGGCGAGCTTTGCGATACCATAAATTATATGGCGTCAGAGCTTGATCAGGCGGAAAATCTTAAAAACGATTTTATTTCGTCGGTTTCACATGAGCTCAGGACTCCGCTTACCGCAATAAGAGGCTGGGGTGAAACGGCTAAAATGTCCCTCGGAACGGACGAAGCGCTTGTAAAACGCGGGCTGGATGTTGTGCTGTCGGAGGCGGACAGATTATCGGGACTGGTTGAAGAGCTGCTCGATTTTTCGAGAATGGAAACGGGAAGGCTGTCGGTCGTGTCACAGCAGCTCGATGTTTCGCAGATTCTTTCAGAATCGGTGGATATGTACATAGAGCTTGCGCGTCAGCAGGGAATCGAACTTATTTTCACCCGCCCCGCGGAGGACGCTTTTGTGCTCGGCGACCCGAACAGGCTTAAGCAGGTGTTCATCAATATAATAGACAATGCGGTCAAATACACCGAAAAGGGCGGGCAGGTGCTGGTCGACCAAACGGCGGAAGAGGGCTGTGCGAGAATAACCGTTAAGGATACCGGCGTGGGCATACCCGCGCAGGATATTGACAGGGTAAAGGAAAAATTCTACAAGGCAAACAAAACCGTCCGCGGTTCAGGTATCGGGCTTGCGGTGGCGGATGAAATAATAAAGCAGCATAAGGGTCTTCTGTTCCTTGAAAGCACAGAGGGCGTCGGGACTACGGTTACAATAGTTCTGCCGCTGTATGAGCAGGAAACGGAAGCGGAGGAGACCGACGCTGATAACGAAAAGGGAGAAACTAATGGCTAAAGCTAAATATACGGCGATAGGCGGTCAGGCGCTTATTGAGGGAATTATGATGAAAAGCCCCGAAAAAACCGCGCTTGCCGTAAGATGTCCCGATAAGAACATCGACATAACCTATTTGAATGGCAAAAGCGTCAGGGAGCGCGTGCCGATTTTAAAGCTGCCGATATTAAGGGGAATCGCGGGATTTTTGGAATCCATGATCCAGGGCTACAAGGCTATGATGATATCCGCCGATAAATCGGGTATGACAGACCTTGAGGACGAAAAAGAAAAGGAAAAAGAGAAAAAGAGCAGCAACGCGCTGATGAGCGTTATAATGGTTATAGCCTCGGTGCTCGGCGTAGCGTTGGCGGTCATACTGTTCATGCTGCTGCCGCGGCTTGCGGTATCTGGCTTAAGGGCGCTTTTTAAGACCGATTTCAGCCCGGTTGCGCGGTCGAGTATAGAGCAGCTGATAAAGCTGACGATATTTGTGATATATGTGTGGGCGGTATCCTTTATGAAGGATATAAAGCGGGTATTTATGTACCACGGCGCGGAGCATAAAACCATTTTCTGCTATGAAAGCGGCTTACCGCTGACTGTTGAAAATGTTCGCATTCAGCGCCGCTTTCACCCGAGATGCGGCACATCGTTTATGATACTTATGATTTTGATAAGTATTATATTTTCAACTATAATTCAGCTTATTTTCCCCGAGGTCTACAACCTCGCGTGGGTTTGGGTGATTGTTAAAATTCTGCTGATACCCATAGTCTGCGGCGCGGGCTTTGAGGTTTTAAAGGTTTGCGGAAGGTATGATAATCTGCTCACCCGCATAATTTCCGCCCCGGGACTGTGGCTGCAGAGAATCACCACAAAGGAGCCCGAGGACGACATGATAGAGGTGGCTATAGCGGCGCTTAAAGCCTGCGAGCCAGCCGTGCCCGATGTTGAAAGACCGAAAGAGGAAGAAAATAACGAAACGGATGAAAATGCCGAATGAACATTTTTGAGGCGTACAATAAGACAAAAAAAGAGCTCGAGGCGGCGGGAATCGAGGATTATGTTTTTGAAGCAAAGCAGATAATAAAGCATATTACCGGCTTTTCAAATTCTGAAATTCTTATGAATTACACAAACCGGCTTACCGAGTTTCAAAGCAATAATCTCACTGCAATAATAAAGCAGCGGGCTATAAGATATCCGCTGCAGTACATATTCGGCGAATGGGCATTTTACGGCAGGGAGTTCTTTGTAGGTCCTGGGGTGCTTGTACCGAGAGCCGATACCGAAACGCTGGTTGGGGTATGCTTAAAGTATTTAAAAAATTCCGAAAGCCCCGCGGTGCTCGATTTATGCGCGGGAAGCGGCTGCATAGGCATAACCTTGGCGCTTGAAAAGGCGGACGCGGCGGTCACGCTGGTGGAAAAATTCCCCGAGGCTGCGCGCTATGCCGAGAGGAATATAAAAAGGCACGGGACCGATAATGTAACCCTTATTTGCGGGGATGTTTTAAACGGAGCGGCGAACGACAAGGAATACGAGCTTATAGTGAGCAATCCGCCGTATGTTCCGAAAAACGAAATGGAAACGGTATCGCCCGAGGTGCATTATGAGCCCGAAACGGCGCTTTTCGGCGGCGAAGACGGTTTGGATTTTTACAGAGCTGTCATAACGGAATATAAGAAGGCTTTAAAGGCAGGCGGAATGCTTGCGTTTGAAGTCGGCGCAGGAGAAGCGGCGGCGGTCGAAGCGCTGCTTGAAGATGCGGGACTTAAGGAAATAAATACCGAAAAGGATCTCGGCGGTATTTGCCGCGCGGTTTACGGTATTAAGAAATAAATCAGATTTATAAGCGGAGGGAAACAAAATGGCACAGAAATCCAATAACAACAGTAAATCACACGCCCCGGTAAAGGTGACAGAGGCGGAGGGCAAGGAAAAAGCGCTCAGAACCGCTATGGAGCAGATTGAGAAAAACTTCGGCAAGGGCGCGGTCATGCGCCTCGGAGAAAATATCGCAATGAATGTCGGTTCAATTCACACCGGTTCGCTCACGCTCGATTTGGCGCTCGGCATAGGCGGCATACCAAAGGGCAGAATAGTTGAAATATACGGACCCGAGTCATCGGGTAAAACCACCGTTGCGCTCCACTGCGTGGCAGAGGCGCAAAAGGCGGGCGGCACTGCCGCATTTATAGATGTTGAGCACGCGCTCGATCCGGTATACGCCAAAAAGCTGGGCGTTGATATTGACAGCCTTTTGGTATCCCAGCCCGATTCGGGTGAGCAGGCGCTTGAAATTGCCGAGGCGCTTGTGCGTTCGGGCGCTATTGACATTATAGTTATCGACTCGGTTGCGGCGCTAGTTACCAAGGCGGAAATTGAGGGCGAAATGGGCGATTCCCATGTCGGTCAGTTGGCACGCCTTATGTCGCAGGCGCTGCGCAAGCTGACGGGCGCGCTTTCAAAAACCGATTGTGCGGCAATATTTATAAACCAGCTGCGCGAGAAGATCGGCGTGACCTACGGCAATCCCGAGGTAACAACCGGCGGCCGCGCGCTCAAGTTCTATTCGAGCGTGCGCATCGATGTGCGCAAGGGCGAGCCGATAAAGGACGGCAGCGAGGTTATAGGCAACCGCACCAGGGTTAAAATAGTTAAAAACAAGGTGGCTCCCCCATTTAAAACGGCGGAATTCGATATCATGTACGGCACGGGCATTTCCCATGTGGGCGAGCTTGTGGACGTAGGCGTTGAAACCGATGTTTTGAAGAAATCCGGCGCATGGTTCTACTACGGTGAGACAAGGCTCGGTCAGGGCAGAGACAATGTTAAGAAGCTGCTTTCGGAAAATAAGGAAATGGCGCAGGAAATTGAGGATAAGATATTTGCGGCAGTTAAAGCGGGTGCCGAAATTACCGGAGCCGGCGAGGATGACGACGAGCCGGGAATCGAGCCTGTGGCACCCGAAAGCATTCGCCCGCACAAAAGCGTGGATATCGATATAGCGGTTGAAGACTGATGCTTATTGAGGCTTTTAAAAAGCAAAAAAAGCACCTCACGGCGCTTATACTGTCAGATGGCAGAGAAGTCTTGCTCGATAACGAAACCTGCTCGGATTTTTGTCTAAAGCCGGAAACGGAAATTACCGAGGAAAGACTCAGGGAGCTGATATACGATTCGGAATACCGCAGGGCAAAATCCCGCGCGCTGTGGTATTTGGACCGTGCGGACCGCACCGAAAAGGGCTTATATAAAAAGCTCTGTGAGGCGGGGTTCGATAAAAAAGCCTCCGCCGCGGTGGTGGCGAGGTTTGCAGAGGTCGGTCTGCTTGACGACCGCCGCTTTGCGGAAAACTTTGCCGAAAGGTGTAAGGACGCGAACATATCTCCACGCGAGACGGTGCGAAAGCTTTACGAAAAGGGTATTTCCTACGATATGGCAAAGGAAATCGTCTCGGAGACCGAAACCGACGAGGAAACGCAGATACGCGCCCTTATAGAGAAGAAATACGCCCGAAAGCTGGAGCTTGAAAACGGGGCGGAAAAGGTTTACGCCGCGCTGATCCGAAAGGGTTTTTCCTTTTCTGCGGTGAGAAGCGTGCTTAAAAAATACAGCGAAGAGCTTGAATACAGCGAGGAATAGTGTAGCAATGTATAAAATCAGTATGGTATCGCTCGGATGCCCGAAAAATCAGGTTGACGCGGAAATGATGCTGGCAACCCTTAAAGCAGCAGGCTTTGAAATAGGCGCGCCCGAGGCAGAAGCAGACGCGATAATTATTAACACCTGCGGCTTTATCGAGGACGCGAAAAAAGAGGCTATTGAAAATATTTTAGAGGCTGCGGAGTATAAAAAGACAGGTAAGTGCAAGGCGCTTATCGTAACCGGCTGCCTTGCCGAGCGCTATAAAAACGACGTTACCGAGGAAATACCAGAGGTCGATGTTTGCGTAGGCATAGGCGCGGACGGCGACATAGCCAAAATAGTGACCGACGCACTGAACGGAAGCAAGGAAAATGTTTTTGCCGATAAATACGACCTCAATTTGAACAGCGACAGAATTTTGGGCGGCTACCCGTTCAGCACCTACCTTAAAATAGGCGATGGGTGCGATAACTGCTGCACCTACTGCGCAATACCGAAAATAAGGGGCAGAATGAGAAGCAGAACTATCGAGGACTGCGTTAAAGAGGCTGAAAAATTGGCTGCGGGCGGGGTAAAGGAGCTTACAGTGGTAGCACAGGACACTACCGCCTACGGCGAGGATATTTACGGCAAGCCAATGTTGGCAGAGCTTCTGCGCGAGCTTTGCAAAATTGAGGGCTTGCACTGGATAAGAACCCTTTACACCTACCCCGACAGAATAACCGATGAATTGCTTGAAACGGTGGCGCGGGAAGAAAAGCTTGTAAAATATTTCGATATACCCCTGCAGCATGTGAACGGCGATATTTTAAAGCGGATGAACCGCAAGGGCGATTACGAAAGCCTTTCGGCGCTTATTGATAAAATAAGGGCAAAGGTGCCGGGCGTTACGCTGCGCACCACGCTTATAACGGGCTTTCCCGGGGAGACCGACGGGCAGTTTTGCGAGCTTGCGCAATTCGTTAAGGAAAAGCGGTTCGACAGGCTCGGCTGCTTTACCTACTCTGCCGAGGAGGATACCGTGGCGGCTGCCTTCCCCGACCAGATAGACGAGCAGACAAAGCAGGACAGAATGGAAAACATTATGGAAATGCAGCTGACTGTTGCCGCCGAGAAAAACGAGGAAAAGGTAGGCACGGTTACCGAGGTGCTGATAGAGGGCTGGGACGATTATATAAAGTGCTATTTCGGCAGAACGCCCGCCGACGCGCCCGAGGTTGACGGCAAAATATTCTTTATGTCCGCGCGACCGCTTGTTATAGGCGAGTTTGTAAGGGTAAGAGTAAATGATACGCTTGATTACGATTTATTGGGGGAGCTTGAAGAATGAACACACCGAATAAGCTGACTGTAGGCAGAATAATAGCAACACCGTTTTTTATGGCGGCGCTTATGATTGATTTTCCATACCACTACACCGTGGCGCTTATTTTGTTTATCGCCGCATCTTTAACCGATATGATAGACGGCAAAATGGCGCGCAAATACAATATGATAACCGATTTCGGCAAATTTTTAGACCCGCTTGCCGATAAAATGCTGACTACCGCGGCGTTTTTGGGCTTTATTAAAATGGATATAGGCTGGCAGGTCACCTGGATTGCCTTTATAGTTTTATTCAGGGAATTTTTAATTTCCTCGCTCCGATTAGTTGTGGTATCAAGCGGCGGCAAGGTAATAGCGGCGAATATATGGGGCAAGTGCAAAACGGTAAGCCAGATGGTCGGTATAATATTTGCGCTGGCAGCATATGCGCTTATAATCGATTTTCACGCCGGCAACGCGGCATTTGTTACCGGGTGCGATATAATTATCAGTATTCTTTTCTGGATATCCGCCGTATTATGTATTATATCGGGTATCATATATCTGCTTGACAGCAAAGAGTATATCGATCCTACCAAATAGGGGGCTTTCGTTTGTTTGACAGAATAAGAGAGGATGTTCGTGCGGTTAAGGAGCGTGACCCCGCCGCGCGCAGCTTTTTGGAAATTTTGCTGCTTTACCCGGGCGTAAAGGCAATAAGAATGTACCGCAGGGCGCATTTTTACTACACCCACGGGTGGCTTTTCTTAGCGCGCTATGTATCGCAGCGGGCGGTAAGAAAAACCGGCATTGAAATTCACCCGGGCGCTAAAATAGGCAGAAGACTGGTTATAGACCACGGAACGGGCATAGTAATAGGCGAAACCGCTGAAATAGGAGACGATGTGCTGATTTACCAGGGCGTGACTTTAGGCGGCACGGGCAAGGACACGGGCAAGCGCCACCCTACTGTGGGAAACAATGTTATGATAAGCGCGGGCGCTAAGGTGTTGGGACCCTTTAAGATAGGCGACAATTCCCGCGTTGCGGCGGGCGCGGTCGTGCTTGAAGAGGTGCCGCCGAACTGTACTGTTGTGGGCGTGCCGGCAAGAATAGTCCGCCAGGACGGCAAAAAGATAGGCTGTGCAAGCCTTGACCAGATACACATTCCCGACCCGGTTAAGCAGAAGATGGAATGTCTTGAAAAACGCATTTCAGAGCTTGAAAAGGCTCTTGAAGAAAAATAAAATATAAAAAGGTGATAAAAATGGATTACGGCATACAGCTTTACAGCGTGCGCGATTTAGCGGAAAAGGATCTTTCGGCGGCGGTAAAACACGTGGCGGAGCTCGGCTATTCATCGGTTGAATTTGCGGGCTTTTTCGGTCATAGCCCGGAGAAAGTAAATGAAATGCTGCGTGAGAATAACCTGCGGGTATCAAGCACACATTCGGGGTTTGACGACCTTGTAAATAATTATGATGAAACCGTGGCTTTTCATAAGGCGATAGGCAATAAGCTTTATATTATACCCGCATACGGCTTGGATTCACAGGAAAAGCTGGATGACTTTGTGAAAAAAGCTTCCGAAATTTCAAAGCGTTTATCACAGGACGGCATAACGCTTGCCTACCATAACCATTCGCGTGAATTTATCCCGAATGCGGACGGCTCTCTTATATACGATCAGCTGCTTTACCGCACCGATTTAAAGCTTGAAGTAGATACCTACTGGGCATTTGTGGGTATGAAGAACCCGATAGCCCTGCTTGACAGGGTGGGCGACAGGCTTGCCTGCATACATATTAAGGACGGCTCGGCAGACGGTCACGGCACACCGCTCGGAAAGGGCGAGGCACCGGTTGCGGCGGTTTACGATTATGCGGTTAAAAACAATATTCATATGGTGGTTGAAAGCGAAACCTGTAACCCCGACGGTATTACCGAGGCGAAGATATGTATAGATTACCTTCATTCGCTTGAAAACAGATAATATACCGGGAGAGGAAACCAATGAGGATATTTAACACCCTGACAAGGGAAAAGGATGAATTTAAACCGATAACCGAGGGCGAGGTTAAAATTTACGCCTGCGGACCTACGGTTTATAACTACATTCACATAGGCAACGCGCGCCCGCTTTGCGTTTTTGACGTTTTGCGCCGCTATTTTGAGTGGAGAGGTTATAAGGTAAGCTTTGTTCAGAATTTTACCGATATTGACGATAAGCTTATAAAGCGCGCGAACGAGGAAGGCTCCACCGTGCCCGAAATTGCCGAGCGCTATATAAAGGAATTTTGGACGGATGCTGACGGGCTTAACGTAAAGCACGCTACGGTTAATCCGCGCGCTACCGAAAATATCGAGCAGATACAGAGCATTATTTCGGCGCTTGTGGAAAAGGGTTATGCGTATCAGTCGGGCGGGGACGTTTACTACCGCGCTAAAAAGTTTTCGGGCTACGGCAAGCTTTCACACCAGCCGCTTGAAGACCTTGAAGCGGGCGCGAGAATAGATGTTACCGAGATTAAGGAGGATCCCATGGATTTCTGCCTGTGGAAAGGCGCCAAACCCGGCGAGCCCTATTGGGATTCACCTTGGGGTAAGGGCAGACCCGGCTGGCACATTGAGTGCTCGGCTATGGCGTGCCGCTATCTCGGTAAGACAATTGATATTCACTGCGGCGGGCTTGATCTTATTTTCCCGCATCACGAAAACGAAATTGCGCAGTCAGAGGCTGCAAACGGCTGCGAATTTGCGCACTACTGGATGCACAACGGCTTTATAAATGTGGATAACCACAAAATGTCAAAGTCTCTCGGCAATTTCTTTACCGTGCGCGATGTCGCCGAAAAATACGGCTATGAGCCGATACGCTATATGATGGTATCCTGCCAGTACAGAAGCCCCATAAACTATTCCTATGAGGTAATAGAGCAGGCGAAAAACTCGCTTGAAAGGCTTTACACCTGCCGCAATAATATTGATTTTGCGCTGAAAAACGCAAAAGACGGCGGTGAAGCGCCCGAATTCATAGAGAAGCGCAAGCAGGAATTTATTGCCGCTATGGACGACGACCTTAACACCGCCGACGCGCTTGCCGCAATATTTATGCTTGTTCGCGATATAAATACCCTTATAGCCGAGGGAGCGGGCAAAACGGCGCTGGAAGCCTGCGCTGATATGTTCGACCAATTAACGGGCGTTTTGGGACTTGTTTACAACCGTAAAACCGAGGCGCTTGACAGCGACATTGAGGCTTTAATAGAGCAGCGCACGGCGGCAAGAAAGGCAAAGGACTTTAAAACCGCCGATGAAATACGCGATAAGCTAAAGGCAATGGGCATTGTGCTTGAGGACACACCGCAGGGCGTTAAATGGACGAGAGCATAATAAAAAAAGAGCCGCTCGGAAACGGCTTTTTCATAAATGTATCAAAGCACCATACCTTCGGCACGGACGCGGTTTTGCTTGCCGATTTTGCGCACGCTAAAAAGGCGGACAGGCTTATAGATCTCGGCACGGGATGCGGAATAATTCCGTTTTTAATGCTGCGCGACGGTAATTTAAAAACCGCCGTGGGGGTAGATATCAGCACAGAGGCTATAAGGCTTGCTGCAAAAACCGCCGAAGAAAACGGCGCCTACAGGTTTACCGCCCTAAACGCCGACCTTAACGATTTAAAGGGCAGGGTGGAGTTCGGGTGCCACACGCTTATCACCTGCAACCCGCCCTATAAAGCGCCGGGTGCTGGGCTTAAAAATCCCGACGGCGTTTGCGCTGCGGCGCGGCATGAGGTCGCCTGCACCTTAAGCGATATAATTTCGGTATCGGCAAGGCTGCTGCAAACCTCGGGCAGGCTTTGTATGTGCCAGCGTCCCGAAAGGCTTGCCGAAATAATTACGGTAATGCGAGCGAATAAATTAGAACCGAAGCGCCTGCGGCTTGTCTGCAAAAAAGTGGGCGAGGAACCGTGGCTGGTGCTTACAGAGGCGCGAAAGTGCGGAAACACGGGGCTTCGCATAGAGCCCACGCTGTATGTTTACGAAAACGGCGAATATTCGCCCGAAATGATAAGAATTTACGGACCGTATAAGGAGGCGTACTTATAATAATGAGCGGAAAACTTTATGTTGTCGGTACGCCGATAGGCAATTTGGAGGATTTCAGCCCCCGCGCCGTGCGAATACTCGGTGATGCGGATTTTATTGCCGCCGAGGACACGCGCGTTACGCTGAAGCTGCTTAATCATTTTGAAATTAAAAAGGAAATGCTCTCTTATTATGAGCATAACAAAAGCACAAAAGGAAATCTTATAATTGAGCGCATTTTAAAGGGAGAAAGCTGCGCGTTGGTATCCGACGCGGGCATGCCCGCAATATCCGACCCCGGCGAGGATCTGGTGCGGCAGGCACATGAAAACGGCATAACGGTCGAGTCCGTGCCGGGGCCGAGCGCGCTTATAACCGCCCTTGCAATATCGGGTATGGAAAGCGGCAGATTTTGCTTTGAGGGCTTTTTATCGGTAAATAAAATAAGCCGTAAAAAGCATTTGGAGGAAATAAAAGACGAAAAACGGACTATGATTTTTTACGAGGCGCCGCATAAATTACCCGCTACGCTCCGCGACATGTCAGCTTATTTGGGGGATAGGAAGATATCCCTTGTGCGGGAGCTTACAAAAATTCACGAAACGGTTATGAATACCACTCTGTCTCAGGCGGCGGAGTATTACGGTGAAAACACGCCGCGCGGTGAATTCGTTTTAATAATTGAGGGAAAAAAGGAAGAGGAGACCGCGGGTTATTCCTTTGAGGACGCGGTCAATTTGGCAAAAAGGCTTATAAAAGACGGAAAATCAACCTCAGCCGCCGCAAAAGAGGCTGCCGAGGTTTCAAAATACAGAAAAAGCGAAATTTACAAAGAATTGATATAATCAGGTGTGGATATGGAAGAAAACAAGGATTTTTTTGATTTTGGAAGTGAAGATATTTTTTCCTCTTCGGCAGGAAATGCGAAGGAATACGAGGACATTGTAAGCAGCAGTAAAATGCGCGGAAAGCACTACGCCAAGAAAAAGCGCGGCAACGCCTTTACCAAATGGTGGCGCGGCTGTAAAAAGTGGCAGCGGGTTTCTATGATAACCGTCACCTCGCTTGTTTTGGTGGTGGCTATTGCCGTGGGTGTTCTGCGGATAGTGTTTAACTACAACTATAATAATATTACGAAAAACCCCGAGGATTTGGGTTTTGAAAGCGTTATAAACGATAAAATAGTAAACATTGCGCTTTTCGGCATTGATACCCGCGACCCGAAATCATTTAAAGGACTTTCGGACAGTATAATGATACTGAGCCTTAATACCGAATCCAAAAAGGTCAAGCTTATGTCGGTAATGCGGGACACGCTGGTGCCCATAACCTACAACGGAAAAACAACATATGCCAAAATCAACAGCGCTTACAAAAAGGGACCTGAATGTGCAATAAAGACCTTAAACACAATATTCGGGCTTGATATATCCGAATACGCTACGGTAAACTTCTACGGTATGTCGGATATAATTGAGGCTGTCGGCGGAATCGATGTAGAGCTTGCAAAGGGTGAGCTTGATGTTATCGGCCGTGAAAACGGACACAGAGTAAACTACGGCCTTAATGGGTGCATTTACGAAATATGTGAGCACAAGGGGCTGGACGCAAACAAATATTACATCAGAACGGCAGGCGTGCAGCACCTCAACGGTGTTCAGGCAGTGGCGTACGCGAGAATCCGTCACGCCGCCAATATTGAGGGCACTAACGACGACTACGGCAGAACCGACCGTCAGCGCTATGTTATGGAGCAGCTTTTCAATAAGGCGATAAAGCTCGGCAAAAGCCAGTATATAAAGCTTGCAAAATCGCTTATGCCCTGCAGCGAGACATCGCTCTCCTATTCCGAAATTTTAAGCCTTGCGGTTAATATTCTTTTGCAGTCACCTACCTTTGAGCAGACACGAATACCCGATTTTTCGTATCAGATGTCCTCAAAAAGCATAAGCGGCGTGGGTTCGTGCGTTTATTACGATCTAAACTATGCCTCAAAGCTTATTCACGCATTTATTTATGACGATATAAAGCCCGAGGATTATATTGAAGCCAACGGTGTTGAGAAAAACGACTGGTACACAGGCTCTTCGGTCAAAAGGCCGTCTTCAAATTCATCAACCGTAAAAAAGCCGTCGTCAAGCTCATCGCAGAATTCGTCGTCTGCCTCTTCGGATAATACGATTACCGTGCCCGAGCCGTCATCGGATACCGATTCTTCATCGTCTCTGCCGTCTGACGGGAGTAATTCAAGCTCGGAGCCGTCCGTGCCGGATAATCCCGATACTTCTTCGGATTCAAGCGCTGTCACACCGTCAGAGGACTCAAAGCCCGATGAGAGTTCTGCACCCGAGAAGACTGAATAGGGGGAATAAATATGCCGCAGAATATATATCAGGCGTTATGGATATTTATTATTTACGCATTTTTGGGCTGGTGCTCCGAGGTTGCGTTTGCCGCAGTTAATAAGGGTAAATTTGTAAACCGCGGCTTTTTAAACGGACCTGTCTGCCCCATTTACGGCGTGGGCATGCTTATAGTGGTGCTTTGTCTTTGGAATCTTCGGGACAGACCGCTGCTGCTGTTTTTGGGCTCCGCTTTGCTTACCACCGCGCTGGAATTTGTAACAGGCTTTGTGCTTGAAAGGTTTTTCCACGATAAATGGTGGGATTATTCGGATATGCCTTTTAATATAAAGGGCTATGTCTGCCTTAAATTCACTATTCTGTGGGGCTTGGCGGCATCGTTTATAATAGGTGCGATACATCGCTTTATTTATATGCTTATTGAAAAAACGCCGTTTGTTTTGGGTGTTATATTGCTTGCGGTATTTTCGGCGGCGTTTATTGCCGACTTTACTGTAACGCTAACCGCTCTTGTAAAGCTGCCTAAAAAGCTTAAAGCTATGGCGGAGGCGGAAAGGGCGCTGCGCGCGGTGTCGGACAAAATCGGCGAGAACATAAGCGATACCACAATAGCCGCTAAAGAAAAGGGAGAGGCCTTAGCCGAGGAAAACAAGCCGCGGCTTGAAGAATTAAAGGCAGAATACGAAAAGAAGAAAAAAGAGCTTTCGGCAATGCTTGAAAGAAATTTTGTTCAAAGGCGAATTTTCAAGGCGTTCCCGAATCTTAAAAACGGGCGTTATAAAGCGATATTTGACCGCATAGGCGAATTGAAATTAAAGGTGACGGAAAAAGGCAATGAAAAAGACGGTGTGTGAAAGCTGCGCTAATTATGTTTACGATCCCGAGAGCGACATAATGTACTGTGATATGGAGCTGGATGAGGACGAAATGCAGCGTTTTTTAACCTCACAGACCTATAATTGTCCGTATTATGATTTTTATGACGAATATAAAATCGTAAGAAAACAGAATTAGGAGCGGCAATATGTTTTATTTATACTTAGTATTAAGCGCGGCGCTTATACCTGTACTTAATAATTTTTTTGAGATTTTGCGGCAGCCCTACTCGTGGTGGCTGGTGCCGGTGCTGTTTATCGCCTTCTTTTTCGGGTTTGTTATTCTGCACCTTATTGTTACCTGTATTTGGATTGCTACAGCGAATGTTAATAAGCCGCCGCGCGGCACAAAGGCGTTCAGGGTGCTTGCGAACATAACAATACCAATGCTTTTAAAGCTTGCAAGGGTAACCGTTAAAACCGAGGGTGCGGAAAAGGTGCCCGAGGGCGCACGAATGCTCTTTGTCTGCAATCACCAGCACGATTTAGATCCCGTAATGCTGCTTTCTGCCTTTCCGAGTAATAATCTCGGCTTTATAGGGAAAAAGGATATTTATAAGGATATGCCCTTTATAGCAAAGGCTATGCACAGGCTTTACTGCCTGCCTATCGACCGCGAAAACGACCGTGCGGCGGCTAAAACCATTATTGAGGCTTCCCGCCTTTTAAAATCGGGCAAGGTGTCGGTAGGGCTTTTCCCTGAGGGGTACACAAGCAAGACCTGCGAGCTGCTGCCTTTCAGAAACGGCGCTTTTAAGGTGGCTTACCGTGCCGAGGCGCCCATTGCGGTTTGCGTAATAAATAATACCCGCTCAATACCCAAAGAGCTTTTTTGGCGGCGAACCGAAATAAAGCTTAATGTACTTGAGGTTATTCCTTATGAGGATTATAAGGATATGCACACCGTGGAGCTGGGCGATAAAATACACGATATGATGCTTTCCGAGCTTGAAAAATTAAGAGCATAAAAGATCCCCCTGCAAAATAGCTGCAGGGGGATCTTTTATGAGAGTGACGGTGCTTTAAGCGCCGGTTACATATTTCGGAATATCGGAATTCCTTTTAAGCTCTTCAAACGAATTGTATTCCGCAACGGCGAAGCGCGTATGAACGCAAACCGAAGCCATGAAATACGGCATGGCGAAAATAATCGGTATTACGGTAAGGGAAAGCAGGAGCCAGCCTAAGAAGCTGAAAAACAAATATATAAAATCAAGCATGGTTCTTTTATATATCACCGAGGACATATGCACCGCCTCGGCGGCATCCATATCCTCATCGGCAACCGAGAGGATTGGAGCTGCGTAATACCGCAGCATAATAAAGAAAAGCAGCACCGCCGCAACGGTTTTTAAGAAAAGCGAGAGATAATAAAGGTTTGAAGTCCAAAGCGGTATCGGAATATCAAGCAGATCGTAAATTTTGACTCCGCCGAATATATCGACTATAAGTGCGGGAATATAAAGAATTATACCGAAGAACACCAGCCGCAGGCAGAGCGCGGTTATAATATGCATTGCGCGGAGATATTCTGCCTTGCCCGAGAAAAAGTAAAATACCGAGAGCGGGCTGTCGTCCGCACCGAAGAGCAGCCGCCAAAAAAATCTTATGAGCCCGTGGCAAAGCGGCAAAAGCAGCAAAAAGCCGAGAACAGCCTCGCAGATATACGCGGCAATATCGCCGCCCACAAAGCTTACGAGCGACGCTATGCCGGAAATTATTATAAATACGGAGATGACCGACATACAGGCGGCAATTGCCTTTAGCCAATTGTTTTTAAGTGCCGTCCGTGCGGTCAGCTTAACGACCGAGCTTGACGCTGTCATTATAAACACATCCTTTACCTATACTATACCGCTAAAAAATGAAGATTTAATTACAAAACTGTTAATTTGGCATATGCCGCCATAAGTTTTTTTGTGCCCACAGTGTTAAATGCCACCTCAAGCAGCGTATCGCCGCCCATGGGCTTTACGGAAAGTATCAGTCCCTCGCCGAACGCCTTGTGGCTTACACGCTGTCCCGACGCATATTTCACAGCATCGGCTTTGGAAGCGGGAGAGGGCGGGGAATAGGGGCTTTTATCCAAATATGATTTGTGTACGGTATCGTAGGACGGTTTTACGGACGAATGCCTGTATCCCTCAAAGCTGCAAAGCTCCTCGGGAATCTCCTTTAAAAAGCGGGAGGGCATATTGCGGTTGGTAGAACCGAAAAGCATACGCATGTAGGCGTTTGTGACGGTAAGGGTCTTCTTTGCGCGGGTAATAGCAACATAGGCAAGGCGGCGTTCCTCCTCCATTTCCTCCGCACCCGCGTAAATCGACTGATTACCGGGGAAAATGCCTTCCTCCATACCTATAAGGAAAACATTGTTAAATTCAAGACCCTTTGCGGAATGTATAGTCATAAGCACTACACGGTCTTCCGACTCATCAAGCGAATCGATATCGCTTACAAGCGCGGTCTGCTCAAGGAAATCCGAAAGGCTCGGCTCTTGCGCGTCCTGCTCATACTGGGCTATTGTAGAGGCAAATTCCGCCACGTTTTGCAGCCGTTCCTCCTGCTTTTCGGGTTCTTCGCCGCTTTCGGTCAAATATTGGCGGTACCCTGTTTTTTCAAGAATCTCGGCAAGCAGCTCCGATACCGAAATATCCGCCGACATTTCGGTGAGCTCGTCAATAATATCGCAAAAGCTGCGTAGCCGCACCGCGGCGCGGGACAAGGCGGCGAATTCATCCGCCCGTTTTATAACCTCAAAAAGAGATATGCCGAGCTCTGCCGCTATCTGCGCGGCGTTTGACATGGTCGTCTCGCCTATTCCGCGCTTCGGCTCGTTTATAATTCTGCGCAGGCGTAAATCGTCGTTATTATTGTTTACAAGCTGCAAATAGGCGATTACATCCTTAATTTCCTTACGGTCAAAGAAGCGCAGACCGCCTATAACGCGGTAGGCAATGCCGCTGCGGGCAAAAACGCTTTCAATCGAGCCCGATTGCGCGTTCATTCTGTAAAGCACAGCATGATCGGAAAATTTGGCGCCGTTTTTCACATTTTCAAGAATACGGTCGGCTATGTATCTTGCTTCTCCGCGTTCGTCATCTGCTGTGAATACGCTTATTTTTTCGCCTGTGCCGTTATCTGTCCAAAGGGTCTTGCCCTTTCTGCCGCGGTTATTTTTAATAACCGCGTTTGCGGCGTCAAGTATGTTTGAAGTGGAGCGGTAGTTCTGCTCAAGACGGATAACGCGGGCATTCCCGTATTCATCCTCAAAATTCAGTATGTTTTCAATAGTAGCGCCGCGGAAACGGTAAATGCTCTGGTCATCGTCTCCCACAACACAGATATTGTTTTCGCCCGAGGACAATAGCCTTACAAGCTCATACTGCGCGTGGTTTGTATCCTGGTATTCATCCACCATTACATAGCGAAATTTGCCCGCGCAGTAGCTGAGCGCATCACTATCGGTCTGTAAAAGCCGCACGGTGTTGAATATCATATCGTCAAAATCCATAGCGTCGGCTTCCATCAGCCGCTTTTGATATATTCTGTAAAGCTCGGCTACGGTTTTAAGGCGCAGATCGTTCCCTGCCTGCTCCTTGAATTCGACGGGAGATATAAGCTTTTCCTTTGCGTCGGATATAAGCGAAAGCACGCGTTTTGGCGGTAAAAGCTTTTCGTCAATTTCGTGCGCCTTCATGATATGCTTCATAAGGCGGCGCTGGTCGTCGGTATCGTATATGGTAAAATGCGAGGTATAGCCTATGCTTTCGGCATAGCGCCTTAAAATTCTGCCGCAAACCGAGTGGAAAGTGCCTGCCCATATATCGCTTGCGTCTTCACCCAAGCGCGCGGCTATTCGCTCCTTTAGCTCACCCGCCGCCTTGTTTGTAAAGGTGATGGCTAAAATCTGCCACGGGCGAACCTGTCGCACCGAAAAAACGCCGTTCGGAACAAAATCCGTAACGCCGTTTAAATAGTCCTCGCCCGCTTTAATATCATCCTCGGTAACGGTGGGGCAGTAGGTGCTTCGGTAGCCGTCCCCGAATTTTACGAGATTTGCAATTCGGTTGACAAGCACGGTGGTTTTTCCGCTGCCCGCGCCCGCAAGTATCAAAAGCGGGCCGTTAACGGTTGTGACCGCCTCGAACTGCATATCGTTCATATGTATAAAATATTTTTTTATAACTTCTTTTCTTAAATTTATAAAATCCATTATTTTCTCCGGTCAGGCGGTTTCCTCGGCGGGCTTGCGTTTTTTAATGCGGTCGGGCAGAATATACGCAAATGGGAAGGCTGCGGTGCATACCGCCAAAGCCGCTATTATATCAATTACGGAATGTTGCTTTAAAAAGACGGTGGAAATGCTTATAAGCACCGTTAAAATAATAAGGACGGTCTGCCACAGGGGAGTTCGCAGGGGCTTGCAGTAAAGGGTGGTGAAATAAACCGCAAACGAGCCTATAACATGCAGCGAAGGGCAGACATTTGTATTTGTATCAAAATTATAAAGCGCCCTTACAATATCCACGCAGAAATTATCCCGAACAAATTCGGTCGGGCGCAGTTCCTGCTTTGTGGGGTAAAAAATATATATAACGGTGGTAATTGTGTAGGTTATAATTATAAAATACATCAGCTTTTTAAAGGCGGGAATGTCAAAAAACAAGGTGTAAAGATGTATCCCCACCAAAAAGACAAACCAAAAATAATACGGAAAAACAAAAAATTCACAAAACGGAATTTTTGCGTCAAGGTCCGCCTCCACGGCGTGATAGTTGAGTGAAAGCCCGCGTTCGAGCAGCCAAAATACCGCGCCGTAAATCGGCCAGTAAAGCAGCAAAAGCAGGTGCTTGAATTCCGGGGAATTTAAATTGCCCGGTCGTAATTTTCTATAGTCTACCATATACACAGTCTGCATCCTTAACTATATGTTCTCTGATGATTTCGGCAGCACAGCCGGAAAATTCGTCCTTAAGCGTTTGCGACATTTTGTGGAGCTTTGACGGGATTTCGAGATAATCGCAAACCGCATCACACAGCTTAATGGCTCCCTCGCGCATATCCGCACAGCCGTTGGAAATGAAGAATTCTATATTCCGCGTTTCGCAGCCGGGAACGGCGTCAATAAATATCATGGGCAGCCCCTTGACCGCCGCCTCGGTGGTGCTCAGTCCCCCCGGCTTTGTTAAAATCAGCTCTGCAGCATCCATATAAAGCGGCATGCGGCTTGTAAAGCCGATTACCCGCACATTATCCGGCAGCGAGTATTTTGTAAGCGAGCGGTAAAGCTTTACATTATTACCGCAGATGATCACAAGCAACGCGTCCTCGGGCAGCTGTTGCGGCAAAAGCTCTGCTAAATCCTTAATGGGGCCGCAGCCCATGCTGCCGCACATTAAAAGCGCAACGCGCTTATCCTGCGGAAGCGAAAGGGTGCGTTTTGCCTTTTGCGGCTCTGTTTTATTATAAAAATCGCGTCGTACCGGAATGCCCGAAGGGATTATGCGCGACATAGGCAGACCGTTATCGGCAAATTCCTTAATAAGCTTTTTGTGCGGAATAAAATATGCGTCCATAGCGGTTTGGTTAACGCCCGGCGAGCAGGTGTAATCGGTTGCGACGAAATATGAGCGGATATTTATTTTACGCCTTTTTTTAAGCTCGGTCATCATCATTGCCGAGAAGACATGGGTGCAGACCACAGCGTCGTATTTTTCGGTCTGCAAAAATTCATAAAGCGAATTGCAGCCCTTAATCACAAGCTCGTAAATAAGGGATTCATCTCCGTCCTTCGGGGGATGATTTTCCTCAAAACGGTAGCTTACGCCGAAAAGCTTCGGGAATTTTCTGTATATCAGAACATGCCCCTTGCTTATCAGCTTGGATTTTTCGGGCGACCAAAAGGCAAGCGCGTCCTTTATATCGCATTCGTCATTATTCGAAAGAAAATACTCTCTTATCGCTTTGGCGGCGGAGTTATGCCCTTCGCCGGTGTTGCAGGATAATATCAGCAATCGCATTGTTTCTTTATTTCTCTCCTTAACATTCTGTCACGCAGCTTTATAAGATGCGGTCTGTTATACCGCTGAATAAGAATAAACGGAATATTACAGAATATAAATACGAACATTAAAATAATTCCGATATAGTTTTTCCAAATGAGGTAGATGCCGAAAGAGAAAACGCAGAGCCAGCAATGAATAAATTCCGCAACGCAGGTTTCTCTTATAAGCGCGGTGAGGCTTTCGCTTGTGGCGTCGTATGTAACGCGCTTCGGCAGCATATCCCGCATGATGCGGCTCATATCGGGCAGGCGTGTCTTCCATTTCCTGATTCCGATTCTTTCGTAAACCGCACCGCCGTTTTCCCAGTCGCGGGCGCGATAAAAAAAGCCTGTTTCACTGAAACGGCTGCGAGGCAGGGATTCGCCTATATAATGAGCAAGAACGCCTAATACGGCAACATAAACGATGCTCATCACCAATTTCATCTGATCACCCGAATTATTTAGTATTATTAATATAACATAAATTCCGTATAACCGCAACAATAAAATTAAAAAATTCACCGCCGATACGTGGTGTATCGGAAGCGGGAAAGGTTAAAAAAAGGTTACAAAATCATATAGAGGTTGACTTTACATGGTGTTTTTTGATAAAATAATATGAATATATATAACGGAAGTGAATGTCAATGGTCAGAAGTATGACCGGCTTCGGCCGAGGCAAGCTGTGCGAAAGCGGGCTTGAGGTCACGGTGGAGCTGAAATCCGTAAATCACAGATATTTTGAATTTTCTTCACGGCTGCCGAGGGGCTGTGCCTACCTTGAAGAGCCGCTTAAAGATTTTTGCCGCGGCAAAATTTCGCGCGGTAAGCTTGAAATATCGGTAACGGTTGAAGAAAACGGGGCTGACAGCACGCTTATTGAAATAAATGAGCCCTTTGCCGACGCATATTTTGCGGCGCTTAAAAAGCTTTCGGAGCGTTACGGAATCGAAAATGATATAAAGCTGTCGTCTCTTGTGGGCGCGGCGGATATTTTCAATGTGAAAAAGCAGCAGGCGGCGGAGGAAACCGTAACCGCAGTGGTTCTCGGCGCGGCGGATGAGGCGCTCAAGAGCTTTATTGCAATGCGCGAAGCGGAGGGCATAAAGCTTGAAAGGGATGTGCGGTACCGCGCGGAGCTGATACTGGGGAAGGTTGAATTTATTGAAAAGCAATCTCCCGAAACAGTAAAGGCGTACCGTGATAAATTGGAGCAGAGAATAAGGGAGCTGCTATCAGACGCATCTGTCGATGAGCAGCGACTGCTTACCGAAACCGCGATATTTGCCGATAAAACGGCGGTGGATGAGGAAACGGTGCGGCTCAGAAGCCATATAAGTCAGCTGTGTGCTTTACTTGAAAGCGACGAACCCGTGGGCAGAAAGCTTGATTTTATAGTTCAGGAAATGAACAGGGAAGCGAATACCATAGGCTCAAAGGCGCAGGATATTGAAATTGCGCACACGGTGGTTGATATCAAAGCCGAAATAGAAAAGATAAGAGAACAGATACAGAATATTGAATAGACAATATAAACGGACAAATTTTCCGCTATGGGAAGCATTGTGACCTGATTGTATTGTCTAAGAGAAAGAGTGATGTTTTATGAAGCTGGTCAACATAGGCTTCGGCAATATGGTGTCTGCCGGCAGAATGATTGCGATAGTAAGCCCCGAATCCGCCCCGATAAAGCGCATTATTCAGGACGCGAAGGAGCGCGGCACGCTTATTGACGCAACCCACGGCAGGCGCACACGCGCGGTAATTATTACCGACAGCGACCATATTATACTGACCTACCTGCAATCGGAAACGGTTGCAAACCGTATGACAGAGGATGAAAATGCGGTAGACGACGAGGAGGAAGAGGATGAATAAAGGCGGAGTTTTTATTATTTCGGGGCCCTCGGGTTCGGGAAAAGACACGGTAATGACCGAGCTTTTCAAAAAAATGCCCGAGCTGCTTTTCTCTATTTCATCTATAACGCGGGCTATGCGCGTGGGCGAGCGCGAGGGTGAAAAGTATAACTTTATCACCCGCGAAAGGTTTGAGGATATGCTGAAAAATGACTGTTTGCTTGAACACAACGAGTTCGTGGGGAACTATTACGGTACTCCCCGCGAGCCGGTTGAAAGAGCTGTTGCAAACGGGCAGGATATGGTAATAGAGGTAGATGTAAACGGTGCGGCGCAGATACGCGAAAAAATGCCCGAGGCGGTGAGCATATTTATCATGCCGCCGTCATTCGCAGAGCTTAAAAGGCGGCTTTCTGGCAGAGGCACGGAATCCGAGGAGCTTATACAAAAGCGGCTTACCTCCGCTCTCGGCGAAATAAAACGCGCGGCGGAATACGATTATATAGTAGTAAATGAGGATATTACGGCGGCAGCCGATGATATTATGTCCGTAATTTTGAGCAGCCGCTTGAAAACGGACAGACAAACCAAAATTATTGACGAGGTGCTTTCAGAATGTTAAATCCGAATATAGGCAAGCTTATAAAGAACTATGACAACAGATACCGTCTTGTTATCGATGTGGCGCATAACGCGCGCGAGATCGCGCAGGAAATGGAGGAGACCGGCGACCTTTCAACCGAAAAGCCGGTAAGCATTGCTATTGATAAAATGGCGGCGGAGATAGACGAGAAAAACGACTGATTAAAAAGGAGGGAGCTTGTATGACGGGGCTTGCGGCGGAGGTGGCACTTGACGGTGCAACAAACGCGTATGACAGGCTTTATTCGTATGCGCTCCCAAAAAATTGCGGCGCTGTGCCGGGGTGCAGAGTGACCGTGCCCTTCGGCAAGGGCAATATAAAAAAACAGGGAATGATTTTCAGCGTTTGCGAAACTCAGACGGATAATTTAAAGGAAATTATTTCTGTTACCGATAAACAGCCCGTTTTAACGCGTGAAATGCTGGGGCTATGCCTTTTTTTGCGCGAGCATTATTTCTGCACTTATTATGACGCGGTGCATGCCGCACTCCCCGCAGGGCTTAATTACCGCCTTGTAAACAATTTTTCCGCCAATGAGGATTTTTCGGCGCTCTCACTTTTGGACGATACCGAAAAAGCGGTTTTCGATTACCTTTTAAAAAGCGGCGAAAAAGAGGAAGGTGCGGTTAAACGTAAGCTCGGCATTACTTCGGATATACTGGAGGAAATGTGCGAAAAGGAGGCGCTTTTCAAAAACAGGGAAAGCCGCCGCCGCGTAAACGACGCGGGCGAAAAGCGGGTGCGTGCCGCCCTGACGGATGATGTAAACGAAGAAAAGCTGACCCCGAGACAGCGCGAGATATTTAATTTCGTGCGCGAGGCGGGGAGCATAAGCATTAAGGAGCTGCGCTATTTCACGGGAGTATCGGCAGGAGTCACCGATAAGCTTATAGCCGAGGGCTTTTTAATACCCTATGAAAAGCGGGTATTCAGAACGGTTATAAAGCAGGGGCTTGAGGCAGAGCAAACCGAAATTGCGCTGACCGACGAGCAGCAGGCGGCATATGACGGTATGACCGCAGAGTATGAGAAAAACGAGGGCGCGGTATCGCTGCTTTACGGGGTTACGGGCTCGGGCAAAACGCAGGTGTTTTTAAAGCTTGCCGATCGAGTCATAGCGGATAACCGCGGCGTAATAGTTATGGTGCCCGAAATATCCCTGACTCCGCAATTACTCGGTATTTTCGCTTCGCGCTACGGCGATAAAATAGCGGTTTTCCACAGCGCTATGTCAATGGGCAAGCGCATGGACGAATGGCAGCGGGTAAAAAACGGCGATGCGCTTATAGCCGTGGGCACGCGCAGCGCAATATTCGCTCCCTTTGAAAATTTAGGGCTTATTATAATTGACGAAGAGCAGGAGCACACCTATAAATCCGAGCAGTCGCCGCGCTTTCACGCGCGAACATTAGCGCGGTTCAGGGCAAAATACAACAAGGCGCTTTTGTGCCTTGCCTCGGCTACTCCCTCGGTAGAAAGCTTTACCGAGGCTAAAATAGGTAAATATTCGCTTTACAGGCTTAAAAACCGTTTCGGCGGGGCAGTGCTGCCGCAGGTTGAAACGGTGGATATGAAGCAGGAAATTTTAAGCGGAAATTCATCGCTTATAAGCCGCCGACTTTACGAAAAACTGACCGGCGTGCTCGAAGAAAAAAAGCAGGCTATACTTCTTTTGAATAGGCGCGGGCATAATACATATGTTTCCTGCCCCGAGTGCGGGTATGTTATGAGCTGCCCCAATTGCAGCATTTCGCTTACCTACCATTCGGCGAATCACAGGCTTATGTGCCATTATTGCGGGTATTCTGTGCCGCGGGGCGACAAATGCCCCAAGTGCGGCGGGCAGCATATGAAATTTTTGGGTGCAGGTACGCAAAAGGTGGAAGAGGAGCTGAAAAATCTTTTCCCTTCGGCGCGTGTCTTAAGGCTGGATGCCGACAGCACTATGGCTGCCGATTCATACGCCATGTACCTTGAAGCCTTTGCCGCGGGCGAATATGATATTTTATTAGGCACGCAAATGGTGGCAAAGGGGCTTGATTTTCCCAACGTAACGCTTGTGGGTGTGTTGGGAGCGGACAGTGCTACCTACAGTGAGGATTTTCGCAGCTTTGAAAGAACCTTTTCGCTGCTGACCCAGGTTGTGGGCAGAGCGGGGCGCGGCGGAGACAGAGGGCTTGCGATAATTCAGAGCATGAACCCCGAAAGCAGCGTTATAAAGCTTGCCGCCCGCCAGGATTACGACGGATTTTATGAGGAAGAAATTATGACCCGCCGCCTTATGGTATACCCGCCGTACTGCGATATTTGCGCGGTCATATCCCGCGCGGCAGATCGCGCAGCCGCCGAAAAGGCGATAACCGATGTATTCCGCGCCGTTCGCGGTATGCTTGAAAATGAATATAAGGATGTTAAGCTGATAATTCTCGGTCCGTCGCCCGCATCTGTACCGCGGGTGAACGGCAAGTACCGATACAGAATGATAATAAAGTGCCGCGAGGGCAAACGCTTCAGGGAGCTGCTGCGGCGGGCGCTTGACATAAAACTGACAAAGGACGCGACCGTTTCGGCGGATATGAACCCCGAAACCGTAATATAGGAGGACCTGCCGTATGGCAATAAGAAACATTGTTAAAATAGGGGACGACATCCTGCGCAAGGTGTGCCGCACACAGCTTAACTTTGATGAAAGGTTGGCAACCGTGCTTGACGATATGGCGGATACCATGTATAAAGCCGAGGGCGTGGGGCTTGCCGCACCGCAGGTGGGAATACTCAGAAGATACTGTATAGTAGATGTGGGCGATGGAATTATTGAGCTTATAAATCCTGTAATAGATAAGGAAAGCGGGAGCCAGGAGGGGCAGGAGGGTTGTCTTTCCATTCCCGGCAGATATGAGGACGTTGTAAGACCTATGAAAGTAAAAGTTCACGCGCAGGACAGAAACGGAAAGCCCTTTAAACTTACAGCCGAGGGCTTTAAGGCAAGGGCTATATGCCACGAAATTGACCACCTTGACGGAATACTTTATATAGACAGAATTAAAAAATAAGCCGAGGTTTTCTTAATGAAAATAGTTTTTATGGGCACCCCAGATTATGCGGTTAAAACGCTTGAGGCGTTAATAAATGCGGGTCACACCGTTGCGGCGGTTTTCGCCCAGCCCGATAAGCCCGTGGGCAGAAAGCAGATACTTACCCCGCCGCCCGTAAAGGTATGCGCCGAAATGCACGGAATACCGGTTTTTCAGCCGCGTAATTTGCGCGACGGCGAGGCGGAAAGGATAATAAGGGATATTGCACCCGATGCTATAGCGGTGGTGGCTTACGGTAAAATTTTACCGGAGGAAATTTTAACCCTGCCCCGCTACGGCTGCATAAACGGGCATGCCTCGCTCTTACCGAAATACAGGGGAGCGGCGCCGATACAGTGGTGCATTGTAAACGGCGAAAAGGAAACAGGCGTTACCGCAATGCAAATGGATAAGGGTATGGACACCGGCGATATTTTAAAAACCGCCGTTACCGAAATAGGCGCGGAAGAAACCGCGGGCGAGCTTTTTGAGCGGCTCTCGGTTATAGGAGCAGAATTACTGGTAAAAACCCTTGCAGATATTGAAAACGGCAGCGTTACCCCTATAAAGCAGGATGAAAGCAAAGCTACATCGGCGCCGATTATAAAAAAGGAAATGGCGAAAATCAGCTTTCACGATATGACCGCCGAAGAGGTTCACAACGCGGTGCGCGGCTTTTACCCGTGGCCTGTTGCTTTCTTTATATCGGGCGGCAAGCGTATAAAAATAATAAAGAGCCGCGTTGTAAATATGCGCGGAACGGCGGGCACGGTGCTTAAAAGCGATAACGGGCTTATTGTCGCTTGCAGGGAAAATGCAATCTCACTTGAGACGATACAGCCCGAGGGCTCAAAGCCCATGAGCGCAAAGCAGTATTTATGCGGCAGACCCATAGCTTTGGGCACCGAAATTGAGGACGAAAATGGCTGACGCACGTAAAACCGCCGTAAACGCCCTAATGCGTGTAAACTGCGGCGCGGCGTACTCTAATATAGTGCTCAATGAGGTTTTATCGAAATCGGAACTGACGGGAGCTGACAGGGCGCTTGCCTCCGCGCTGTTTTACGGCGTGCTTGACCGTAAAATAACCCTTGATTACATTATTTCGCAGTTTGTAAAAACCCCCGTGAAAAAAATAGCGCCGCTTACAATAAACACTTTAAGAACCGCCGTTTACCAGATATATTATATGGATAAAATACCCGACAGCGCCGCGGTAAACGAGGCGGTAAAGCTTGTAAAAGGCTCAAAGGAAAGCGGAAACTCAGGCTTTGTAAACGCGGTCTTGCGAAATATTTTGCGAAACAGAGTAAAGCTGCCCGATGGCAGTGATATAAAGTCACTTTCGGTAAAATATTCCTGTCCCGCCGCTGTTGTGGGGTCGTTTGTAAAGGACTACGGTACCGAAACCGCAAAGCAGCTTTTAATTGCAAGCCTTGATACCCCGCCGCTTACCGTGCGGGTAAATACCTTAAAAATAAGCGCCGAGGAATTGGCGGGGAAACTGAAAGAACAGGGAATTACTGCCGAAATAAGCGAAGATAAAAACGCGCTTGTTTTAAAGCACTGCTCCGATATTTCGGAAAACGAGCTTTATAAATCGGGGCTTTTCTATGCACAGGATCTTGCTTCTCAAAGGGCGGTCGGTGCGGCAGATCCGAAGCCGGGGGAAAGAGTGCTTGATATATGCGCTGCTCCCGGCGGCAAGAGCTTTACCGCGGCAATGCTTATGCAAAACGCGGGCGAAATAATTTCCTGCGATTTGTACGAACAGCGCGTAAGACTTATCGAAAGCGGTGCACAGAGACTCGGAATCGGCATTATAAAGCCGAAAACGGCAAACGCCGAAATTTATGATGAAACCCTCGGCGAATTCGATTTGGTGCTGTGTGATGTTCCCTGCTCTGGGCTGGGCGTATTGCGCCGCAAGCCCGAAATTAAATATAAAGGTGTTTGCCTTGACGAAACGCTTACACAAACGCAGCTTAAAATACTTGAAAACGCTGCACGGTATGTTAAAACGGGCGGCAGAATTTTATATTCCACCTGCACGTTAAGGCAAAACGAAAATGAAAATCTTGTAAATTCGTTTATTATGCGTTATAATATGTTCCGTAAAGCGTATGAACACACATATATGCCGCATATTGATAAAACAGACGGGTTCTACTGCGCGTTACTGATAAAGGAGGGAAACGCTCCGCTTGAGTAAAATCGATATAAGGTCAATGTATCTGCCCGAGCTTGAAAATTATTTATCCGAAATGGGCGAGCCGCGCTTTCGCGCAAAGCAGATATTTCACTGGCTGCAGTCGGGCGTTACCGATTTTGACGAAATGACCGACATTTCAAAAGCGCTGCGCGAAAGGCTTAAAGCTGACGCATATATTGCAGGCGCCGAAACCGAGCGCAGGTATGCATCACGCCTCGATGAAACGGTGAAATACGTTTTCCGCCTTTTTGACGGCGAGCTTATTGAAACCGTGCTGATGAAATACGAGCATGGGTACACCGTTTGCATTTCAACGCAGGTGGGCTGCCGAATGGGCTGCAAATTTTGCGCCTCGGGCATAAACGGACTTACAAGAAGTCTCACGGCTTCCGAAATGCTGGCGCAGATAACGGCGGTTCAGCGGGATAATAACATACGCGTTTCCAATATAGTTATGATGGGCATGGGCGAGCCGCTTGACAATTTTGATAATTCGGTGCGGTTTTTAAAGCTTGTATCGGATGAAAACGGGCTTAATATAGGGCTTCGCCACATATCCCTTTCCACCTCGGGTGTGGTGTCGGGCATAAAAAAGCTCAAGGAATACAATCTTCCCATAACGCTGTCAATTTCGCTGCACGCCCCGAGCGACGATATACGTTCTTCCGTAATGCCCGTTAACAAGCGGTGGAATATAGATGAGCTGCTTGCCGCCTGCAAAGAGTACCAAGCGGTCACCACAAGGCGAATTTCCTTTGAATACGCGCTGATAGACGGCGTAAATAATTCCGACGCCTGCGCGGATATGCTGGCAAAAAAGCTCAAGGGCATTATGTGCCATGTTAATCTTATACCTGCAAATCCGGTAAAGGAGAATTCCTTTAAAAAGCCGGACAGAAATAAAATACTCCGTTTTAAAGAAAGGCTTGCCGCAAACGGCGTGAACGCTACGGTGCGCCGAACGCTGGGGGCGGATATAGACGCCTCGTGCGGGCAGCTCAGAAAACGGGTAAAGGAGGGTGAAAGCATTGCAGATATTCAGTAAAACCGACAGAGGACGGGTGCGTACCGATAATCAGGACGCCTACTTTGCCGGTAAAATAACCGACGGCTCGGTTTTCGCGGTGGTTTGTGACGGCATGGGGGGAGCCAATGCCGGAAACGTTGCAAGCGAGCTTGCCGTGCGGCATATTTCGGAGTATGTTATACGCTCCTACCGAGACGGAATGGATATGACCGACACCGAAAAAACGCTTAAAAACGCTATTGTGAGCGCGAATATATCGCTTTATGATAAGGCGGTAAACAACGCGGAGCTCGCCGGCATGGGAACAACCGCCGTCGCAGCGTTTGTAAAGGACGGTACGGCGGTTATAGCCCATGTGGGGGATAGCCGAATTTACCTTGTAAACGGTGAGATAAAACAGCTGACCCGCGACCACTCGGTAGTACAGTCGCTTATAGAGAGCGGGAAAATAACCCCCGAGGATGCAAAGGTTCACCCGCGCAAAAACGTTATTACAAGGGCGCTGGGCGCCGAAGAGAATGTGGCGGTTGACAGCGATTGTCTTACACTGTCCGACGGCGATACGCTGCTGCTTTGCTCGGACGGGCTTACAAATTTCCTTGACGATAAGGATATTTTAAAGGTCTTTCAAAATAACGATATATCCGCGGTTGCCGAAAGGTTGGTTGAAGAGGCCAACGAAAACGGCGGCGGCGATAATATAACGGTTGTCACGGTTACAAAGTAACGTCAGAAAGGATAAAAACATATGGATAAATTTGTAGGAAAACGGCTTGACGGCAGATATGAGATTAAGGAAATAATCGGCGTAGGCGGTATGGCGGTAGTATACAAGGCATACGATAATCAGGAAAACCGTATAGTGGCGGTTAAAATCCTGAAAGAAGAATTTATTTCAAACGAGGAGTTTGTCCGCCGCTTTAAAAACGAATCAAAGGCTATTGCAATGCTTTCCCACCCGAATATTGTAAAGGTGTTTGACGTTAGCTTCGGCGACCTTATACAGTATATCGTAATGGAATACATTGAGGGCATTACCCTTAAGGAGTACATCGAGCGTGAGGGCAGCCTGCGTTGGAAGGACGCGGTGCACTTCACCATTCAGATATTAAAGGGACTCCAGCACGCGCACGATAAGGGCATTGTGCACAGAGACGTAAAGCCGCAGAATATAATGGTGCTGCCCGACGGCACCATTAAGGTGACCGATTTCGGCATTGCCCGCTTTGCAAGGAGCGAGCAGCGCACCATAACTGATAAGGCTATAGGCTCGGTTCATTACATCAGCCCCGAGCAGGCAAGGGGAGAGCGTACCGATGAAAAGACCGATATTTACTCGGTAGGCGTTATGCTTTACGAAATGCTTACGGGTCAATTGCCCTTCCAGGCGGAAAGCGCGGTTTCGGTTGCTATAATGCAGCTGCAGCGCGACCCGCAGCTGCCCACCGAGATAAACGGCTCGATTCCGTTGGGGCTTGAGCAGATAACCATGCACGCAATGCAGAAAAACCCCGAGCGCCGCTATCAGTCGGCTTCCGAAATGCTGTGCGACCTCGGCGCTTTCAGAAAAGACCCGTCGCTCACCTTTGATTATTCCTATTTTGTGGACGATTCTCCCACAAAATTTGCTCCCGCCGCATTTGATTACGACAGTGTTCAGATACCCGAGCGCGAGGAGGAAGAACCCAAGGAAAAGAATAATATGATTCCGATACTGGCGGGCATTGCCGTAACGCTGGTTATCGCTATAGTTATACTTGCGGCAATATTTGTGCCGAAACTTTTATCGAGCACGGGTTCAGAGCTTACCTGCCCGAAATTTGTAGGTCAAAAGCTTGAGGACGTAACCTCAAACGATGAATACAAGGCAAACTTTAAGTTTGAGGAAAAATGGGAGTCCAACGCCGATTACGCTTACGGATATATCTATGAGCAGTCAAAGGCAGAGGGGCAAAAGCTTAAAAAAGGCGCTACCATAACCCTGTTTATCAGCAAGGGGCAGTCTACAACAAAGGTGCCCGATGTTTACGGCAAGACCGAATCCGCCGGCGTTTCAGAGCTTAAGGCGGCGGGCTTTACCACCGTTATAACCGAAATGCCCAGCGAGGACGTTGAAAAGGGTCTTATTATAAAGACCTCGCCGCAACGCACCGAGGTTGTTGAAGAAAACGCCAAGATTACCGTTTATGTAAGCTCGGGCAAGACTATACAGAACGTTAACGCTCCGTCGGTTACCACCATGAAACAGGCGGACGCCGAAAAGCTTTTGAAGGACAAAAAGCTTATTGCCGAGGTTGAAGAGGTTTATTACTCAAAGGGCAGCGGCTATGAGTATGCGCCGGTGGGCTACGTTATTAAGCAAGAGCCGGCAAGCGGCAGCAGCATCGCCGAGGGCTCGACCGTTAAGATATATGTAAATAAAGGCTTCTCGGCTAATATAACCGTCAGCCTGCCGAGCGATCTGCAGCTGGAGCAGTATTATATATCGCTTTGGGAGGACGGCGTAGCGGTTGCCGAAAGCAAAATGCTTGACGCCACACAGCTCAGCAAGTACACCTTTGAAAATGTCACTTCAAAGCGAGACAGCGGCACTTACACGGTAAAAATAAGGTCTGCTTCAAGCAAAGCGCTTGATTATCAGGTAATAACCGTGGACTTCAAAGAGGGTACAGCCAAGCGAGTGGGCAGTTACGACGATTATAAAAAGCTGGATGCCGATACTTCTTCGTCCGATAACGAGGATTTCAATTGACAGGTATAATTATTAAAGCGCTGTCGGGGTTTTATTATATTGACGACGGCAGCGCGGTATATGAATGCAGGGCAAGGGGAAATTTCCGCAAAAGCGGAATTTCCCCTTTGGTCGGAGATAGGGCGGAATTTGAATTATCGGGCGGCAGCGGCGTTGTCACCGCTGTTTTGCCGCGCAAAAATTTTCTTTCCCGCCCGCCTGTTGCAAATATCGACAGGCTTTTTATAGTTTCATCATTTGAAAACCCCGCTCCCAACGAATACATAATAGACCGCCTTACGGCGATTGCCGTGTACCACGGAATAGAGCCGATTATTGTATTTAACAAGTGCGACGCGGGGGATTTCAGCTGCTGGGAGAGTATTTATCGCGCCGCAGGCTTCAGGGTGTTTACCGTATCCGCCGAAACGGGTGAGGGAATAGACGCGCTTAAAAGTGAATTTTCGAACGGAATAAGTGTTCTGACGGGCAACTCCGGCGTCGGGAAATCGAGCATTTTAAACCGCATTTTCGGAAATACCGCGCTTAAAACAGGGGAAGTCAGCGAAAAGCTCGGCAGAGGCCGCCACACCACCCGCCATACAGAGCTGCTGCGCCTGACGGACGGCGGTTATATTGCCGATACACCGGGCTTTTCCTCGCTTGAAACGGGCGGCGACTATGAATTTAAGGAAAGGCTCATTTCCTGTTTCCCCGATTTATATGAATACAGCGGCGGCTGCCGCTTTACTTCCTGCACGCACACCTGCGAAAAGGGGTGCGGGGTTATTGCGGCGGCTGAAAACGGCGAAATACAAAAAAGCCGCCTTGAATCATACAAAGCGCTTTTTGAAGAGCTGAAGGATATAAAGCCGTGGCAGGCAAAGCGTTAAAAACCTGCTCGCTGCGGCTTTATGGGCAACGGAAATTTTTTCGTAAATTCTCAAAGTAAATGCAACAGTACGAAAAGGTTGCATTTATCGTGAAAA
>URNB01000011.1 GCA_900549055.1 uncultured Oscillospiraceae bacterium
GCTTACTTACTGCGGACGGCGCGGGTTTTCTCAATTTTTATTATATTGCGGCTTGAATTTTACTTTGTCATAAGCTCGCAGACAAGCGCGCTGTGCTCTGCGGGGTCGGGAACGCTCTTACCGCCTATCAGGCACGCCTCGCCGTAAAGCAGCTTTGCGTATTTACCGAGGGTTTCCTTATCCTCGGTATAAAGCGTTTTCAGCTTTTCGGCAATCGGGTGGTTTGCATTTATTTCAAGCACAAGCTGCGCCTTTACTTTATTCTGCTCCGCTCCCGGCATAGAGTTTAACACCTTTTCCATTTCGAGTGAAATTCCGCCCTCGCTTGTAAGGCATACGGGGTGGTCCTTAAGCTTGTTTGTAAAGCGGACGGCGTTTATCTTATCACCGATACTTTCCTTCATCGCCTCAAACATATCCTTCGCGGCGGTGTTTTCCTCTTCAAGCGCTTTCTTTTCGTCCTCGCTGTCAAGATTCAAATCGTTATCGCAAATATTTACGAACTTTTTGCCGTCGTATTCCGCCAGCATTTTAAGGGCGAATTCATCGACATTTTCGGTAAGGTAAAGTATTTCGTAGCCCTTATCTTTTACCGCGTCGGTCTGCGGCAGCATATCAATCTTTTCGTCTGTCTCGCCGCAGGCATAATAGATAGAATCCTGCCCCTCCTTCATTCTGCTTACATACTCTTTAAGGGTAACATACTTCTTCTCGTTTGAGGAGCGGAAAATTAGCAGGTCGCGCAGGGTTTCCTTATGTGCGCCGTAATCGTTGTAAATTCCGAATTTAAGCTGTATGCCGAACGCCTTGAAAAATTCCTCGTAAGCCTCGCGCTCATCTCTGAGCATTTTTTCAAGCTCCGATTTTATCTTCTTTTCAAGGGTCTTGGCAATAAGCTTCAGCTGCCCGTCGTGCTGTAAGGTCTCGCGCGAAATATTGAGCGAAAGATCCTCACTGTCAACAAGTCCCTTTACAAAGCTGAAATAATCAGGCAGAAGCTCTGCGCACTTATCCATTATAAGCACGCCCTTTGAATAAAGCTGCAAGCCTTTTTCATATTCCTTTGTGTAGTAATCAAACGGCGGGTGTTTGGGTATAAACAGCAGTGCGGAATAGGTTGCCTGACCCTCGGTTTTGGTGTGTATAACGCGGGCGGGGTCGTCGTAATCATAGAACTTTTCTTTATAGAAATTGTTGTAATCCTCGGGCTTTATTTCACTTTTCTGCTTTTTCCAAAGCGGCACCATGCTGTTGAGGGTGCGTATTTCAGTAACGTCCCTATATTCGGTGGGCTTATCCTCCTCGCCCTCCTTTTTCGGCACGGGCTCTTTTGTTGTGAACTCCATACGAATCGGGTGGCGAATGTAATCGGAATACTTCTTTACAAGCGCGCTTATTCTGTATTGGTCGAGGAACTCATCGTAATTATCGTCCCCCTCGTTTTCCTTTATGTGCAGGGTTACAGTGGTGCCCGCCGTTTCCTTTTCGCAGGGCTCGACCGTGTAGCCGTCCGCTCCCGATGAGGACCAGCGAAAAGCCTCATCCGAGCCGAAGGCGCGGCTTTCAACCGTTACCTTATCGCTCACCATAAACGCCGAATAAAAGCCGACGCCGAACTGACCTATAATATCAACATTTTCCTTTTTCTCGTTCTCCTGCTTAAAGGCAAGCGAACCCGATTTTGCAATCGTACCGAGGTTCTTATCAAGCTCGTCCTCGGTCATTCCGCAGCCGTTATCGATTATTTTAAGGGTGCGGGCGTCCTTGTTTATTTCCAGGCGTATCTCAAAATCGTCGGGCGCAATACCCACCGAATTATCGGTAAGCGAGCGGAAATATAGCTTGTCCAGCGCGTCGCTTGCGTTGGAAATAAGCTCGCGCAGGAAAATTTCCTTATGGGTATAAATTGAATTTATCATCATATCCATAAGCTTTTTTGATTCGGATTTAAACTGTTTTGTACGCATAAATTTATCACCTTTTTTGAGAGTTTGACTTTCACTGACATATAGTATAGAACATCTGCAGCACTCTGTTGTTAACAAATTGTTAACGATTCATTAAAATGTATTGTTGACTTGTATTTTAAAAATGCTATAATATCCATATAACATTATCGGAGGTAATATTTAATGGAGCTTAAAGGTACAAAAATCAACTTTCTCGGCGACAGTATAACCGAGGGTGCGGGAACCTCCTCGCACGATAAAATGTTCACAATGTTAATTGAGCGCGAATACGGCGCAATATGCCAGAATTACGGCATAGGCGGCACACGCATAGCAAGGCAGAAGACGCCAACCGAGGAAAAATGGGACAGAGATTTTATATCCCGCGTGCCCGAAATGGATAATGATGCGGATATTGTGGTGGTTTTCGGCGGCACTAACGATTTCGGTCACGGCGATGCGCCGCTCGGCACAATGGACGACCGCACGCCCTATACCTTTTACGGCGCGCTGCACTGCCTTTATACCGCGCTTACCGAAAAATACCCCGATGTGCCCGTTGTGATACTCACCCCTCTGCACAGATTGAATGAAGACAGCCCCAAAGGCGACAATAAGCCCGCGCCTGTCGGAACGCTTAAGGAATATGTTAATATCATCCGCGAGGTTGCAGAGTATTACTCGCTGCCGGTGCTTGATTTATTTAAAGAGAGCGGCTTGCAGCCGAAAATTCCGGTTATTCAGCAAAAATATGTACCGGACGGTCTTCACCCGAACGATGACGGCAATGCGATTTTAGCGCATAAAATCGCACGCTTTCTTGAAACGCTTTAATCCTGTAATATTAAAAATATGCTCCCCGAAGCACAGTAATCAGCGCTTCGGGGAGCATTTATTGCATTAAAATTAAGAGATTGAAAGCCTTCCGTCCGATGAGACGGTGACCTTCCAGGCTTCCCCCGCTGCCGAGGCGGGCTTTGCCTGAATCGCTTCGGCAATCACATCTACCGCCTGATAGACTGTTTCGCCGTTTTCATCCTTTGTTGTATGAAGAATTATCGGCTCGCAAAGACCGACAGTAAGCTTGCCCGGATCAACAGGCAGAGCGTAATAATATGCGCCGTCCGATGAACGGAGCCAATTTTCGTGAAGCTCGATATCCGGTGATGATGACGGAAGCCCGACCGGCTCGTTATCCGCATTTACCCAGTAGGAAACCAAACGAACGCGGATATATGCCGGGTAATTCCCCGTATTTTCAACCCGGATATCATGCTTTTCAAAGCCGTGGCGGGTACCGGAGGTATACTCCGCCCCGTCCAGCTTTTCGTGTATTGTGCAGGAAACCTCCGCCGGGAGGAACAAATTATTAGCGGAGGTTTTCCTGAACATAAAGGCAACGGTAATGCCGACGACTGCTATGGTAAGAAAAGCCGCGAAGAGGGCTATAACTGTTTTCTTTTTCAAGATAAGGTTACCCCCTGCCTTCGGTTTTGCACGGGAGCGCTGTTTCCGTTAAGACGGTACTGCTCCGCGGCTGCTTTGCTGAATGTTACTGTATTGTCAACGCCTTTTTTGACCGATACCGTTTGTGAAGAATCCTTGTATCTCCATGACCAGCTTCCCACCTGCTCGACCGTGTAGTCGCGGCAGGGGAGATCTCTTACGGTCACGCTGCCGCTGCCGTTTTCATCGGCGGTGAGCGTAATGTAAACCGTAAGCTCGGAATCGGTGACTGCGGTTATTTTATAAACGAACACCTGACTGCCGTTACCCTCGTCTTTGGCGTTTTGACGCTTGATTGTGAGCGATGAAAAGGCAGGGATAAACCTTGCATAGAAGATATTGGTTTCCGGCTCGGGCTTCAGCTTATCCCTTGATGGTGTTAAGCGGTTGGTTGAAGCGTCAACCAACTCGGAATCCGCCTCGACAGTGCCCGCGGGGTCAAGATACCAACCGACAAATTCATACCCTTCGGCAGCAGCAGGTACAGAGCCCTTAAAGCTGCCCGCATCGGAAATGACCTCCTGCGTTACATCAAATGTTCCGCCGCCGTATTCCCACGCCTTGTACTGAACGCTGTAGCTCAACGGCGTATAGAAGAATATGATTATATTCTGCTTTTCGTTCTGACTCAAAACAATGCTCTGCGTTTTAAGCGATATGCATGTCATTCCCGGTATATTCGGTGCCGTTTCGGTAACGGTAGCGCCGTATGCGGCAGCGCCCGTTATTCCCTGTTGCAGAACACCGTTTTTACGGTCGGGGTCGTTCGCATCAAACACAAGCTTGTCGGGATTATCGGTGTTTGTGCCGTCAAGCAGATAGAAAACCTTATAATTCTGCTGCTTGCGGGTATAGAAGATATAAAGCTCGGTTCCGCTTTCCGAAATCGTAATATTGAAAGCTTCTCCCGACATTTTTATATCGCTCGGTCCATTACCGGAATCTATAAGTCCCGCGCCCGAGCCATTCTTATTATATACTCCGAATCCCGTAAATTCAAGAGGTTTCACGAAAATTTCGCTGCCGACAGCACCTATTCCCTCGGTGTGCGAAGTGCTTTCGTTGTAATACTTATAATTATCACCGTCTTTTGCGGTAATATCGTCTCCCTCGGCGCCGAGCTTCTGCAGCATGTAGTGAACGGCATAATAAGCGTTCGCCGTGTTTTTGGTGTAATAAAATGTTATTACATTATCCTTTGAACCGACATACTCGCCGTCCTCATTTCTTTCCACCGCAAGGATAAGGCGCTTGTAAAACGCGTCGGGGATATAGTCCTTAACAACGGCAAAGCGCTCGGTCACGACCGCAAGCGTGGTGGTTTTTAGGACAGAGCCGTTCTTGCCCTCTTCGGGGACATTCGGAACAGGCTCGCCGTTTTCAAGATATCTGTATTCCACCGTGTAGGATATCTCCTTTAAGCTCACATAGGTAAAGGTGAAAACATTTTCCTCCGGCTCGTTTTTATTGTTCTCATATTTAATTGTTACGGAATGGCTTGCAAGGGTGGGGTAGTAGCCGTTGTTATACTCGTCGTAAAGCTGATAAAACGGATTGCCGGTCTTCGGATAAAAGGTTCTTGTGTTGCCGAGATAGGCGTATCCCCTTGAAGAATCGGCTATCTCGCGGTGGAAGCCCGCAGGCTCGCCGTCGCGCGCTTCCAAATAAACATACGAGCGCTCCTCATCCCCGAGCTTCACCTTATAGGAAAAATCCGTTTGATACCGCGCGCCTTCATCGGCATACAAAAGCTCAAGCCACGCTTTATCCTTTTCGGTCTCAAGCACCGCGTAGTGAATGCGGTATGGCTGTGCGGACTGCGACCCCCAATCGGCAAAAACATTTAGATTCCGCGTTACGGGAATATCCAGCGGCGTGTATGCCGTCTTTTTGCCGAGGCGCATATAAAACCAGCCGCCGAAGGTGTAATTATAACCCGAAAAATCGTCTGCGGGATTATTAACGCTGCCTGTCACCGCGCCGTGCTCTACCGTGCGGCTCTCAAGCGGCTTTACAGAGGAATCTCCGCTTTCGTATTTGAGCATATCATCGTAATTTTTAAAGAAATTGACGGTGTAGGTACGCGGCGCCCATTTGGCATAAAGCGCCAAATTGCTTGCGGGCATTTTTGCACCCTTTACATACTCTGTGCCGTCAAGGCATTCGGGGCTTGTGTACCACCCCGCAAAGGTATCTGCGCCCTTTTCGAGAGTCGCGGGGTACTCGGGCTCCTTTACGGTGCCGTCGGAATTGTAAACATAGCCGTCCAGCGCGCTGTTAAACTCAACGCCCGACTTGGCAAAATAGGTCTCGCCGTGGCTGTGCATTACAAGCGAAAATGTATCGCGCGTGTAAAAAAATCTCGCGGTAAAGGAACGCCTTCTGTCGGTAAGTGTACCGTTATCTATAAGCTCGTAACGCGTAGAATCGGCTTCCTGTTTAAAGCCCTCAAGTGCCGTCTGTGTCTGACCGGAAACACTGCCGTCCGATTTGATAATATTATCGTCGTTTGTGGTAACGGAGTTGTATAAACGGTATATACTGCCGTTGCGGTAATAATAGGTTTGACCGTTCAATTCGGTCGGAGCCTTTGCGGCAGTGATTTGATTTACTTCTGCTGCGGAAAACTCCTTCAGCTCACTTTGAAAGACCGGCACATACGATTCGTATATCCACTGTCTCGGAACACTCCAACTGACATTGGCGCCGTTATCGAAGAAATTAAGGAAGTAACAAACATTTGAACTGACCCTTTTACCGCCTACGGTGGTTTCGGTTTCGATTTTGCGGGTCATTTTACCGCTGTCTTCATATTCGTATTGAGTGGTCTTCCATTTACCGAGCAGCACCGTATCGTCCAGCTTTTGGTAAAGCCCCTTAACCGTGGCATTTGCATTGGAAATGGAATACTGCACCTTATACTCGCCGTTCCAACCGGACGGATAAGCATAATTACCCCAGCCCTCGCCCTCTGTGCCGTTAATATCAGTAAGGGCGCTGCTGCCGCCGTTCAAATTATGTGTTTCGGGTTTATAAATCCTAAGCTTGCCGAACACATCAACCGGCCACAGCTTTGTCAAATCCGCTCCGTACCGAGCGGTCAGCTCAAAATAATGGTAGCGGTCGCCGTATTTATCGTAATTTCCGCTTGAGGTCGAATCCTTATAGCCCTTGCCCTCGGCAGGGTATACGCCTGTTTTATAGTGTGCGCCGGCAATATCGGGATCGGTTATTTTCGGCAAATCGCCATCTATGATTCCCCATTTATCTCCCGATGTATACGCTGTGAGCTGGGAAAACAGATCATCAAGCGAATAATCCTGATTTTTACTGAACCACGCGCTGTTTTTCGGCACATTGCCGAAGCCGTAGGTGCTGTTGCCCACAACGCTGTAACGAGTACCGGTAAATGTATTGTTCGGGTCTCTGTTTGGATTGCGATCCTCCGAGCCTTTATATTCCTTCGCGTAAAAAAACCGCAGGGTGTAATATTTGCGTGTGTAATAAATATTAAGCACGGAAGATCCGTCGCCTTTGATTACAAGCTCGCGGTTTGCCTCATTTGTTTTTTCGTCGTCATATACATAATGCTTAAAGTTTTTAGGGTAGCAGTCCTCGGTGTGATCGGTAGATTTTATATGGGTATCATCTGCGCAAATCGGGGTTGTTGCGGTCAAATCGTCCTTAGGGTAAACGGTCTCACCCGAATTTTCATATTTTTCCACCGCGCCTATATAGCTGTAATCATCGTCATCGGCATTCTGCAGCCAGTACGCCACGGTGTACTGCGTGTTCACCGTTTTCCAAAGCGCGCGGTAATTGCGGCTTTCGGCGGGAACGGTTGCCGGCAGAGTGGCATGCTCCTGCACAATCTCGCCGTTATCGCCGAGCAGTGCCCAGCCGTCAAACACATAGCCGTGGCGGGTGGGGTTGTTCACCAAAAACGGCGTACCGTAGCGCGCGTAAACCGGGTCTGTGCCGTAGCCGCCCGCATTGTCGAATTTAAGCATACTGTAATTGCGGTCATAATAGCTTTCAAAAACGGTTGAGCCGTCCGCCGCGACCGCCTGCGGGTAGTGGTAAAGCTTTGTAAAGCCGTAAGCCTCGTCTTCGCCTAAATCTATATCGGCATCATCTACAATCGTGCCGGTTTCGGCAGCTCCTCGGCGGTAAAGCGCGGAGTTTTCGGTATAGAAATCATCATTTATATTCTGGAAAAAATATTTGATTGCATAGGAAACCGTATCCGCCTTGTAATAAACATTGACGGTATAGGTGCTGTTCGCATAATCCGCCGGAACATCAATATAAACCGAGGCACCGTGCACCTTACATTCGGCAGGGTTTGTTTCTGCCAAATTATCGGGATTGTACCACGGCTTATAGCCGAGGTAGGTGGGCGATACAACCGTGTTTTTATACTCTCTGCCGCGGTCGATTCGGGCGGTGAAGCCTGTGTATATCGGCAGGGAGGATACCGCGTCAAGATAATTCACGGTGACGGTTATTATATTCTCATCACTCTGTGCCGCGGCGGCCGCACGGCGGGCGGCTTTTACAATTTTTTTAACCGATATATTATCGGTTTTCGGCGCCGCGGCGGTCTCCGCCTCAAGCGAGACCGTAACGCAAAGGGGGACGGAACAGCCGATTGTCAGCCCATCGGATACCGCGCAGCGGACATATGCGCTTGACACCCCGTCCAAAACGGGGAGCAGCAGCGGGTAGGAAAGGCTCAATGTATCGCTTCCCGCGCCCTGAATATCCGTCCATTGCTCCTCATTTGTATCGGTCAGCACCTGCCAATTATAGGTGACTCCGTTTGTGCCGCAAACCGCCTTTATCTCTTTTTTTTCATACTGTGAGAAAAAAACATTCTCCGCAATTTTTCCGTCGCTGTAAAGCGTGACCTCGGGAGCGGAGGCGGAATAGGTCGTCAGTGTGAACGACTGCAGTACGCCGGTTATTACGCAAAGGCTCAAAAGCAGCGAGACTGCCTTTGTAAGCAAATTCTTTTTTGTTTTCATCCTTTTGGTTCTCACCGCGTTTGAACCTCCTTTTCTTTTTTATTTATTTACGGCTCTGTAAGCCGCTTCGGGGCTCTCAAACCCGCCGTACTGAACGGCGCACGCCTTAATATTTATCGAAAGGTTATCGGGCATATTTTTAAGCTCGGAGGCTGTGATTTCGGGGTTTACGGTAATCAGTCCGCCGTTTGCCATGACCGATTCGTCAACGCTTTCGTTCGCGCCGACAATCTTGTAATAAACATCTCTTCCGTCAACCGTGATGTGTTCCCATTCGCTCTCCTTAAAGCTCCAGGAAAGCCACACCCTGCCCGAGGAATCCTTATAGCAATAGGTGCCGTCCGCCTGCCGCTCAAAGCCGGTGACCTCGGTCTCGAAAAACACATAGCAGGCAAGCTCGCTGCCCGAAAAGCTTATGACCGCGTTTTTGGTTATATCGGCTCCGGGAGCCACACGCCATATAACATCCGAATTATACGGCTCGCCGTTTTCGGTTACGGTGACGCTTCCTATTTTCGCAACCCGCGCGGAATCGCCGCCGTAGGTTGAGGTTACATATTTTGAAAAGGTTACGCCCGTCAGCGCAAAGCAGATAAGCAGCAAATACATAATGTACGCGCGAAGCGGCAAATGCAGCCCTTTGAGTTTTCCTTTTCCCGCCAACAGACTCGCCTCCCTTTAATTCTTTTTCATGCGCCCGATAATTTCACGGGCGGCTGCCGCGGCAAGTATCACCGCGATTATACACAAAAGTCCCTGCGGGGTCTTCAAAAACCTGATAAATACGCCGATATGCGGCAGTATAAGCACCACCCTGCCTATTATCATTTTAGGTCTCACGGTTTCCGCGTCGGGTGTGTTGTTTGCGTCGCCACGGGTTGTAAAGCCATCCTCCGTTTCGGCGGTTATACGGTGGGTAACCGGCGTGCCGCCCGCGGAATAGGTGATTATATCCCCTACGGAATAGCTTTTCTGCCGCCGCGTTACAATTAAATCGTTCGGCTCTATCGTGCCGGACATACTGCCCGTGAGCACCACGGCGGTTTTAAACCCGAACACGGTTGCATTTTGCTTTTTAAAAATATTCTCCGCCGCCAAAACATAAATTTCTGCAGCAAGCAGCAGCGCCAGAATCACGGTAATAAGAATTTCAAGCGCCCGCAAAGCCCTGCGGAAAATTTTAACGGTCATCTTTTCTTTTCCTCCCCGCAAAGAAGAGTACCAAAAGGGAAGAGGCACTGCAGCACATCAGAATGATGTATGCCGCAAGACGGGAGGTATCGCCCGTTTTAGGAACATCGGGCAGCACCGTGCCGTTTTCATCCTCAATCACAATATAAACACCGGCGCTCAAGGTATCGGCATTGCCGTCGGCGGCTTTATTGCCGAAGCTTGTATCCGATTCATCCCGCTCGGCGGTTTTTTCGCCGTCCTCGAATTCCCAAAGCCAGCTTACATCAAGCTCCTGCAGCCCTTTTGCCGCAAGCTCGCCCGTGACCGACCGCACGACCGACATATCCCGCAGCTCCTTCGGCAGTGCCGTGTTTTCGGAATCCCGAAAGCCCTCGCCCGAAAGGGTGAGAGACGCGGGCAGCGCTTTATCGCTCTTTTTATAAAAAAGCACCGCGCGGTAGCTTATTTTGCCCGAGCTTTCATTCAGCAGGCGAATCACGCTTTCGCGCTGCGTTCCGGGAGCAATCGTTTTTTCTCCGTTATCCGCCGAAGCGTTTTCATAAGCCGAATCGAAAAGGAAAAGCCTTGCCGCGCCCGAAGAATCGGTTTCGGTGTTTTCATCCCACGAAAGCTTGCCCGGCGTGTAGGTTATAATATGCTCGGGTTTAACGCTTTTGGTGGCATAGGTCGCGCTTATAACCGCGGGAAGCAGCAGCACCTGCATAATAAAAAGCAGCAGGAGGGCAACAAACAGCCATCTGCATATTGTTTTTTGTTTAGGCATAAGCCGCCTGCTCCTTTCGTGAAATTCAGCGCTTTCGGGCTTTTACAGGGGTCGTAAGCCGCCTTTTCGGGCATATTTTACGGCGCTTATAAAAGCCTGAAAGCCCTCTGTCCGCCACCGACAGAGGGACTCCAAACTAAAAAATGTACAGATTAATCAATCTGGGTTACGGTGGTTACAACCTCAAGAGCGATTGTAGCGGCGTTGCCTTTGGCGGCCTGATCGCCGAGGTATGTGTCTTTTACATCGCTTTGTTCCTTTTTATGTTGACCGGCATTTTCAAAAGTCCATGCCCAACTGACAGAGGGAGCTTTAGCAGTCTTTAAATCGGTGTTAGGCTCATAATTTGCACTGCTATTTTTTATAGCAGTCTCTACTGCAGATTTGAAAAGATCAGCATTATCATAATCCAAACCGCAGTAGCTTTCTTTGCCGACCTTAATTGTTATCGGGCAATAAAACTCTTCATCCGCATTCTCGCCTGTCTTATAAACCCAATTATTACTCAAAGTAACGTTTGCTGTATACCTTACATTTACGGCAACCTCCGGTTTGCCTGCAAGGGTCATGCTTACCATGTTACCGCTTGTTCCCGGAGCCACAAGATTTTTATCGTCCGTTTTGTCCGAAACAACGGATTTGGCAATAGTTCCTTTAACATTTTCTGTATCGGTATCATATTCCTTTGCAAACATTGTTCCGTTGGCGGTAACCGTAACTCCGAACTTTGCAACGCGTGCGGTGTCTTTGCCGGTACCGCTGGTAACGTATTTTGCGAATGTTCCGCCGACAAAGCAGGATGTAACAAGTACAAGCGCCAATAAAATGCCGGCAAGCTTTAGTGTGTGATTTTTTCTTGATGCCATTTTAATTATTCCTCCGTCTTTTTGCGTTTTTTCGGCGGTGTCTCCGCCGCGTACAGGCAAACACCTGTATATATATCAACAATTTCCGTGTGGCAGTCGGGAAATTGATGACGTCCGCTTTATTGCTTTTCGCCGTCCTCGGTGCTTTCGCCCGCAGCGGCACGAAGCCTTTCAAGCTCTGCCTTGAGCTGCTCGTTTTCTTCCGTTTCCCTGCTGCGGCTGCGGCTGCGACGAATAATATCTATAATAATAAAGGCGCATACCGGAACACCTATAAACACCGCCATTCCGAGCGGCTGCTGCAGAAACAAAGCAAAATCTCCGAGCTTCGGTATCCTTGCTTTATAAAGACCTATTATATCATCGGTGCTTATCGGAGGATCCTCCGCATTGTTGGCATCGCCTTTTGTGATTACCTTTTTTGTCCCGTCGGAATCGGTATAAAGCTTCACGATCCTGTGGGTAACGACCGTCTTGCCGTCCATAAAGGAGACAATATCGCCCTCCTTAAGAGAAGCAATATCGGGCTTTACATCAAAAATAAGGTCGCCCACCTCAATGTGATCCTCGGCGTTTCCGCTCATTGAGCCGGAAAGCACCACCATAGGTGTTACTCCGAACACAGTCGGCGGCTTTTCGGGATTTACCGTTCCTTTAATAATAATTGTGAGATTACATACAAGCAGGAACGCGAAAACCGCGCAAAGCAAAGCCCCTATTGCCGTGCCTACGGTTTTAACGGCATTTCGTTTCATTTTGTTCCTCCGTTATTCAATTTTTTGTGAATTTTGCAAACAAAAAGACCGGTCGCAACAAACACTTAAAAAGTGAAAATTGCAACCGGTCTGCCATGCATTAAAACAATGTTTAGACACCTAGCTTTGCGTCACAACCTTTCGGTTGTTTTGCTGAAATATGAAATTGTTTTTGTGCGGCATTTTTTCAAAAAACATTATATCACCCGTTTTACAAATGTCAACCTTTTTTTGCGACTAAATAAATTTTCGCCTTTTTTGAATAAATATTTTAATAATAATTTAAAATTAATTTTTGTACAACTTTAAAATTGCGGGTAAATTAAGGGATTAAAACAATCCCTCGGTCTGCACAAACCTCTACCTCCCCGGTGTTTGGGGTGCGGGTGTCCTGCGGACACCTCTGCGAAGCAGAAGCACCGACCGAGGCGGCAGCCGAGACGGTGGCACGCACCAAAAATAGCCTCCCCGGTGTTTGGGGAGATGGGGCGGGAATCCGCCTCGGAGGGGTTGTTGCAGACTGAAATTTATATCTATATCGAAACTTTACTTTGTGTATCTAATCTGCAAATAAGCTTTAATTTCTGACAATCCCTCAGCCGCTTACAGCGCCAGCTCCCTTTACACAAGGGAGCCGAGGGTCTGCACATCTGACATCTGTCGTCTAACATCTAATGTCTAAAGTTCAAAGTTCAATTTCAAAATCGAGAATTTTGATTTTTCCGTCCTTTATTTCAAACGCTTTTGAATAGTCTCCGAAGCCTATTCTGCGGGTGTTCTCATAGGACGCGGCAACGCCGCCGATACCTATTATAATACAGATTGCCGCCGTAAGGGAGATTCCGAACGACCTTAAAAAAGCTCTTTTTATTTTAACCATTCCCTATTTCAGATTATTAAGTAAATCCGCAAGCGAATTGCCCACAAGCTCTGCGGAATAATGCGCCTCGTCTACAGTATTTGCGTCGGTTCCGAATTCTATAAGCAGCGAGCCGTTCGTAAGACATTCGTTGTAACCGTTAGGTGTAAGGCTTAAGGGGCGCGCAAGGGTCGGGTATTTGCTTTCAATAGTCTGCTGCAGGCGCAGCGCCAGCTTTAAATTTTCCTTCCAGTTCGGAAAATGATTCTGCGTTCCGCTTTGTGAACCCATAACAATCATTACCTGCGCCGCACGCTTACCGCCGATTTCGGTAGTGAGCTTTACCTTATCGTTACCCGAGGACGCCGCGTCGCGGTGGAGATCGAGAACGATTTTTATACTCGGGTATTTTTTCAGGTACCCGTTTATTGTTTTTGCCGCGCGGGTATAGCTGCCGGTGTATTTCGGATAATCGTGTTCTGTTGTATCATGCAGGGTCTTTATTCCCGCGGCGTTCAGCTTTTCCGCCACAATATCGCCCACGCTCACCATATTGACCGATTTATCCCTTGAGCGGGGAGAGAATGCGTCGGTGTAATAATCGGTGTTTTCGGTCATATAGGTTTCGGTGGTATGGGTATGCATTATAAGCACCTGCGGCTTATCGTTTTTCTCAATCTTAAAGGTAAGCGGTGCAGACAAAAGCTCCTTTATGCTGATATTTACCCCGGCGCTGTTTTTTACATATACATTATTATATGAAAGACCCGACTTATATGGCGAGATGTAATTATTGATTATTTTTCCTTTTACCGTACCCTTGGCTGCGGCGGGAACGCTTGTCTCCGATTTCACACTTGCCGCAGCGACAGAGGAGGTGCTGCCGCCCGACTCCGTTTCTTCCTTTTTCTCCGTTTCTTCGGGGGCGGAAGAGCTGTTTTCATAGCTTTCAATCTCTCTTTTTTCCGATACGGGCTTCACAGCCTGTACCGCAGGGGTCTTTAAAAGCCTGCCGTAAAAATTGTAGCCTAAAAGTAAAATACACACCGTGAAAACACAAATAAGCCTTGCCGCACCCGCTCCGTTTTTCATTTTCCCGCCCCCCTTTAGATAATTTTATGCCGAGGTAACATAAATTAGACCAGTGCGGAAATTATTTCGGGGTCTGTTTCGGGCTGCAGAAACATATTTATTGCCTCCGCCAAAAGCTTTGCGAGCCGCTGTGTGAGCATATCCACATCCTTCGGGGTTACAAACATTTCACTTTTTTTCTCGGGTGATATTCCCGTGAGCCTTTCGGATAAGGTGTCGGCGTCAATCACCGTAGGCACGCCGATTGCTATTACCGGTACTCCGACGGTTTTTTCACTTATTTCCCCGCGGTTATTTTTCACTCCCGAGCCGGGAGATATGCCGGTATCGCACAGCTGAACGGTTTTAAAAAGCCTGTCCCCGCTTTGTGCTGCCAGCGCGTCTATCACGATTAAGGCAGCGGGCTTTATTTTCTCCGCCGCCGCCTTAATAAGCTCGCCCGCTTCAATGCCGGTCTGCCCCAGAACTCCCGGCGTTATGACAGATACCTGCCGCAATAAATCAAGCCCCGCCGCCTTTGTAAGCTCCTTCGGTATATGCCGCGTCGCAAAAATTCCGCGGGCGACGGCAGGGCCTAACGCGTCGGGGGTGATTTCGGTATTTCCGAGTCCCACTGCCAATATAAGTCCATCTCTTTCGGGCAGCAGACATTCAAGCTCATCCCTTATTATCTCCCTTAAATTTTCGGGGTCTTCAAACGAAATATCGGGAAATTCCAGCGTTATATACCTGCCGCGGGGTCTGCCGAGGAGCCTTTCCTCCTCGGAGGTTTTTATCTCCAGCCGCGAAGCATTTACATTGCCGCTTCTTTTTTCTTTCTTTATATGTCCGATAAAATTATTTTCGCAATTCTCCGCAATTTCTATTGCAAGATCTGTTCTTACCGCCGTTTTTGTTTCCTCCCGAAGCTTTTATTTTTATTTTGTCCTTATTTCAAGAAAATATTGCTTTTTCCTTGCAAAAAAATCAGGATTATGGTATAATTAATCGGATAATTATATAACTACAAAGGATGGTTTACATAATGTCAATTAATTCCGTTGAAGACATTTGGGCAGCCGTTTGCGAGGAATGCAAAAAAACAATTTCAGAGGTTGCTTTTAACTGTTTTCTCAAGGATCTCAAGCCGGTATCGCTTGAAGCCGGCGAGCTTACCCTTTCAATTGATAACGAATATATGCGCGGCGTGGTTGAGCAGAATTATACGGACATACTCAAGGGTGCAATAAAAAAGGTTATGGGCATTGAAATCGGAGTAAGAATTATTTGCGAAGACGAAGAGGAAAAAATTCTTAAAGCCGAGCAGTTTAGCGACGGGCTTTCGTTTGAGGACTTTTTCACCTTTTCAAATTTTGTTGTAGGCTCAACAAACCGTTTTGCCTACGCCGCATCATATTCCGTAGCGACCAATCCCGCAAATACCTACAACCCGCTTGTTATTTACGGTCCCTCGGGAGTCGGAAAGACCCATCTTATGCTTGCCATAAAGAACGAAATAAAGAAAAACTTTCCCTATAAAAAAATCGAATACATAAGGGGAGAGGATTTTACCAATCAGCTTATAAAGGCTTTGCAGGAGGGAAAGCTGGGACTCGGCACGATTGACGATTTCCGCAACAAATTCCGCAATGTGGATGTGCTGCTGATCGACGATATTCATTTTATCGCCGGAAAAGAACAGACACAGGAGGAATTTTTCAACACCTTTAATACCCTTTTCCAAAACAATAAACAGATAGTGGTAACCCTTGACCGTCCTATTAAAGAAATCAAAACGCTGGATGACAGAATTCGTTCACGCTTTGAAAGCGGACTTCCCGCAGATATTACCGCGCCGGATTTTGAGACCCGCGTAGGTATCATAAATAAGAAATGTGAGCAAATGGGCATTGAGATAGACGAAAGTCTGGTTTACTATATTGCAGAGCATATAAAGGTAAACACCAGACAATTGGAGGGCACGGTAAAAAAGCTGCACGCTTATATATCAATTCAGAATAAAACCCCGACCATGGGGGTGGTGCAGGGGCTTATAAAGGATGTTATTAACGACACACGCCCCGAGCCTATTAAGATTGAAAAGATAATATCCGAGGTTGCAAAAACCTATAATGTGTCCGAAAGCGATATACTCTCCAACCGCAGAACGGCGGCGCTGGCACTGGCGCGGCAGGTTGCAATGTACATAGCGCGCGAGACTACAAACCTTTCGTATAAAGCGATAGGCGAAAGCTTCGGTAAGGATCACACAACGGTACTTCACAATGTAAAATGCATTGAGAATTTTTTAAGGGACAAGCCATATCAAAAGGAGCTTGTGGACGATATTATAAAGAATCTTAAGAGTGATAACACGGCTTATTAAGAGGCGGATGTTATCAACATAATTAACCTTAATTAACCGCAGAATTATCAACACGGGTGTGGATAAGAGAAAAGCATAAAAATTATAAAGCTTTTATTAACAATTGTTTCCACCGCATAAATTCCCATTAATCGGGCTGTTGAGACACTTATCCACATAATTCACACCCCTTATTATTACTGTTATTTTTATTATTTGTTTTAGGAGGAAAAAACATGATTTTTTCTGTCGAACGCGCCTCTCTCCTTGAAGCGGTTTCAAAGCTTCAGCGAGTCGTAGGATCAAAAACATCCATGCCGGTGCTTGAAGGAATTTTAATATCCGCCGAGCTGGGAAAGGTTACCCTTATTTCCTACAATCTTGAAATGGGAATGAAAAAGGAAATATACGCTAAATGCGAAGAGGCGGGAGATATTGTCGTTAACGCGCGTCTTCTTGCGGATATTCTTCGCCGCATGAACGGTCTTCAGGTAACAATAGAAGCTGATGATAAGCTCAACTGCCACATTAAATGCGGAGAGACAACCTTCGACATTATGGGAATGGCAGCAGAGGATTTTCCCGAAATGCCGACGGTCGGAAGCGATAAAACCATTGTAATAGACGCAGATATTTTCTCGGAGATGGTAAAGGGAACAATTTTCGCAGTGGCTCAAAATGAGGGAGCAAAGCCGATCCTTACCGGAATTTATGTTACGATTGAAGACAGGATTCTCCGATTTGTCGCAATTGACGGCTATCGCCTTGCAATAAGACGGCACAATATTGATATTGAGGGCAGCTTTTCATTTATACTTTCGGGCAGAGCGGTAGGCGAGGCCGTAAAGCTTATAGATGAGGAAACCGAAAATGTCGAAATCAGCTTTGGGGACAGGCTGGTAAGCTTTAATATAAGCGGATATTCATTTATTTCCCGTTTGCTTGAGGGCGAATTTGTAAACTACCAAAAAACGATTCCCGCAGAGCACAGGCAGAGAGTTGTTGTAAATACAAGAGAACTTACAAACACAATAGAACGCGTATCCTTACTTATAAGCGAATCCTTTTCAACACCTATTCGCTGCTATTTCAATGAATTGAATGTTGTATTTACCTGCGCTACCTCGGTCGGCAGAGCTACGGAAACCTTTAATACCAAATTAGAGGGTGAAAATTTTGAAATAGGGCTTAACAGCCGTTATCTTTTAGAGGCTTTAAAGGCGGTTGATACAGAGCAGGTTCAGATTCTTTTCAACGGCTCGGGCGCCGGTGTACTGATAGAGCCGCTTGACGGCGACGATTTCAAATATATGATAATGCCTATGAGGTTGAGATAATGGAGATAAAAAGGCTTTCAATAAAGGAAGATTTTATCCGGCTTGACAGCGCTATGAAATTAGCCGGCATTGTTTCAACCGGCGGACACGCCAAAACGGTTATTCAAAACGGCGAGGTTAAGGTGAACGGCGAAATATGCCTTATGCGCGGAAAAAAGCTGAAAAGCGGCGATACCGCCGAATTTGACGGCTTTAAATTCGTAATAGAATGAGGATAAATTATTTTTCCTGCCGCAATTTCAGAAATTTAGAAGAAACCGAAATAAATAATTTCGACGAAATGAATGTTATCTGCGGCGAAAATGCGCAGGGCAAAACAAACCTTTTAGAGGGTTTGTGGCTTTTTACGGGAATAAAAAGCTTTCGTTCCGCCAAGGACGCGGCGTTTGTTCGGTTCGGCAAAGAAAAAGCCGAGCTTAAAATGAATTTTTTGGCTGACGGAATTGAAAACGACGCCGAAATTGAAATAAAGGAGCACCGCGCAGCCACGCTTAACGGCAGCAAACTTAAAAGCGCAGCGGCGCTTGCGGGCAGCTTTAAGGCAATAGTTTTTTCTCCCGATGATTTGGAGCTGGTTTCGGGCGGGCCCGCGGTGCGGCGGCGGTTTTTGGATATTGCAATAGGTCAGCTTTACCCCGCATATATAGGCATTTCAAAAGCATACGCCCGCGCGGTGACCCAGCGCAACCGGATAATTAAGGATTACAGGTACGACGGCACTTTATCTGTAATGCTTGATGTATTTGAAAACGAAATAGCGGCAAACGGCAGGAAAATTTACGCGTTCAGAAATAAATATAACGAGTATTTAAAGGAATTTCTGCCCGGGGTTTACGGCGGTATATCGTCTGGCAAGGAAGTGCTTGAAACCGAGTATATGCCGGTGTGCGGGGCGGACGAGCTTGAAGAAAGGCTTAAAAAAGCCCGTACGGACGATATGTATTCGGGCACTACCTCGGTAGGGCCGCACAGGGACGAGCTTATTTTTAAAATAAACGGCATATCGGCGCGTAATTTCGGCTCGCAGGGGCAAAAGCGGAGCGTATCGCTCTCTGTTAAGCTTGCCGAGGCGGAAATAATAAACAGGCTTTCGGGCGAATACCCCGTGTTTTTGCTGGATGACGTTATGAGCGAGCTTGACCCCGAGCGGCAAAATTACGTTTTAAACCATATTAAGGGCATACAATCATTTATAACCTGCTGTGACCCATCAAATACAGCACAGCTTAAAAAAGGAAAAATAATAAGAGTTAAAAACGGGCAGGTGAGCTGATAAATGTATATAAACTTAGGGCAGGGCACAGTCGTGCGCTCGCGGGACGTGTTGGGTATTTTTGATTTGGACAGCACCACCGTTTCAAAGCACACTCGGAAATTTCTTGAAAAAGCGGAAAAAAACGGCGATGTTATAACCGTTTCCTATGAATTGCCGAAATCCTTTGCGGTTGTGAGCGAAAACGGCAAAACAAAGGTATATATTTCCCAGCTTGCAACATCTACCCTTTTAAAACGGTCGGGTTTTATAGATTCTCTTTAATTGAAAGGAATGTTTTTTGAAAATGAGTAATGACATTACTACCCCTGTAACGGAAAATTACGACGAAAATTCCATACAGGTGCTCGAAGGGCTTGAGGCGGTGCGAAAGCGCCCAGGTATGTATATAGGCTCTACGGGCGAGCGAGGACTTCACCATTTAGTCTATGAAATTGTGGATAACTCAATAGACGAGGCGCTTGCGGGCTACTGCGATAAGATTTTGGTGGAAATACTGGATGATGGTATAATTCGCGTTACCGATAACGGGCGCGGCATACCCGTGGGTATTCACCCGCAAAAGGAAATACCGACAGTAAGCGTCGTTTTCACAATTCTGCACGCGGGCGGTAAATTCGGCGGCAGCGGCTATAAGGTTTCGGGCGGTCTGCACGGCGTTGGCGCCTCGGTAGTAAATGCGCTGTCAAGCTGGCTCGAGGTTGAAATTTGCGACGGCAAGCACATTTATTTACAGAGATATGAGTGCGGAAACATAAAAACCGACCTTAAAATAATAGGCGATACTGATAAAACGGGTACAAAGGTTACCTTTAAGCCTGACCCGACCATATTTACAGATACTACACGCTATGATTTTGATACTCTTTTGCAGAGACTGCGCGAGCAGGCTTTCTTAAACGCGGGTATACGCATTGTTTTAAAGGACGAGCGGACAGACGCGGATATTCCCCACCGCGAAGAAGATCTGCACTTTGAGGGCGGTATAAAATCATACGTTGAATTTTTGCTTGAAAAGAGCAAAAAGGATAGGCTAAATCAGGACGTTATTTATTTAAGCGGTGCATCGGGCGACTCTATGGCGGAAATAGCACTTTTGTGGAGCACGGGGTATGATACCAAAATAATGTCCTTTGCGAACACCATTCACACGGTGGACGGCGGTACGCATGAAAGCGCCTTTAAAACCAGCCTTGCAAGGGTGATAAATAAATATGCCCGTACCTTTAAATTTTTAAAAGACAGCGACGCCAATTTAAAGAGCGAGGATATTAACGAGGGTCTTGTGGCGGTTGTAAGCGTAAAATTAACCGACGCGCAGTTTGAATCGCAGACCAAGGCGAAGCTCGGCAACACCGCAATAGGTACGCTTGTAAACAACATAGTTGCCGAAAAGATGATGAATTATCTTGAAGACCACCCCGCAGAGGCAAAGATAATTCTTGATAAATCAATAGCTTCCTCAAACGCGCGCGAGGCAGCACAAAAAGCAAGAGAACTGCAAAGAAATAAATCGGGCATAGGCGGAAAAACAAGAATGCCCGAAAAGCTTACAGACTGTATTTCAAATGACCCGACCAAGACCGAAATATTCATAGTAGAGGGAGATTCGGCAGGCGGCTCGGCGGTAGAGGGCAGAAACAGCACCTACCAGGCAATACTGCCGCTTTGGGGTAAAATGCTCAACGTTGAAAAAGCAAGAGTTGATAAGGTTTACGGCAACGATAAGCTGACCCCGGTAATAGTGGCTTTGGGAACGGGAATAGCGGAAAATTTTGATATAAATAAATTACGCTATGATAAAATCGTTATTATGGCGGATGCCGATGTTGACGGTTCGCATATCAGAACACTGTTATTAACATTCTTCTTCCGTTATATGCCGCAGCTTATTGAAACGGGGCATATATATTTAGCGCAGCCGCCGCTTTACCGCGTTGCAAAGGGTAAAAGGTATTTTGACGCGTTTACGGACGAGGAAAAGGACAGATATGTAGCGGAATTAGGCGGCGACCCCGACGTTCAGCGCTATAAGGGTCTCGGTGAGATGAACCCCGAGCAGCTGTGGGAAACCACGCTTGACCCCGAACACAGAACAATGTTGAGGGTTAATATGGAGGACGCCGAAATTGCCGACCAGACCTTTACAATGCTTATGGGCGAGGAAGTAGAGCCGAGAAGAAAATTCATTGAAGATAACGCGGTATTCGCGACGGATCTTGATATTTAAGGGGTGAGAAGAAATGGCAAAGCAGGAAAATGTTTACTGGCCGAGTAATGAAGAAACAAAAATAGTCCCGGTTGAAATTGTAGACGAAATTAAGGGTAGTATGCTCCAGTATTCAATGTCGGTACTGGTAGGGCGCGCCATACCCGATGTGCGTGACGGCTTAAAGCCCGTTCACAGAAGAATACTTTACACAATGTTTGAAAATGGCTTAACGCCCGATAAGGCATACCGTAAGTGCGCCGATACCGTAGGTTCGGTGCTCGGTCGTTATCATCCGCACGGCGACGCCAGTGTTTATGACGCAATGGTGCGTATGGCACAGGATTTTTCACTTCGTTATCCTTTAATTGACGGTCACGGAAACTTCGGTAACATAGACGGTTACCCCGCGGCTGCCTACCGTTATACCGAATCGAGAATGAACAGGCTATCGCTTCATATGCTCGATGACATTAACAAGGAAACGGTAGATTTTCAGCCGAACTACGATAACCGCTTAAACGAACCCGAGGTTCTCCCTGTCAGATTTCCGCAGCTGCTTGTCAACGGATCTTCGGGTATTGCCGTAGGTATGGCAACCGAAATTCCACCGCATAACTTAGGCGAAGTAATTGACGGTATGTGCGCACTTATTGATAATCCCGAGGCGGATTTACAGGAAATTTGCCAATATATAAAGGGACCCGATTTCCCGACGGGCGGCATTATAATGGGTCGCAGCGGTATACGCGCGGCATACGCCACGGGCAGAGGAAAAATAACCTTACGCGGTAAAGCCGAAATTGAAGAAACCAAAAACGGCAAATATCGCATAGTTATAACTGAAATACCCTACAAGGTGCGCAAAAAGGACCTTGTTAAGGCTATATACGACCAGGCGGCGGACAAGAAAATTGAGGGGATAGAGGATGTTGTAGACTACTCCTCAAAGCGCGACGGCGGTATAAGAATAATAGTCGATTTAAAGAAGGACGCCAACCCGCAGGTCATACTTAATAAGCTTTACAAAAACACCGCTTTACAAACCACAATAGGCGCTATTTTACTTGCAATCGTAAATGGCAAGCCGCAGATTTTAACGCTTAAGGATATGCTGCAGAACTGCATAGACTTCCAGTGCGATATTATCCGCCGCCGCACCGCTTACGATAAGCGCAAGGCAGAGGAGCGCGCCCATATTTTAGAGGGCTTAAAGGTTGCGCTTGATTTTATTGACGAGGTTATAGCGATAATCCGCTCAAGCAAGACAATACCCGAAAGTAAGCAGGCGTTATCCGACCGCTTCGGGCTTGATGATATTCAGACCACCGCTATTGTTCAAATGCAGTTAGGTAAGCTCTCGGGTCTTGAAAAACAGAAAATTCTTGACGAATTGCAGGAAAAGCTGGACTTTATTAAAGAGTGCGAGGCAATTTTGGCGAGTCATGAGCGTATACTTGATATTGTAAAGACCGAGGCATTGAATCTTCGCGATAAATTCTCGGATGACCGCCGCACCGAAATTACCGATGTTGTGGGCGATGTTGATATTGAGGACCTTATCCCCGAGGAGCAGTGCGTGCTTACCAAGACCGAAAACGGCTTTATTAAGCGCCTGCCTGCCGATACCTATAACGTTCAGCACCGCGGCGGCAGAGGAATTACGGGTATGACCACGCGCGATGACGATACGGTTGAAAATATGTTCGTATGCTCCTCACACGATTACATTATGCTGTTCTCAAACCTCGGCAGAATGTACCGCATAAAGGCTTACGAAATACCCGAGGGCAGCCGTACCTCAAAGGGAATGAATATTATAAATATTCTGCCCCTTATGCCGAACGAGAAAATTACGATAATATTGCCCGCCTCCGAGCTTGACGAGGAACACTTTATAACCATGGTAACGAAGAAGGGTATTATAAAGCGCACCAAGCTTTCGGAATTCAGAAATACAAGAAAGAGCGGTATTATCGCAATTTCCATAGATGATGACGACGAACTGACCTTTGTTAAAATGACAAACGGGGAAAATAATCTGTTTATAGCCACCAAAAAGGGTATGGCAATTCAGTTTAACGAAAATCAGGTTCGCGCCATGGGCAGAGGAGCCAGAGGCGTTAAGGCAATTACAATGAAGCCCGAGGACTATGTGGTTTCAATGGAAATAACGAGTGAAGACACCAAGCTTTTAACCATTACCGAAACAGGCTACGGCAGAATAAGCCCGATAAGCGATTACCGCCTGCAATCCCGCGGCGGTAAGGGTCTTACCAACTACCGCGTTGAAAAGTACGGCGATGTTGCGGCGTCGCTTGCGGTAACGGGCGAAGAAGATATTATAATGATAGCCTCAAACGGTATAATAATAAGGATTTTCTCGGGTGATATTTCCACCTTTGCCCGTCCTGCAAAGGGTGTGCGCGTAATGAAGGTGGGCGAGGGCGAAAAGATACTTTCGGTAGCGGTGACAGAGCACAGCGACGAGGAACCGACCGAATTGCCGGAAACACCCGATGCCGACGCGGGCGCGGCAGAGCTCGACGAGCCGGAGACAGAGGAAGAAAGCACCGGTGCGGAGGAATAGAGGAGAATATTCCGATTAAAAAGGCAGGTTTAGAACTATGGATGAATTTTATCCGCAGTTTAACACACAAAAAAACGACACGGAAGGCAGTAATCCCCCGGTTTATGAGCAGCCGGGGGTGACAGGCAATTCACAAATAAATTATGTCACATTTATTCCCTACGGCTTTACTCCTAAAACCTATGAGGAAAAAAACGGGATTAAAAAGAAGGCTATGTCTGTTGGGCTTTCGCTTATAATCACAATGGGAATTACCTTTGTATGGAGCATTGTTTACGTTTTTATAATGTCAAAGCTGGGCTTCACAAGCGAAAAATCGATGGAAATTATAAGAGAACCCGCAATAATGCAGGTTTTGCAGGTGATTTTATCGATTCTTATGTTTACAGTTCCGTTTATCGTTATATTTAAGGCCGGAGGAATGCGGATAAGCGATTTGGTGCCGATAAAAAAACCCGAAAAGGGAATGAGGCTTTCAATGTATTTCATAGGCGTTGCTTTTTGCGCCTTTGCAAATATGGCGACCTCTGCGGCAAGCAGATTTTTCAGCTTCTTCGGTATAGAATACAATGTTGATTTCGGAGAAACCCCGAAGGGCTTTTTCGGCTTTTTACTCTGCCTGCTTTCAACTGTGATAACCCCGGCATTGATTGAGGAATTTGCGTTCAGAGGAATTGTTTTAGGCTCGCTTAAAAAATACGGCGAGGGCTTTGCGGTGCTTGTATCGTCAATACTTTTCGGACTTATGCACGGAAATTTTGAGCAAATTCCCTTTGCTTTTTTGGTAGGTCTTGTTTTAGGGCTTATAACCGTCAAAACCGATTCAATTCTCATAGCGTGCGCGGTGCACGGCACGAATAATCTCGTTTCTGTGATATTTGATTTTATACCGAGCGGTATTTCACAGGCGGCGCAGAATATTATGTATCTGATTTTCCTGCTTATTTGCCTGACTTTAGGCATTTTGGCGCTTGCTCTCAGTGAAAAATCAAACGAAATGTTCAAGCTGAAAAAGGACAGCTGCGAAAGCAAGCTTAAAGAGCGCTTCAAATGGTTTTTCACGAGCCCTGTAATCATAATTTTTATTGTTATCTGCATTTTTGAATCCCTTGCATACTTTTAAATAAAGGAGCTTTTGAATATGTTTGATTATATATCGGAATTGGGAGTGCCGGACGAAACCGTCTCATTCTTTTTGGCAATTTTTATAGGTACATTTACGATTTCATTGCTTATAGGCTTAGCACTTTATCTTTTGGAATCAATAGGCGTTTATAAAATGGCAAAAAGCGCGGAAATTAAAAACCCATGGCTTTCGTTTGTACCTGTCGGCAGAAACTGGGTATTCGGTACGCTTGCCGAAAAATACAAAAAGAAAAACGGAGTAAAATCTGCCCGCTTCGGCATAATTCTTACCGTACTTTCCGTAATCGAGCTTGTATGCTCGGCAGTAATGCTTGTTTTTATGATAATCGTAACAAAGAATATTTTAGACATGGCGTACGGCGCGGTTGAAAACTCAACGGAAGTGACTCCCGAGCAGCTTGCGGCACTTATTCCGATTATTATAATTTATTTTGTGCTGATTGCGGTTTCCATGGCTTATTTAATAGTCACATACATTGCCATGTGGCGTATTTATTCGTCCTTTGATAAAGCAAATGCAACGCTGTATATTGTACTGTCTGTTCTTTTCCCAATTTCCGCGCCGATTATTCTTTTTATTATAAGAAATCGCAAGCCGGAATTTGACCCGCATAACAATATGCCTTATTTTTCGGGAACATTTCAGGGCTAAAAAATGAACAGTGAGTTTATGAAAGCCGCTCTTGCCGAGGCGCGCTCTGCCGCACGCGGCGGAGAGGTTCCGGTGGGGGCGGTTATTGTTAAAAACGGTGAGATAATAGCGAGGGGAAGAAACAGGCGCGAGGAAAAGCAAAATGCGCTATCCCACGCTGAAACAGAAGCGATAAACGCCGCCTGTAAATATTTAGGTTCTTGGCGGCTTGACGGCTGCGAAATGTATGTCACCTTAGAACCGTGCCCGATGTGTGCGGGCGCTATTATAAACGCGCGAATTTCCACCCTTGTTTTCGGGGCGTATGACCTTAAAGCCGGCTGTATTGACAGTGTGGTAAGGCTTTGCGACATACCGCTTGATAACAAGCCCGAAATTTACGGCGGAATATATGAGGACGAATGTTTATCACTCCTGCGGGAGTTTTTCGGTAATTTAAGATGAAGCAGAAAATACTTGAAATAATAAATAAAAACGGAATACGGGACGCGGGCTTTTGCGATTACAGCCTTGTAAAGGAACGCCTTTTGCCCTGCCGCGCGCTGCGGCGGCTGCCCGAAAACGCAAAAACGGTAATTCTGCTTTTATTCCCTTACAAGGTGAGAGACGCCCACCCCGAAAATATTTGCCGATATGCCTCGGTGCCTGATTACCACGATATAACGCAAAAATATCTTTTAAATATAACTGTCGATTTAAAAAAAGAATTTCCCGAATATAAATTTGAAAGCTTTGCCGATAATTCGCCCATACCCGAGGTTTCCGCCGCGGCTGCCGCGGGGCTTGGGGTATACGGTGAAAACGGGCTTTTAATAAACAAAACCTACGGCAGCTGGTGTTTTATTTGCGAAATTGTAACCGACCTTGAAATTCCTGCCGAAAATCACTTTAAAAAATGCCCTGTGTGCGGCAATTGCAAAAAGGCTTGTCCAAGGGGGGATTTAGAGGACAAATGTCTATCGGCTGTCACACAGCAAAAAAAAGAGCTTAATTTTGCCGAAAAAGCAGCCCTCAAAAAGTATAATACCGTTTGGGGCTGCGATATTTGCGCCGAGGTGTGCCCGCTAAATAAAAATGCGGCGAATACCTATATTCCCGAGTTTATTGCAGGCTACCGCGACCGCTACGAATACGGCGAGGATATTTCGGGCAGAGCCTACGAGTGGCGCGGGGAAAAGGTGATAAAAAGAAATTACGAAATTATTTACGGAGAAATGACCGAAGATCATCGGGACTGACTATCTTAAACATCAGCATTGCCCCGCAGTACAGCGGCAGCGAAATTACGCATAAAAGTATTATGTAAACCAAATTACCAATACCGCCCCAAAGCCCAAGTAATCTGTCGCAAGCTATGGCAATTACCGCGGCGGAGGTAAGCGGCAGTAAAATTTCATTTATAAAGCGAATTTTAACCCTTGTTACGTGCAGCAGTCTGCCGACGTTTAAAAAGCAGGTTAAAACGTTTGAAAAATACATTATCCAAATAAATCCCCTGAGTCCGAAAATCGGCAGTAATATAAGAATCAGAATAATTCTAAGCACCGAATCGGAAACGGCGGTGCGGAATGTGAAGGCTTGCTGGTCAAGACCCTTTAAAATGCCGTCGGAAATGCTGTCCAAATACATCAGCGGCACTATTGGCGAGAGCGCGCGCAAAAGCTCGCCCACCTCGGGGCTTTTATATATAAGCAAACCTATTTTTCTGCCCCCCACAAAGAATATCGCACCGAAAATAAAGGCTATAACGCTTGTCAGCTTTAAAATATTTCGGGTTGCCGAGCGCACAAGCCCGTGGCGGTTGCGCGCCTCCGCCTCGGATATTTCGGGAATTAAAAGCGTGGAAACGGCGTTTAACAGTGTGGATGGAAAGAAAAGTATAGGCAGCGCCATGCCCTTTATCATACCGAATTGAGAAAGGGCGTTTTCACCCCCGAACGGGTATTTTGCAAGGTTTTTCGGCACTAAAATATTCTCGCCCGTGCGCAGCGCGGTGTTTAAATATCTGCCCGAGGTTATGGGAACGGAAATGTGCAGTATGCGCCTTACTATGCCGAACGGCGGGCGTGCCCTGCCGGTGAGGTTATCAAGCTTTCTCGTATCCCGCAGCCATATAAGCCAGAGCATTAAAAACGAGAATATTTCGGCGGCGCTGTCACCCAAAATCACGGCGGCGGCGCACGCACCGAGGCCCTTAGTACAGAATTTACCTACAAGCACTACTATAAGTATTATTCTTACCGCCTGCTCAAACAGCTGCGAAACGGCGTTCGGCGTTATTTTGCGGCGGGCTATGAAATACCCGCGCAGGCAGGATGAAATCCCCATAAAGGGGAGAGAGAGCGGCAGTATTTTAAGCGCGGGCACGGCGCGTATATCATTCAAAAACCGAACGGCTATAAATTCCGCCCCGAAAAACACCGTTACAACCGTTACCCCCGCAATAAGCAGGGTAATTTCAATGGCGCGGCGCAGTATTTTAAGTGTGCCACGTTTTGTACCGAGGGCTAATTCCTCGGCGACAAGCCTTGTCACGGCTGTGCTAATACCGCTTGTTGCAAAGGTGGCGGCGAGCATATATACGCTGAATATAAGCTGATAAAGCCCTATTCCTTCAGAACCGATAAGCTGCGCTAACCAAACCTTGAAAATTATTCCCACAAAGCGCAATATAAGCGAGGAAACGGTTAAAATAAGGGCATTTTTAATAAAAATTGTTTTTTTCAATGCTTTTCCACTCCAAATTCCCGTATAATTTATAATATGTTGCAGAAAAGCGGAAAATGTTAATATCAAGGCAGGTTAAAAAAAATGAACTCACCATTAGCGGACAGATTAAGACCGAAAACAATTGAAGAAGTTGCGGGGCAAAAGCAGCTTTTAGCGCCGGGAAAGGTGCTGCGGCGCATAATTGACTCGAAAAATATACCCAACCTTATATTTTACGGACCCTCGGGCGTGGGCAAAACCACGGTTGCCAACATAATTGCCGCCACAAGCGGTAAAAAGCTGTGCTACCTTAACGCAACCATCGCGTCCACCGCCGATATTAAGGAGATTATCGGCTCAATAGGCACAATTGACGCCCAAAACGGCATACTGCTTTATCTTGACGAAATACAGTATTTCAATAAAAAACAGCAGCAAATTTTGCTTTCCTACATTGAAAACGGGGATATTACTCTTATAGCCTCCACCACCGAAAACCCCTATTTTTATGTGTATAACGCGATTTTAAGCCGCTCTACGGTGTTTGAGTTCAAGCCGCTGACTCCCGATGATATATCGGACGTTTTAGACCGCGCAATCGGTATTTTAAGCGGGGAAAAGGGCAAGGAAATTATAATTTCAGACGACGCAAAGAAAAAAATATCCCGCGCGGCGGCGGGGGATGTGCGCCGTTCGCTTAATATGCTGGAGCTATGCGTGCTGACAAGCGAAAACGAAACCGAAATTGACATTACCGACGATACGGTAGAGGAAATTGCGGCGGCGAACGCCGTTCGCTACGACCGCGATGGCGACGAACACTACGATATAATATCGGCTTATCAAAAATCAATGCGCGGTTCAGACCCTGACGCCGCCGTGTACTATTTAGGCAGACTGCTTGCGGCGGGAGATTTGCCGAGCGCTTGCAGGCGGCTTATGGTATGTGCCTGTGAAGACGTGGGGCTTGCCCACCCGCAAATAATACCCATAGTGAAAGCGGCGGTGGATATTGCGCAGTCGGTGGGTCTGCCCGAGGCGCGTCTGCCACTTGCCGACGCGGTAATTTTGGTAGCCACAAGCCCGAAATCAAACTCGGGGCATAACGCGATAGTTGCGGCAATGGAGGATATTGAAAAGGGAATAGGCGGGCCTATTCCGCGGCAGCTGCAAAACAAGCATTTTGACGGCGAGGAAGCCGAAATAAAGGGGCAGAACTACAAATATCCGCACGATTTTAAGAATCATTATGTAAACCAACAGTATTTACCCGACGCGCTTAAAAATAAGCGCTATTATGAGTACGGAGACAATAAAACAGAGCAAAAATATAAGGAATATTGGGACGCGGTAAAAGGCAAATAAAAATGTTATGTAAACTAAAGGAGGGCGTACCGTGAAAGAAAACGGAATACCGAAAAAAACCCGCTTTTTATGGCAGGTACGAATATCTTTAATAGGCTTTATTCCGATTGCAGTGTTGCTTTTCCTTTGCTCTGTAACGCTTTGGTGCCTTTTACCGGCGGTAATTTTGGCGGCGGCGCTGCTTATATTTGTGCTGTGGTATATTCCCGCCTATTTTGCAAGCTATGAAATACTGTTCCCTAAAGGAGCAATTATTATAAACCGCGGTATCTTTATAAGAACTACCCATATAATGCCCTTTTCAAGGCTTATTTACGTTCAAAGCTATTCCACACCCCTTGCCCACAGTATGGGGCTTGCGGCGCTAAGCCTTAAAGCGGCGCGCAGCAGCCTTATCATACCCGAGCTGCCCATATCCGATGTTGAACTGTTTATAAAATCGGTAACAAAGGAGGAAAATGCTTGAAAAAAGAGTTTCACGCCCATCCGCTTATGCTTGTAAGCCTTATAAAGCCTTTCCTTTTTGTGCTTGTTCTGCCTGTTTTAAAAGGCGTTATACAGTACATTATAAAGCGTCGTGTTACCGGCGTTTTGACTTTGGAACTTATTGCCTTTATGATAATTACCCTTATAGCCGCTCTGCGCTGCCGATCCTTCCGCCTTATTTGCGGCAAAAGCGGCGTGACGGTAAAAATGGGAATACTTTTCAAAAGCACCGCCTTTATAAGCGTTAATAAGCTATCGTCCGTTCAAACGGTGCAAAACCCTATTGACGCAGTCTTTCGCGCGGTATCCTACCGAATAAATACCGAGGCGGGACCCAAGGGCAAGGCGGATTTTGATTTCAAATTAAGCACAAAAGACAGTGCCGAGGTCTCCCGCCTTTTATACGGCGAGGATAATTACACCGCAGTTAAGTTTTCGGTTTTTAAGGTGGCGGTTATGGCGGCGACAACCTCCTCGGCAGTTATGGGTATGCTTATTGCCGTGCCTATAATAAATAAAACAGGTAAGCTGCTTGATATTGCGCTAAATAATATTCTGCTTGACGAGATAAACAACGTTTCAAGCGGCTTTAAATCCTACTTTCCGCCTATTGTAAACGCAATAACCCTTGTTTTTCTTTTGAGCTATGCGGTATCCTTTGTTTATTCGCTTTTTAAGTATATAAATTTTAAGCTTTTTCTTGAAAAAGAAAAGCTGGAGGTGCGGTCCGGCTTTTTCGTGCGCAGCCGCTCCGCCTTTAAAAAGTCCTCGGTGAATGATGTTATTATTTATCAGACTCCGCTTATGCGGATTTTCAAGCGCTACGCTATGAAGGTGAGCGTGGGCGGCTACGGCGGCTCAAAAAGCGAGACGGCGGTTATAGTGCCCTCGGGCAGACGGGGCGAGATAAAGCGCCAGTTTCAGGCGTATTTTCCGTTTTTAGCGCCAGACGGCAAGCTGATGCACGCGCGGCGGGATATTGTAACCAAAAACCGATTTTTATATCTGCCGGGGCTGTATTTTATAATTACGTTGGCAATTTCCATAGCGCTGACCTTTATTTTCCCGAAATTCGGCAGGCTTACCCTCTTTTTAACCATGGTAGCCTGCGCAATTATAATGTATTACGCCTATTTAAGCATTTACGAGTTTCGTTTGGGTAAGCTTAAAATCGGCAAAAATGTTTACGCGCAGACCGTAAAGGGCTTTAACGCCTGCGAGCTGCACTGCCCGCGCGAAAATGTGGGGCAGATTAAAATTATACGCACAATTCCCGATATTCGGCTTAACACCTGCAAGTTGGTTATAAGCGTACGTTCGGAAAGCGCCGATACCGTAAAGGTGCGTATGCTCAATTACGGCGAGGTTAAAAAAAGTATTTCGGACAGCTACGGTATTGAGGTATAAATAATAATCCATAGGGCAACCTATAATATAAAAGGAATGTTTCACGTGAAACATTATACAGGGGGATGCCTTATGGATATTTTTTTACATTGCTTATATGCGTTTCTCGTGGGCGGGTTTATCTGCCTTATAGGTCAGGTTTTAATTGATTACACTAAGCTTACACCCGCGCGTATACTCGTTTCTTACGTTGTGGCGGGGGTAATTCTTACCGCAATAGGCGTATATGAGCCTATTGTTAAGTTTGCGGGCGCGGGGGCTACCGTGCCTCTCACCGGCTTCGGCTACAGCCTTGCCTGCGGCGTCAAAGAGGCAGTAAAGGAATACGGCTTTATGGGAATACTGATGGGTGGACTGACCGCAACTGCGGCAGGCATTGCAACTGCCGTTGTATCGGGCTTTTTAATGGCAGCACTGTTTAAACCGGGAGACAAAACTTAATGCGGAATTATGAATTCGGAATGCGGAATGAAATAAAGGCTCCCTTGCCTAAAGGGAGCTGGCAAAACCGTAGGTTTTGACTGAGGGATTGTTACGGACTTTAAATACCCCTCAGTCACTAACGTGACAGCTCCCCTCTGTTTTGACTAACGTCAAAAAGAAGGGAGCCTTTGGTTTGCAAAAAAACTTACTTTTTATAGTTAAGCAATTGCTTTGCGGCGGCAAGATAATCATATGTATATTGCTCGGCATAATTTAGAAGCCTGTCCTTACAGTCTTCTATCGTTTGTTCCGAACACTTTTCAATCAATACTTCTTCTTTATACGAAAAAAGTATTAAAAACTGCGTGTTCATTTCAAGCCCTCTTATTGCAACTTGTAACTCATCTAAAATTTCATCGTACTCCATCTATAATCACCTCCTAAAGGATTATACAATATAAAAGCGGAAAACAGGGATTTTAACCCGAAACGGGTTAAATTTTAGCATAAACTATGAGAGCCTCCCTTGAAGTATTATACATTATAAAATAACGCTACATACCAACGATTGTTGGTTTTTTATAATTCCACATTCTGCATGAAATTTAACTGTTTACTTTTGTTCTGCGAAATGCTATAATATAATCCGTGACTTAAATGTTTCACGTGAAACATTTACAGGGAGGAATAAGAATGGGGAAGATAATCGCCGTTGTTAATCAGAAAGGCGGCGTCGGGAAGACCACAACTGCCGTAAATCTTGCCGCGGGAGTAGGCATTGCGGGCAAAAAGGTGCTTTTGGTGGACGCCGACCCGCAGGGCAACTCGACAAGCGGCTTTGGAATAAACAAAAAAGAGGTAAAAACCACTTCATATGAGCTTTTAATAGGCACTGGAAAGCTTGAAAACGCCATAGTAAAGACGGAATATAAAAATGTAGACGTTGTTCCGTCCTCAATGGATTTAGCGGCGGCGGAGGTTGATTTAATTGAGATAGAGCACCGCGAGGCGCAGCTTAAAATGACCCTTGCCGCATCGCGGGATAGCTACGACTACATATTTATAGATTGTCCGCCGTCATTAGGGCTTATAACGATAAACGCGCTTAACGCCTGTGATACAGTGCTTGTGCCCATACAGTGCGAATATTTCGCGCTTGAGGGACTTTCGCAGCTTATGGCGACGGTACGACAGGTAAAAAGACTTTACAACCCGACACTTGAAATTGAGGGAATAGTGCTTACAATGTATGACGGACGGCTGAATCTGACGGGTCAGGTGGTAGCCGAGATAAAAAAATACTTTGCCGATAAGCTTTATAAATCGGTAATTCCGCGTGCAGTAAGGCTTTCCGAGGCGCCGAGCTACGGTATGCCGATACAGTATTACGACAAGCGCTCAAAGGGCGCGGCGGCGTATGACGATTTAACCAAGGAGTTTTTGAAGAAGAACAGGAGAAGATAAAATGGCTGCAAAAAAAGGCGGACTCGGCAGGGGACTTGACTCCCTTTTCAGCGAAAACGCGACCGACAGTGACGGCGCGGTAAAATTAAATATAAACGATATTGAACCCAACCGCGACCAGCCCCGAAAGGACTTTGACGAGCAGAGTATTTCGGAGCTTGCGGACAGCATTGCGAGGCATGGACTTATACAACCTATTGTGGTTAAACCGAATGCAAACGGCAGATACAGTATAATTGCGGGTGAACGCCGCTGGCGCGCAAGCCGCATTGCGGGGCTTAATGAAGTGCCTGTTATAATAAAGGACGCGGACGAGCAGACCCTAATGGAATTAGCGCTTATAGAGAACCTGCAGCGCGAGGATTTAAACGCGGTTGAAGAGGCGCTCGGCTATCGCTCACTTATTGAAGGCTACGGGCTGACCCAGGAAGAGGTTGCAAAGCGAATGGGTAAATCGCGCAGCGCAGTGACTAACGCCTTGCGCCTGCTTGCCCTTAACAGCACCGAACTGGAGGCCTTGCGTCGCGGCAGCATTACTGCGGGTCATGCGCGCGCCCTGCTTTCGTGTGATGACGAAAACACGCGCTCTAAAATGCTGCTTGCCGCAGCGGACGGCGCATCTGTCCGTGACCTTGAAAGAATGGCGGCAGCCGCAAAAAAGGCGAAAACTGCGGCTAAAAAGCCCGCAGGGCCTAAACCGACCTTTTACAGCGAGGTTGAGCTTTCCCTTAAAAACGAAATGCACAGAAAGGTACATATAAACCCCTCCGGCAACGGCAAGGGCACGCTTACAATTGAATTTTTAAGCGATGACGAGCTTGCCGAGTTTGCGAAAAAGCTATCGGAATAATAAAAATTCGGAATTCGTAATGCGTAATGCGGAATAAAATAACCGTTGGTTGCATAAAGAATAATTTGCACTTTAATATGTTTTGAGGTTTAAAAGTTTTCTGTCGGCTGCAAATTTATTATAATTCCGCATTCCGAATTCATAATTCCGAATTAAAAAAGTGAGGATTTTTAAAATTATGTGGTTTATATTATCTTTGGTTACAATTATGTTTTGGGGCGGGTCGGACTTATTTTCAAAAATGGGCTCCGATTCGACCGATAAATACAGTCATTGGAAAATAGTGGTCGCCGTGGGTACGGTTATGGGTCTGCACGCGACTTTCGAGCTGCTCACGGGAACAAAGTTTTATCCCGTAGACTTTATAAAATATTCGCCCGCAATAATCTGCTATGTTTCCTCAATGATTTTGGGGTATGTGGGGCTTAGGTACATAATGCTTTCGGTTTCTTCGCCGATATGCAATTCATCGGGTGCGGTTGCCTGCATACTTTGCCTTGTGTTTTTGCGGCAAATGCCCGATGCCTTAAGCTGGGCGGGAATTGTTCTTGTGTGCGTGGGTGTTACGGGGCTTGCGTTTGTTGAAAAGAAGTATGACGAAGAAGCACACGCCTTAGCCGATAAAGCGGAAAACAAAAAATTCAAATCGGGCTTTATTGCGGTATTCTTCCCAATTTTCTATTGCCTGCTTGACGGACTGGGAACCTTTGCCGATGCGATACTGCTTGACAAGGGAATAGTCGGCGAGGACTCGGCGAATATTGCATACGAGTATACATTCTTTATAATGGGCATTGCCGCGTTTGTTTATGTTTATGTAATTAAAAAGCAAAAACCGAGCTTTAAATGGGATTTACCCAAGTGGCTCGGTGCGGGCTGCGAAACAGCGGGGCAGTTCGCCTATATTTATGCGATAGGGGATAATCCCACCGTAGCTGCGCCGATGATTTCGTCTTACTGTGTGTTCTCGGTGCTGCTCTCGCGCATATTCTTAAAGGAAAAGCTTTCGTTTAAGCATTATTTAATAATTTTCACCGTCTTTGCCGGAATTATACTTATGGGTGTTTCGGAGGGCATGGCGGAGTAATTTCAAATTGCGTTGCGGGGTCAAAATACAGCTCCGTGCGGATTTTATTACAGCCTCCCCAAAGCGGGGAGGCTGTTTTTTCTGCAAACAAAAGGCTTAAAGTATGCGGAATGCTATTCGGGAGCGTCCGCAGAGCCCTGCCAAATAACAAGCAACGTTCCTTTTTTAACGCTAACCGTTGCGGGCTTGCCAGTAAATTCATTGCTTACGCCTAACGGGAAGTCGTAAGAAAGCACGGTGCTTTCAAGCGGGTATAAAACGCCGCGAAGCGTAACGCCCTCTGCCTTGCCGCTCATAGCAAAGACCGAAAGCGTGCCCTCACGCGCGGGGAAATTCATTTCACCGTCGGTAATGCAGCAGGCGGTGTAACCGTTAAAGCAGAGATATCCTCTTCCGCCGCGGCGGGAGATATAGCAAAGTGTTTGGTAATTGGCAAAGGTGTGGTCGGGTCTGCCGCCGACCCCGCCGTATATTATAAAACGGTCGTACCCGCGCTCAAAGCCGGTTTTTACGGCAAGCATGGTGTCGGTATCGTCCTTCATTACGGGGTGGCGTATAACCTCGCCGCAATCCGGCACGAAGCCGAGCGAATCAAAATCCCCAACGGCAATATCCGGCAGTGCGCCGAATTTTTCTAGATGATTTATTCCCGAATCCGCTGCTATGACCAGATCCTCTTCATTTTTTTTAAAGCGGTCGGGCAGGCCGTCCGCCGCACCAAAAATATAACAGGTTTTCATTTTAATATTTTCACCTTAAACGAAAATTTTATGTTGAAAAATGTCGCGCAGAGCGTATAATAGTATAGTACACATATTATTTTAACAGAAAAAAATGCCAGTTATCGTCGCCTTCTCGAAGAAAAGCTTCATGAAGACAATTTAGAAATTAAGCCTTTTATCCAATCTAAAAATACAGATTTACTTTTAGAACTATTGAAACTTGATCAATATATTAGTTTTTTACCAAAATATATTTTAGAAAATGATTTAAAAAATAAAACAATCACTCAAACCAATCTTCCTGATTACCAAATTGATGTCTATCGTCAACTTCTTTGTCATAAAGATAAGTGGCTTTCTCATGAAATGAAATCATTCTTTCAATTAATAAAAGAAAAATATTAAAAAAGAATTGCATTTTGCAATTCTTTTATAATTCTTCTCCATTAGACTTACATACTTTTTGATACCAGTAGAAAGAATCTTTACGTGCACGATGTAAATCACCGTTGCCATCATCATCCATATCAACATAGATAAATCCATAACGTTTTCTCATTTCACCAGTTCCTGCTGAAACCACATCAATACATCCCCAAGGCATATATCCCATTAAATCAACACCATCTTCATCAACTGCTTTTTTCATTTCAATGATATGTTGTTTCATATAATCAATACGATAAGGATCATGAATTGAACCATCTTCTTCCACTGTATCGATAGCTCCTAAACCATTGTCAACGAT
>URNB01000012.1 GCA_900549055.1 uncultured Oscillospiraceae bacterium
GTAAGAGGAAAAGGTGGTCTTTTCCACCGAGCTGCGGATAATCTCCAGCCACAGCAGCGCCTCCGTGCCGGGATATCATGCATAAGCACTGCCGCAGCCAGCAGCAGGCGTACGGTAATTTCTTTCATAGGGGTTCTGTCTCCTTTCCTTCGACGCAAAAACGCAGAGCAAACCTGGAATGGGATCAAGTTCGGCTCTGCGTCTGTGCGTCTGGCATGATTGCTCTGTATTCTATTTTTCCACTGTGGGCTGCCACCAGGAAGGTCTGTTTACACTTGGGGCAGAACAGCGGGAAGTTTTCCGGTACGGTATCCTCCCGGATCTAGGTGCGGGTTTTGCCCCAGCAGGCCGGGCACAGCACCCAGTAGATCTTTTCACACTCCATGGGACAGCCTCACTCCCCGTGATGCACCACACTGGCGATCTCCTGCAGCTGGAAGCGGTATTCCTGGCGGACCTCCGGGTATTTTTCCCGGTCTACCCGGCTGAGGAACATCTCCAGCGGGCGGACCCACAGGCCGCCATCCCCGTACAGCTTGCGGTAGATGACACAGGGTACGCCGCTTTCTGAATCGTGCGCCAGGCCCTCCACCAGGTAATAATCGCCCTTAAAGTGGCGGTAAACTCTGCCGATCTGCAATTTCTGCATGGTGTTGTCCTCCTTAATTTGTCAAGCATATTTTTGCGGATATTTGGAATACCGGGCGGGGGTTATATTGACTTTTTCGATGTAAAGCGCTAAAATAGCAAGGAGCAGCAAGCCGGCCGCGAGGCACGGCTTGTTCTATGGAAACGGAGAAAATGAAATGAAACATCAAAAAAGCACACGGAGCTTTGCCAGCCGGTGGGGCTTCATTCTGGCCTCGGTCGGCTCGGCGGTGGGGATGGCCAATGTATGGGGCTTCCCCAATAAACTGGGCAGCAACGGCGGCGGGGCATTCCTGCTGATCTACCTGCTGTTTGTCTTTATCTTCAGCTATGTCGGTCTTCCGGCGGAATTCGCTATGGGGCGGCGGGCGGCCACCGGCACCCTGGGGGCCTACCGCAATGCCTGGGCCACCCGCGGAGAAGCGGCCGGGAAGGTGGGCGGTGTGCTGGGCTGGCTGCCGCTGGCGGGCTCCCTGTGCATCGCTATCGGGTATGCTGTCATTGTTACCTATGTACTGAAAGCGCTGGTGGATTCCCTGACCGGCACCCTGATGACCGCCGATGCCGCCGCCTGGTTCGCTTCCTTTTCGGCGCAGCCCTATTCGGTGGTGCCTTATCACATCATCGTAGTGGTGGGCACCCTGCTTACGCTGTTTCTGGGGGCCCACAGCATAGAAAAGACCAATAAGATCATGATGCCGCTGTTTTTCCTCATCTTCCTGGTGCTGGCGGTGCGGGTATTTTTCCTGCCCGGCGCTGCGGAGGGATATCGGTTTATGTTTACTCCGCGGTGGGAGGCCCTGACAGACCCCATGATCTGGATCTGGGCCATGGGGCAGGCGTTTTTCTCGCTTTCGGTCACCGGCAGCGGCATGATCGTCTACGGGGCTTATCTCTCTCCGCAGGAGGATGTGGTGGGAGTGGCGCAGCACACCGCCCTGTTTGATACCATCGCTGCGGTGGTGGCCGCGCTGGTTATTATCCCGGCCTGCTTTTCCTACGGGCTGGATGTAGGCGCGGGACCCAGCCTGCTGTTTGTCACGCTGCCCACCATTTTGCAGGATATTCCCCTAGGTCAGCTGTTTGCCGTTATCCTGTATATCGCCATGATCTTTGCCGGGGTCAGCTCGCTGCAAAACATGTTCGAGGCCGTGGCGGAATCGCTCCAGAACCGGTTCCCCCGGCTGAGCCGCACCGCTACCCTCATCATCCTGGCCGTACTGTGCCTTGGCTTCGGCATCGGTATGGAGACCATCTCCCAATGGGGGCCGTGGATGGATCTTGTTTCCATCTATATCATCCCCATCGGCGCTACGCTGGGCGCTGTTTCCTGGTTCTATGTAATGAAAAAGGACGAGCTGCTTTCGGCCATCAATACCGGCAGCGGGAAGACCCGCGGCCGCCTGTGGTATGGCATCGGCCGGTACCTTTATGTTCCGCTGGCTGTTATCCTGTGCTGCGTTGCCCTGTTTATGAAGGTCGCGTTCTGATCCCATAAAATACTGCCTCCCGCCGGAGAGCCCGGCCGGGGGCATTCCTTTTGCGAAAAAAGGGAGGTACCCACACCGGTATCTCCCTTTATGTATTACGGCTTACAGCACTACCCGCAGTACAAAGCGGTCATCCACCACCGAGAACTGGCAATTGCCGTGCAGCTTTTCCGCCACATAACGGATTAGGTGTCGAGTGCGCTCGGTTATTACTTTGTAATGACCGGGTATTTTTATTTTTCGGAGGTAATTATGAAGAACGCAAAAGTAACCCTTGCCCAGCTGGAAGCGGATGACCGTGAGCAGTTCATTCTTGATAATCAGGAGTCTTTCAAGTATGGTGCGATTGAAGAATTCGGGCTGCGGGACGATCATTTTGAGGAGGACGGCGAAATCATTTCCCGTGCGACGATTGAGCAAAGCATTGATGCACCCGACAGCGAGGCATATCGGATTCTGTATGATGGCAGAAAGGTTGGGAATCGGCAAGGGGATGTCGAATAGAACATAAATGCGCTGCCGAATACGGCATCACAATAATAGAAGATAACGGAAAGGAAGATTAATTATGAAAAAAATATTTACAAGGCAATGGTTTAAGGCGGCGGGAATCCGTTCACTTAAAACGGTGTGTCAGACCGCCGTCGCCACAATAGGCACGTCGGCGGTGCTTTCCTCTGTTGATTGGAGGGTGGTGCTTTCCGCCTCCTTACTTGCGGGGGTGCTGTCTGTCCTTAACAGCTTTGCCGGCCTGCCGGAGGTTACGGAGGAGTAAAAATCAAAATCGCCCCTGTAGGTTTTCGCCTGCAGGGGCTCGCTTGCATATTGAAGCATAAATTCGTACATCATTCGTACACATAAAACCTAGACCCGCTGAAATAGCGGGTCTTTAAGTGTTTGGTGGAGGCGATGGGAGTCGAACCCATGTCCAAAAATCAATCCGTATCGGCATCTCCGAGCGCAGACATTTCTTTAAATTCCCTAACACAGGCGTTAAATGTCAAACTCATGTGTTCGGTAGCTCCGAATCCGTGACAGGGACAGGAGCACTTCCCTGTTCACTTTCACCGCTGAAATGACACCCTTGCCGAGCCGCGGTACTCTCGGGTCGGATGAGCAGCCTAAATTAGGCTGCTAAAGCAACTTTATTGTTGTTAGTTAATTTTTTTTACGGATTTTATAGCGGTTCCGCACCGCTGCTCGCTTCCGATACTTCAAGATCCCTGTCGAAACCTTTACGCCCCCGAATATTAATACGCAAAGCTGCGGTATTATCTGTTTTGTTCCTTCAATGCTCTGTCAATTGCTCTTGCGGCATCGCGTTTTGCCGCCGTTTCACGCTTATCGTGCAGCTTTTTACCCCTGCAAAGTCCCAATTGAACCTTAACAAGTGAGCCCTTGAAATACATAGACAGGGGAACGAGCGCCAGTCCCTCCTGCTTTACTGCTCCCAAAAGCCGCATTATTTCGCGCTTGTGAAGCAGCAGGCGCCTGTTTCTTGAAGGGTCTTTATTAAAGATGTTTCCATGCTCATAGGGACTTATGTGCAGCTGCTTTATTATCATTTCACCGCCGTCCACACTGCACCAGGCGTCTTTAAGATTAGCGCCGCCCTGACGGATCGACTTTATTTCCGTCCCGGAAAGCTCAATGCCGCATTCAAGGCTTTCAAGCACAAAATATTCATGAAAGGCTTTTTTGTTGGTGGTTATTGTTTTTGTGTTTTCCATCGGCGCACCCCCCGTGAAATTCAGTATAGCACAGACGCAGGCGTGTTTCAAGTGAATATTGTCGAAAAAAACGAACGTCTGCGGAAAGGCTCTGCAGGCGTTCGCTATGTTCTGACATTTATCAGTCCTCGGCAATTGCCTCTACGGGACATCCGGCAGCGCAAGCTCCGCAGCTGCAGCACTTGTCAGCGTCTATCTCGTAATGCTCCGCACCCTCGGAAATAGCGTCGCAGGGACATCCGGCAGCGCAAGCTCCGCAGCTGATGCAAGAATCGGAAATAACATAAGCCATCACAAACACCTCCATAGCCTGTTTTACTTATTGTAACAATATTCGACCCAAAAAGCAAGTAAAATATTATTCCAATCGGCACAAAAAATTACTTTTTTACATCTTATGGTCAATTTTACGCATTGCCAACGGTATTGCCGCATGGTATAATTGCTTTGGAAACAATATATTATATGTGTATCGGAGGATTCGTTATGAAGCTTGCCACCACCACAAGTGATTTTATGTGCTTTGGATTGAACGGGGAGGAGAGCGTCGGCGCCGTTGCGGACGCCGGCTTTAAATACATAGATTACAGCTTCGGCTATGATTTTCACGGCAAGACCGGGCTGCTCGGAAACGAGTGGCAGAGCTGCGCCGAAAGGCTGCTTGCTTTGGCGGACGAACGCGGACTTAAATTCGTTCAGGCGCATTCGCCGCTCGGCAGACCGCTTGTTTTCGATGATGAGCATGAGGAGTTCGTTCGTCTCACAAAGCAAAGCATTACAGCCGCCGCTTACCTCGGAATACCGAATATCGTTGTGCATTCGGGCTATGCAAAGGATATGCCCAAGGCCGAGACCTTTAAGCAAAACAAGCTTTTTTATGAGGATATTCTCAAGGTCGCAGAAAAGCACGGCATTACGGTCCTGACCGAAAATTTCAATAAGATGTTTGACGAGCATTATTACTGGGTGGATTCTGCGGAGGATCTGTCGGAATTGATTGAATATATAGATCATCCGCTGCTTAAGGCGTGCTGGGATGTGGGTCACGGAAACCTGCAGGAGCTGCCGCAGCATGAGGCGCTGAAAATGTTGGGCGACAAGGTACGCGCTTTGCATATACAGGACAACATGGGGAATGACGATCACCACACCTTCCCGTTTACGGGAACGCTGAATTTTGATTCGATAATGCACGGACTGCAGGATATAAATTATAAGGGCTATTTCACCTTTGAGGCCGACAATATGCCCGCCTCCGCTTCAAGGCGCCGTAAATTCGAGGAGGATACAAGATGCCTGCAGCTGCCTGTGGAATTCCGCAGAAAATACGAATCTATTCTTTATGATATAGGCAGATTTATTCTCACAAAATACAATTGCTTTGAAGAGTAAAGGGCATTAACTACAGCTTTATCGGACGCTGCGGATCTTGCGGTTTTTGATGGGTGACGACTCACAATTACCGCTTCCGCGGCGTCTTTTTTTTGCGCTGCGGTAAAAAAGCCGCGTTTTATTATAAAAACCTTTGCGTTTTGGAAAAAATTATATTATAATAACTGTATATTGCTTTAAGGGGGCGCTGAAAGATGCGGACTAATTATACAATATCCCTTTCTGAAATTATTTCGGAGTTTTCTCTTGAGACCCTTAATATGCCGTCCGATCCCGAAAAAATTCAGATAACCACAACCGAGGTCAACCGACCCGGACTTCACATGGCGGGCTATTTTGAATTTTTCGATGAGAAACGGATACAGATAATAGGCAAGAGCGAGGAAAGCTTTTTACTGCGGTTTACGACCGAAAAGGCCGAAAAGCGGCTCAGAGAATTTTTTTCCCATAAGCCGTCGGCGGTGGTTATATGCCGCAATATGCAGGTAGATGAGGTGTATGCCAAAATCGCTGCTGAATACGGAGTGCCGCTTTTGCGCACCGCCGAAACGACCTCCGATTTCACATCGGCCTTAATAGCGTTTTTGAACCTGAGCCTTGCGCCGCGCGTTACGCGCCACGGCGTTTTGGTGGAGGTTTACGGTGAGGGAATACTGCTGCTGGGTGAAAGCGGAGTAGGTAAAAGCGAAACCGCAATCGAGCTTATAAAGCGCGGTCACCGTCTTATAGCGGACGACGCGGTGGAAATCAGACGTGTATCGAATAAATCGCTTGTCGGCACGGCGCCCGATAATATAAGGCATTTTATAGAGCTGCGCGGAATAGGTATTATTAACGCGAGCCGTATTTTCGGTGCGGGCGCAGTTAAGCTTACCGAGAAGATAGACCTTATAATAAACCTGGAAATATGGGATGTAAACAAGGTCTACGACCGAATGGGGCTTGATAATCAGACGACGGAAATTTTGGGGCTTGAAATACCGTCGCTCACCATTCCGGTAAAGCCGGGGCGCAATCTGGCGGTTATAATTGAGGTTGCCGCAATGAACAGCAGACAGAAAAAACTCGGCTACAACGCGGCGAAGGATCTTCTTAAACGTCTCGGTATGACCGATGAGCCGGAGGATACAAATACAAACGAAACGGTTAACCCGTTCTGATAATCTTAAATTAAAACAGGAGTGTAAACAAAAATGTACAAATTGGGAATTGACCTCGGAGGAACGAATATTGTTGCGGGAGTTGTGGACGATAATTATAAGATAGTCGCAACCGCGCAGGTTAAAACAAATTGCCCCCGCCCCGCAGAGGAAATAGTGGCGGATATGGCTGCAGCCGCACAGCGGGCGGTTGAAAACGCCGGACTTAAGCTTTCGGACATTGAGGCTATGGGTGTAGGAACACCGGGAGCAATCGATCCGGTGCGCGGCGTGGTTTGCTATGCCAATAACCTTGATTTCCATGATGTGCCCATGGCGGCTATGCTTAAAGAAAAATTAGGCGTTGATTTTTACATTGAAAACGATGCCAACGCTGCGGCATACGGCGAGTATATCGCGGGAGCGGGTAAGGGCTCGAACGATTTTATAGCAATCACCCTCGGCACCGGCGTCGGCGGCGGCGTTATAATCGACGGTAAAATATACTCCGGCTCAAACTATGCGGGCGCGGAGCTCGGTCATGTTGTAATCAACCTCGACGGTGAGATATGCACCTGCGGCAGACAGGGCTGCTGGGAGGCATACGCATCTGCTACGGCGCTCATCCGCCAGACAAAGCAGGCTATGATAAGATACCCGAAATCCAAAATGTGGGAAATATGCGGCGGAGATATAAGCAAGGTCAGCGGCAGAACCTCATTTGATGCCATGCGCGCGGGCGACGATACCGCAAAGCGCGTGGTTGACAGATATATTGAATATGTCGCAATAGGTATTTCCAACAATATCAATATTTTCCAGCCGGATGTTCTGTGTGTGGGCGGCGGCATTTCTAAAGAGGGCAGCACCCTTATCGATCCGATTGTGGCTTATGTTGAGGGCGAAAACTATGCCCGTCACATCGCAAAGAAAACGCAGATAAAGGCGGCGGCTCTCGGAAACGACGCGGGAATCATCGGTGCGGCATACCTTTGCGACCTTTACAAATAATTAAACCTTGGGAGTGGCTTTATGAACGCGGAAGCATTGGCGGATTTTCTTGAAAACGAGAATATCGAATACAGGCAAAACGAGCCTATGCGGGCGCACACTACCTTTAAAATCGGGGGAGAGGCGGATATTTTTATAATTCCAGCCTCTCCCGCTGCGCTTATTTCAGCCGTTAAGAAGTGCGCCGAGCTTGAAATTCCGTATTTTATTTTGGGCAACGGCAGCAACCTTTTGGTGTCCGACGGCGGAATAGAGGGCGCGGTTATAAGCCTTTCGGGAATAAACGGTATTTCATCTGACGGTGAAAAAATCACCTGCGGCGCGGGGGCCATGCTTTCATCGGTCTGCCTGAAAGCCCTGTCATTATCACTTACGGGGCTTGAATTTGCCTACGGAATACCCGGAACGGCGGGCGGCGCGCTTTATATGAACGCGGGCGCTTACGGCGGGCAAACGGCGGATGTAATCGAAAGCGCCGAGTGCCTGACCGCCTCGGGAGAAATAAAAACTCTTAAAAAGGAAGATATGCGGCTCGGCTACCGCAGCAGCGTATTTAAAAAGGGCGGGCTTATAATAATTTCTTTGACCCTTGCCTTAAAGAAGGGCGATAAGGCTGAAATTAAGGCTGAAATGGACGATCTGCTTAACCGCCGCAAGCAAAAGCAGCCGCTTGAATACCCCAGCGCGGGCAGCACCTTTAAACGACCGAGGGGTATTTTGCAGGCGCGCTTATTGAAAAAAACGGCTTAAAGGGCAGTGCGGTCGGCGGCGCGCAGGTAAGTGAAAAGCACGCCGGGTTTGTTATTAACCGCGGGGGCGCTACGGCTGCCGACGTAAAGGCGCTTATAGGAAAAATACAAAAAAAGGTTTTTGAAAACGACGGAGTAATGCTGGAGCCCGAGGTTATTTTTAAGGGGCGGAACGGAGACTGAAAAATGGAATTGTTAATAGTAACGGGAATGTCGGGCGCGGGAAAATCGCAGGCGGCAAACGCGCTTGAGGATATAGGCTTTTACTGCGTTGATAACATTCCGCCGGCAATAATACCCTCGTTTGTGGAGCTTTCTGCGCGCAGCGGCGATCTGCTCAATAAAATGGCGATTGTGACAGATATGCGCGGCGGCGCGCTTTTTTCGGAGATTGATGGGGTTCTCGGCAACCTTAAAAGGAATAATATTGAGTATAAAATACTGTTTTTGGACGCGGCTGACGACGTGCTTATACGCCGCTATAAGGAAAACAGGCGCAAGCACCCGCTGGCGGACGGCAACAATATGTCGGTAGCCGCGGCTATTGCGAAAGAGCGTGAAATGCTTAAAAAAATCCGCTTTTCGGCGGATTATGTGGTAGATACAAGCCACATTTCAATAGCGCAGCTAAAGGTTCAGCTTTCAAATATTTTCTTCGGCAGCGTGAGCAACGTTTTAAAAATTCAGTGCAAGTCCTTCGGGTTTAAATACGGCTCGGACACAGAGGCGGATTTGGTGGTGGATGTAAGATGCCTGCCCAACCCGTTTTATGTTGAGGAATTAAAGGAAAAAACCGGACTTGATAAGGAAGTGCGCGATTATGTTATGGCGAGCGAGGACAGCAAAAGGTTTCTCGACCGCCTTTTGGCGTTTATAGATTGCGCCGTACCTATGTATGCAAAGGAGGGGAAAAGTCAGCTTGTAATATCCATAGGCTGCACGGGCGGAAAGCACCGCTCGGTCACCTTTGCGGAGCTGATAGGCGAGCATTTACGCAATGAAAATTACAACTGCTCCATAAACCACAGGGATATTTACAAGCACTGACGGGCTTTATGTCCTTTTGCAGTGAGATTAAAAACGAGCTGATTTCGCTCAAAACACATTCCTGCTGCCGTTTACCGCTTGTTTACGGCTTTATGCTTTTCAGCCGCGCGTTTTCGCTTAAACGCATTTCAATGCAAACGGGCAACGAATGTGTGGCAAAGGCATATGCGGAGCTTATAAAAAGCACATTCGGCGCCGCGGCGGAAATAACCTGCGGCGGCACAAAACGCCCGACCTATAAAGCCGAGGTTACATCCGATACGGACAGGCTTAAAATTTTGGCGGCGTTTGATTTCGGAATAAATGAAAATTTAATAGACCGCGGTTTACTTGCCCGCGATTGCTGCCGCCAGAGCTTTATAAGGGGGACTTTTTTGGCATGCGGCAATATTAACGACCCTGAAAAGGAATACCGCGCGGAGTTTGCGGTTAAAAACGAAAAACTGGCGGACGAATTTTTACTTTTGTTAGCCGAATTTGATATTCATATGAAAAAGACCGCGCGCGGCACCGCCTTTGTGCTTTATACAAAGGAAAGCGGAAGTATAGAAGATTTACTGACCATTATGGGGCTGCCGCACCGAACGCTTGATATTATGGATACCAAAATAATTAAAAGCATTAAAAACGTGAGCAACCGCCGCAGCAATTGCGACAGCGGCAATATTTCAAAAACGGTTGAAGCGTCCGTCAGACAGCGCGCGGCAATAGAATATCTTGAAAATGCGGGGCTGCTTGAAAGCCTGCCGCCCGAGCTTGTGAGCGCGGCAAGGCTGCGGCGGGACAACCCGGATTTGACTCTTAAAGAATTATGTAAACTGGCTGACGAGCCGCTGACCGTTTCGGGGCTTAACCACAGGCTGCAGAAAATCACCCGAATTTACGGTGACACAAAGGCGCACAGGGGGTAGAAGCATATGGATTTCGCTCATTTGCACGTGCACACCGAGTACAGCCTGCTTGACGGCTGCTGCCGCATAAAGGCGCTTATAGACCGAGCGGCGGCGCTCGGGCAGAAAAACCTTGCAATAACCGACCACGGCGTGATGTACGGCGTTATTGATTTTTATAAATACGCCGTTTCAAAGGGAATAAACCCCATAATAGGCTGCGAGGTATATGTTGCGCCGCGCAGCCGCTTTGAAAAGGTAAAGGGAGTGGACTCACGCTACACTCACCTTGTGCTTTTATGCCGCAATAACGAGGGCTACCGCAACCTTATAAAGTTAGTTTCCGCAGGGTTTACAGAGGGCTTTTATTCAAAGCCGAGAATAGATAAGGAGCTGCTTAAAAAATACAGCGGCGGGCTTATTGCCCTTTCCGCCTGCCTTGCGGGGGAAATTCCGCGGCTTTTAAGCTCGGGCGAATATGAAAAGGCAAAGGAAACAGCGCTTTGGTTTGATTCGCTTTTCGGCAGGGGCAATTATTATTTGGAGCTTCAGGATCACGGAATTGAGGAGCAGCGAAGAATAAACCCGCAGCTTGTAAGAATTTCGCGGGAAACGGCAATACCGCTTGTCGCTACAAACGACGTGCATTATATTAAAAAAGAGGACGCGCACCTGCACAAGGTGCTGCTTTGCATACAAACGGGCACTAAAATTAACGAAGAAAACCCGATTGAATTTAAAACGAACGAATTTTATTTAAAATCCGCCGAGGAAATGGCGTCGCTTTTCCCCGAAGCGCCCGAGGCTATTGAAAACACGGTGAAAATAGCCGAAAAATGCCGCGTTACGTTTGAGTTCGGCAAAATAAAGCTGCCGAGGTTTGATATAGGCGACAGGGATCATTTTGAATATTTCCGCAATAAATGCCTTGAAGGTCTGCGCCGAATTTACGGCGAAAACCCGAAAAAAGAGGTTACCGACCGCCTTGACTATGAGCTGGGCGTTATAAACCGAATGGGGTATGTTGACTATTATTTAATAGTAGCCGATTTTGTGAATTACGCTAAAAGCCACAATATACCCGTAGGCCCGGGGCGCGGCTCGGGCGCGGCAAGCCTTGCGGCATACTGTATCGGAATAACGGGAATAGACCCCCTCAAATATGACCTTTATTTTGAGCGGTTTTTAAACCCCGAGCGCGTTTCAATGCCCGATTTTGATATTGATTTTTGCTATGTGAACCGCCAAAGGGTAATAGATTACGTTATAGAAAAATACGGGTCGGACAGGGTTTCGCAAATAGTCACCTTCGGCACTATGGCGGCGCGCGGCGCCGTGCGGGATGTGGGCAGGGCGCTTGATGTGCCGTATGCCGTGTGCGATAAAATTGCAAAGCTTATTCCGCAGTCGCTTAATATGACTATCGAGCGGGCGCTTTCAAGCTCGCCGGAGCTTAAAACGCTTTATGATAACGATGCTCAGGTGCACGGGCTTATAGACACGGCAATAGAGCTTGAGGGTATGCCGCGGCACGCCTCTACCCATGCGGCGGGGGTGGTAATATCCGATAAGCCGATAGCCGAGTATGTCCCCCTTGCCGTAAACGACGAGGCGGTGGTGACCCAGTACACAATGACGGCGCTTGACGAGCTTGGGCTTTTGAAAATGGACTTTCTGGGGCTGCGCAACCTTACCGTTATTGCCGATACGGAAAAATATATAAGAAAAAAGCAGCCCGATTTTGATATTGAAAAAATACCGCTTGATGATAAGGAAACCTATAAAATGATGGGCGCGGGGCTGACAGACGGCGTTTTCCAGTTTGAATCGGAGGGTATGAAAAACGTGCTGCGGCAGTTCGGTCCCGAAAGCATTGAGGACCTGACCGCAATACTTTCTCTCTACCGCCCGGGACCTATGGACTCAATACCGAAATATATTCACAACCGCCACCACCCTGAGGATGTCACCTACCCGACGCCGCTGTTAAAACCCATACTTTCGGTCACCTACGGGTGCATCGTGTACCAGGAGCAGGTAATGCAGGTCTTCCGCACGCTTGCGGGATATACCCTCGGCAGGGCGGACATTGTGCGCCGCGCAATGGCAAAGAAAAAGCATGATGTTATGGAGCGGGAGCGGCAATTCTTTATTCACGGCGAAAAGGATGAAAACGGAAATATTCTGTGCGCGGGCGCTGTTGCAAACGGAGTGGACGAGCAAACGGCAAACAAAATTTTTGACGATATGCAGAGCTTCAGCTCCTATGCGTTCAACAAGGCGCACGCCGCGGCATATTCCTTTGTGGCTTACAGAACGGCTTACCTTAAATGCCACTACCCTGCGGAATATTTTTCAAGCCTTATGACAAGTATGATGGACAGCCCGACAAAGGTTGCGCTCTATACCGCCGACTGCCGCAAAAACGGAATACGGGTGCTGCCGCCCTCGGTCAACTCATCGGGCGCGGGATTTACACCCGACGGAAACGCCATACGCTTTGGGCTTTTAGCGGTTAAAAACCTCGGCACGGGGGTTATAAACAGGCTTATAGCCGAGCGCGAGGAAAACGGCGCGTATACCTCAATGTACGATTTTTGCCTGCGCAATTACTCGCGCGAATTTAACAGAAAAGCGCTTGAGGGGCTTATTAAAAGCGGCGCAATGGACGGGCTTGAGGATAACCGGCGGCAAATGCTTTATAATATAGACGGTGTGCTTGCCGCTGCGGAGGATGAAAAAAAGTACTCCGCAAAGGGGCAGATGAACCTTTTCGGCGAAATGGGTACGGACGTTTCCTTTAAGCCGATAAAAGCAGAGGAAATGCCGCGGGAGACCCTTTTGGCGCTTGAAAAGGAGGCTACGGGGCTGTATCTTTCGGGGCACCCGATGGAGGAATACACAGCATTTACCGAAAAATCGGGCTTTGCGCGCGCGGCGGATATTGCGGCGCACCGCTACCCCGATTCAAAGCGGCTGACGCTGGCGGGCATAGCGGACGGACTTAAAGTGCGTCAGCTTAAAAACAACAGCATTATGGCAACGGCTTTTCTTGAGGATATGAGCGGATCTGTAGGACTTACAATTTTCGCCGCGGCATATTCGCAGTTCCGCGATCTGCTGATATCGGGTCAGCCCGTAACGGTGAGCGGCAGAGTGTCCGAGCGGGAGGACAGAGACCCCGAGCTTGTGGTGGAGCGGGTGGAAAAAATACCCGAGACCGCAAAGGGAAAAGCGTCTGAAAAATATAAAAGAGGGCTTTATTTAAAGGTGAAATCCCTGTCCGGAAAGGAATTTGAGGAGATAAGGCGGCAGCTGTCGTTACACGGCGGCAGCACCGAGGTCATAATTCTTTGCACCGATACGGGCAAAAAGCTTGCGGTGCCGCCTAGCTTACGCATAACGCCCTCGGAAACGCTTTTTAACGCCCTTAAAAGCCTGCTCGGGGCGGAAAATGTTAAATTTATTAAATAAAAGAAAAATACTGTTGAAAAAAATTTTTGAATGTGTTAAACTCTAATTTGAAGATGCATATGGAGATGGTCAAGATGAAAACAATAGGTGTGCTTACAAGCGGCGGAGACGCGCCGGGAATGAATGCAGCCGTTCGCGCGGTTGTGAGAACAGCAATAGCAAGGGGTATGACCGTTAAGGGCATACGCCGCGGATATAACGGACTTATTGAGGGAGATATTATTGATTTGGACGTTCGCTCGGTATCGGATATAATCCACCGCGGCGGAACGGTGCTTTACACCGCAAGAAGCCCGCGCTTTAAAACCGAGGAGGGTATGCAGGAGGCAATAGCGAACTGCAAAAAGCACGGCATTGAGGGCATAGTTGTAATAGGCGGCGACGGCTCTTACCGCGGCGCGCGCGATTTATCGCTGCACGGAATACCCTGCGTAGGCGTTCCTGGAACTATTGATAACGATATTTCCTCAACCGAATACACCATAGGCTTTGATACGGCTATGAACACCGCCATGGAGATGGTTGATAAAATAAGAGATACCGCTCAATCGCACGACCGCTGCTCGGTAGTTGAGGTTATGGGCAGGCGCGCGGGCTACCTTGCGCTGCAAAGCGGAATTGCCGTGGGAGCCACCGCTATTTTGGTGCCCGAGGTTGAGCACACGGTAGAGGACGTTATAGCGAAGATAAGGGAAACCCAGAAAACCGGCAAAAAGCACTTTATTGTGGTTGTGGCCGAGGGCGTTGGCGGCGTTGAGCAGATAGCCCAAAAAATTGAGGAAATAACCGGAATAGAGTCAAGAGCTACCGTGTTGGGTCACGTTCAGCGCGGCGGCAACCCGACCGTTCGCGACCGCGTTGTTGCAACCCAGATGGGCTTTGCCGCGGTAGAGCTTTTAAGAGAGGGCAAGGGCAACCGTGTTATAGGTATGCAGAAGGGCGAAATTGTAGATTTTGATATTTACGAGGCGCTCAATATGAAAAAGCCGTTTGATGACGATATGTACGAAATCGCGCATATTACTTCTATCTGATTTTACTGCCCGGGGAACTCTTGGTTCTTCGGGCTGAATTTTATTTTATCGGAGGTTTAAAGGTGAGCGGAGAAAAGGTAATGGTGGGAATGAGCGGGGGAGTAGACTCCTCGGTTTGTGCTGCTCTGCTTAAAGAAGCAGGCTATAATGTCTCGGGGGTAACACTGCGCCTTTATGACGGCGAGGATTACAACGCCGGGCTTACCAAAACCTGCTGCTCTTTATCGGACGTGGAAGACGCGCGCGCGGTTTGCGTGCGGCTGGGTATTCCGCATTATGCCTTTAATTTTAAGGAAAGCTTTGAAAAAGAGGTCATATCCGATTTTATAAACGAATATATAAACGGCAGAACCCCCAACCCCTGCATTGAGTGCAACCGCAAAATTAAGTTTGATAAAATGCTGCGCCGCGCCGAAACGCTGGGGTACGATAAAATCGCCACGGGGCATTACGCGCGTGTTAAAAGGGCGGAAAACGGCAGATACCTGCTATGCCGCCCGACGGATATAAATAAAGATCAGACCTATGTGCTTTACTCAATGACGCAGGAGGAGCTTTCAAAAACTCTGTTCCCCTTAGGCGACCTTACAAAGCCGCAGGTGCGTGAAATGGCCGAAAGGTACGGTTTTGTAAACGCGGCAAAGCCCGACAGCCAGGATATTTGCTTTGTGCCCGACGGTGATTACGCAGGCTTTATTGAGCGGACTACGGGCAAAACTGCCGCTGCGGGGGATTTTACCGATGAAAACGGAAATCGCCTCGGTGAGCATAAGGGAATAATAAGGTATACAATAGGTCAGCGCAAGGGGCTGGGCATTGCGCTCGGTAAGCCCCGCTTTGTAATTGAAAAAAACGCCGAAAACAACACGGTGGTTTTAGGCGATGAAGATCGGCTTTTCTGCCGAAAGGTACTGGTAGACAGACTTAATTTTATCCCGTTTGATACGCTTGAAAACGAGATGCGGGTAACCGCAAAGCTGCGCTACCGCCACTTGGCGCAGCCCGCTGTTATAAAGCCCGACGGCGATAAAGTTATAATAGAATTTGACGAGCCGCAGCGCGCGCCCAGCCCCGGGCAGGCGGCGGTGTTTTACGACGGCGACACGGTAGTGGGCGGCGGAACAATAGTGAAAGGGTGGAACGGATGAACGCTGTTATTGAAAAAACAATGAAAAACCTTGAGCGCAACAATATGAAGGCGTATTACGCCGAAAACAAGGCGCAGGTCTGCGAAATAGTAAAGAGCATGCTTTTCCCCGGTGCGGTTATAACCGCGGGCGGATCTATGAGCCTTAATGAAAGCGGCGTGTGGGATATTATAAGCGACCCCGAATATAAGTTTTTAAACAGATTAAAGCCCGGAATTTCCGAGGAAGAGCGCCTTGAAATTTTCCGCGCGGCAATAGGGTGCGATTTCTTTTTCTGCTCGTCAAATGCCGTTACCGAAAACGGCGAGCTTATAAATGTTGACGGAAATGCCAACCGCGTGTCCTCAATCTGTTTCGGGCCAAAAAAGGTAGTTATGGTGGTAGGCGCGAATAAGATTGTAAAGGACGTTGATGAGGGGATTCTGCGCGTAAAGAAAACAGCCGCGCCTATGAATACGGCACGGCTGAGTGTTGACGCCCCCTGCAAAAAGCTGGGTCACTGCATATCCCTTGAAAAGAGCGAAAGCCCGAAAATGACCGACGGCTGCTGCGGCAGCACCCGCATTTGCTGCGATTATCTGATTTCGGCAATGCAAAGGGTTAAGGACAGAATAAATGTTATAATCTGCGCGGAAAGCCTGGGATATTAAAAAAATCATCCTCCGAAATTAAGTAACGGAGGATGATTTTTTTTGCGCTTTACATTTCCTCAAACATATCGGCAAGCCGCCTTACCGCGGAGTATAGATCCTTCATGCCGTCAATAATATTGTCCTTGCAAAAGCTTTTTAAATAATTGTCCGCTTCAAGCGTAAACCAGCCCTTATAGCCTATATCCTTAAGCGCCCTTACAACGGCGGCAAAATCAATAGACATTGAAAAGGGTATTTGGTGTGAATCGTGCCATTTGTCGTTATCATGGATATGCAGCGCCTGCAGGCGACGACCCAATGCGCGAGCCGTGTTTGCGGCGCCCTGACCCGCGCCGCGCATTTCGGCGTGACCTATATCAAGGCAGGCGACTAAAAAATCGTCGTTTACCGCATCAACATGCTTTACAAAGCTTTCGGGCGTAGCACAGGCGGCAAAGCAGGCTTCGTCCTTTTCGCTGTCCCAATTCCACATATTCTCGGTTGCAATCTTAACATTATGCTCCCTTGCAAAGGGCAGCAGCTCAAGATACATTTCGGCGTTTTCCTCGGCAGATTTATTGTTGTCGGGGTGGATAACGCATATTTCCCCGCCTGCTTCTGCGGTGCATTCTATCGCGCGCTTTAAATAAGAGCGTATTTCGGGGCAGGAGGACGGAAACGGCGCGTGTGACTGATTGCATACGATTCCGTTATCAAGTCCGATTTTTTTGAGTCTTCTTGCGAATGCAAGATAATCCTTTCCCGCAAGCGGATGGTTATTTTCAAGCAGCTTGCCCGATTGCCAATCGTATTTGCACATTGCGAACATGGAGAAATCCCAGCCGTCAAAGCCTGCCTTTGCGACATATTCCACCGCTTTTTCTTCACCGAGGATAAGGGATGCTTCCTCTATTTGAGTTGAAGTTTTCATAGATCCAACCTCCGAAATTAATTTATATGCCGATTATAACACCGATTTGCGGAAGAGTCAATCAATAAAATCCGAAGCAAAAAAAGCGCCGGAAAACCGACGCTTTTATACTTTGCTTTCGGAATCAGCTCACTGCGTTGTTTGAACCTATTGTTACGGTTGTTGAATAATATCTGCCGCTGCGGTAGATTTTAACGCTTACCTGATCGCCCGGCTTACATTTCTGCAAAAGGGATTCAAGCATGCTGTATTCAGTGATCTCGGTGCCGCCGAATTCGGTTATAATGTCGCCCTTTGCAAGCCCTGCGTTATCGGCGGGACTGCCGTCAGCCACACTTGAAACCACCGCGCCCGACGGATATCCGTAATATTTCAGTACGCTCGAGTTATATTTCTCACTTACCGAAATTCCGAGGTACGGCTCGGGGTCGTTTTGCTTTTCGATTATATTCTTGCAGATTTCCGCAACGGTATTCGAGGGGATGGCAAAGCCCATGCCCTCAAATTCCTCGGATACAATCTTAGAGCTGTTTATTCCTACAAGCTGTCCCTTTGTGTTTACAAGCGCGCCGCCCGAATTTCCGGGATTGATTGCGGCGTCGGTCTGGATAAGCTTAACATCGGAATCCGAGGAAACCACGCGGTTGAGTCCGCTTATAACGCCGTAGGTAACGCTGTCCATAAATTCAAGACCGCCCGGGTTGCCCACGGTTATAACATACTGACCGACCTTGAGCTTTGAGGAATCGGAAAATTCCGCAGGTGTTAAGCCTTTGGCGTTGATTTTTATAACTGCCAGATCGGTGGAGATGTTGTAACCCACCACGGTTGCTTCATACGAATCGGAATCGAGAGTATCGGTGAATACCTCTATTTTTGAACCGCTCTTGTTTGTCACCGCACCGGAAATAACATGGTAGTTGGTAATGATATATCCGTCGGCGGAATAAACAACGCCGCTGCCTTCGCCTGTCGATTCATTGCTGCTGCCGAAAAAGCTGCGCACTGAGGTGGTGGTTCTTATTCCCACAACGCTGGGCGTTACCTTTTTCGCAACCGCCTCAACAACGGATTCCGCAGTTTCGTCAATGTTTATATTAACATTGCTGCCCGAAACGCTTGAGGTTATCGGTGAGGAGGTATTGCTGCCGTTTTTTGATGAAAGCGTTACCGCCGCTATACCGCTGCCCGCACCTATGACCGCCGCCAAAAGTGCTGCCGCGATTACAGTGCCCGCGCCGAAGGCGCCCTTCTTTTTATTTTTTTTCTGCTTTGGCGGCCTTGCGTAAAAGGTGGTTCCGCCGTAATTGTAATTATTATTGCGGCTGTAATTTGCGCCGGAATCGGCATATGTCTGCCGAGCCTCCTGCTCTGCCTGAGGCGTGTCCTCTGCCCGTGCTGCGTTATCGGGCTGCTCGGGAGACTTAAATGCCTCGTCCTGAATTATGTCCTCGCGGCTCTTTGTGTAAAAACCGCCGTCCGGTGTTACGGTATAACCGTTTTCGTTTGTCACTTCGTCAAAGCCGCGAAGCTCGCCGTTTTGTTTATTATTATAATCGTCCATAAAAACGCTCCTCCTTTGGTTTGACTATATTCTAAACTGCCATTATTACAGGCGTGATTCAAATATATGAATTTATCGTTAATAAATTTGACAGATTTGTTTCAGCCGTAAAATGAGATTTATTATATGCATATTTTATGCATAATATTTGCGTTTATGCGGCAAATGCAGCAGTTCATCACCAAAAACCCGAAAAACTCATATTAAATCACTTGACAAGGTCGAAACAATATGCTAAAATATGAGCATAATTTGAATATTTATGCAACCATGGAGAATACTTATGAAAAAAATATTTATCGACGGCAGCGCCGGAACGACAGGTCTTCGCATAAAGGAGCGGCTGCTTTTAAGGAAGGATATCGAGCTGATTATTCTGCCAGAGGAAAAAAGAAAGGACGAAGCATCAAGACGGGACGCTTTGAATTCGGCGGATATCGCCGTTTTGTGCCTGCCCGATGACGCGGCGCGCGAGGCGGCAGCGTTTGCCGAGAATCCCGACACGGTAATAATCGACACCTCTACCGCTTACCGCACCGATGAGAATTTTATATACGGTTTTCCCGAAATTGCCGATAACAGGCAAAGAATCGCCGCTGCCAAAAGAATTGCGAATCCCGGCTGCTACGCAAGCGGCTTTATTTCGCTTATCGCGCCGCTTACAGAAAATAAAATAATTGCGCCCGATACGCCGCTTTCCTGCTTTTCGCTGACGGGCTATTCGGGCGGCGGAAAAAAGATGATTGCGGAATACCAAGCGGACGGAAGAGACCCGCTGCTTAACGCGCCGCGTATGTACGGGCTTGCGCAGAGCCATAAGCACCTGCCCGAAATGAAAAAGGTGTGCGGACTTAAGACGGCTCCGATATTTTGCCCGATAGTAGCACCATATTATTCGGGCATGGAGGTCACGGTTTCGCTTTTCGGCGACTGTGTGCACGGCGGAAGCGCTGCGATAAAAGAGGTCTACCGCGATTATTATAAAAAAGGGCTGGTTCACTTTGAGGATAACAGTGAAAGCTTTCTTTCCGCCGCGGAGCTTTCGGGCTTTGACGATATGCAGATAACCGTTTGCGGGAACGAAGAACGGATATTGCTTGTATCGCGGTTTGATAATCTCGGAAAGGGAGCCTCGGGCTCTGCCGTTCAGAATATAAATATAGCCTTGGGAACAGAGGAGACCCTCGGACTTAATCTTAAATATAAATAAGGAGCGTTAAAAATGAAGATTTCAGACGGAGGAGTTTGCGCCGCAAAGGGCTTTTCGGCAAACGGCGTTCACTGCGGAATAAGGAAAAACAAAATTAAGAAGGATCTGTCGCTTATTGTAAGCGAAGTTACGGCGTCCTGCGCGGCGGTATACACCACCAATGCGGTGTTCGGTGCACCGATTACCGTAACGAGGAGCCACCTTGAAAACGGAAAGGCCAAAGCTTGCATTTGCAACAGCGGAATTGCGAACACCTGCTGCGCGGGCGGCGTTGAGACCGCGAATGAGATATGCCTTGCCGCGGCGGAAACACTCGGCTGTAAGGCGGAGGATATTGTTATAGCCTCCACCGGAGTTATAGGTCAGCCGCTCGATCCCGCTCCCATTAAGGCGGCGCTGCCGGCTCTTGCCGCGGGACTGAACGAAAACGGCAGCGAGGCTGCTGCGGCGGGAATAATGACCACCGACACCGTAAAAAAGGAAATTGCGGTAGAGTTTGAGCTCGGCGGAAAAACCTGTCATATAGGCGGCATCGCAAAGGGCAGCGGTATGATTCATCCGAATATGGCGACCATGCTTGTTTTTATAACGAGCGATGTATCAATCTCGCCCGCGCTTCTTAAAAAGGCACTTTCATCGGACATAAAAAATACCTTCAATATGATAAGCATTGACGGTGACACCTCCACAAACGATATGGTGACCGTGCTTTGCAACGGTATGGCGGGCAATGCGGAAATAACCGAAGAAAACGCAGATTATGAGACATTTATGACGGCGCTCAACACCGTAAATGTTCATCTGTGCAGGATGATCGCCGCCGACGGCGAAGGCGCCACAAAGCTGCTCGAATGCAAGGTGAGCGGCGCGAAAAGCGAAAATGACGCAAAGGCGGTTGCGAAAAGCGTTATATGCTCAAGTCTTTTAAAGGCGGCGATGTTCGGGGCTGACGCCAACTGGGGGCGTGTGCTTTGCGCCGTCGGCTACAGTAAAGCAGAGGTTGACGTAAACAAGATTGATGTTGCTTTTGCAAGTAAGGCGGGAACGGTTGAGGTATGCAAAAACGGCGCGGGAATAGAGTTTTCGGAGGAAAAGGCAAAGACCGTGCTTTCCGAAAAGGAAATAGAAATTCTCATAAGCCTTAACGACGGTGACGGGGACGCCACCGCCTGGGGCTGCGATCTGACCTATGATTATGTTAAAATAAACGGTGATTACCGCACCTGAACGGAGGCAGAAAAAATGGAGTTTTCAAATGCGGACAGGGCAGAGGTGCTGACCCAGGCGCTGCCGTACATTAAAAGATATACCGGTAAAACGGTGGTTGTGAAGTACGGCGGAAACGCAATGATAAACGAAACGCTCAAGCAGCAGGTTATGGAGGATATCGTTCTGCTGTGGCTTATAGGCGTTAAAATAGTGCTGATTCACGGGGGCGGCCCCGAAATCAGCGAGCTTATGAAGAAGGTCGGCAAGGAAAGTGTTTTTGTTGACGGGCTTCGGGTTACAGATAAGGAATCTATGGAAATAGTTCAGATGGTTTTGGCGGGCAAGGTGAATAAAACGCTTGTAAACCTTTTGGAAATGAAGGGCGGAAGGGCAGTCGGACTTTCCGGAATAGACGGCAGAATCATAGAATCGAGGATAAAAAACGAGAAGCTCGGATTCGTCGGGGAAATTACAAAAATTAATCCGAAGACCATTGAGGATCTGCTTTCAAACGGTTATATCCCGGTTATTTCGACTATCGGCTGCGACGCGTCCGGAAATACCTATAATATAAACGGTGATACCGCCGCCGCGCATATAGCCGGGGCGCTGAACGCCGAGCGCCTTATCATGATGACGGATATAGACGGTATTTTAAGGGATAAGGACGATCCGTCTACCTTAATTCACGAAATTTCGATTGCCGAAACCGAAAAGCTTCATTCGGTCGGCATTATCTCCGGCGGAATGATACCGAAGGTGGAATGCTGCGTTGAGGCAATCCATAAGGGCGTTAAAAATGTGGTTATTATGGACGGCCGCGTACCCCATTCCATTTTGATGGAATTGCTTACCGATGAGGGCGCGGGAACTCTGTTTAAGGAGAAATAGAATGAATATTAGGGAAACGGACGCCGAATACATTGCGGGAACATATAATCGCTTTCCGGTGGAGATAGTATCGGGAAGCGGCTCTGTTTTAACCGACACCCGCGGCAGGGAATACATAGATATGGGCAGCGGTATCGGCGTAAATATATTCGGTGCGGCCGACGGCGAATGGGCGGCGGTGGTAAGCGCGCAGCTCGGCAAAATTCAGCACACCTCGAATCTGTATTACACCGAGCCATGCGTGAAATTAGCAAAGCTGCTGTGTGAAAAAACCGGCATGGGCAAGGTCTTTTTTTCAAATTCGGGCGCGGAGGCAAACGAGTGCGCCGTAAAGGCGGCAAGGAAGTACGCCGCACGGGAAAATGGAGACGCCTGCTACACAATAGTGACGATAAAAAACAGCTTCCACGGAAGAACGCTTACAACCCTTGCGGCAACCGGGCAGGAGCATTACCACGAGCTTTACCGACCGCTGACACCGGGCTTTGTTTCGGTAAACGCCGAAAAGCCCGAGGAATTAAAGGAGCTGGCGGGGCGGATAAAAATCGCCGCCGTGCTTTTTGAGTGCATTCAGGGCGAGGGCGGAGTTATCCCGCTCTCAAAGGATTATGTAAAATTTCTGCGTGAATTCACAGAGCAGAACGGCATTCTTTTAATGATTGATGAGGTTCAGACCGGCAACGGGAGAACGGGCAGGCTTTATTCATATATGAATTACGGAATCACGCCCGATATTGTAACCACCGCAAAGGGGCTCGGCGGCGGACTCCCGATAGGGGCAACGCTTCTGTCGAAAAAGGTCGAAAATATATTTGAATTCGGCGACCACGGCTCTACCTTCGGCGGAAACCCGGTCTGCTGCGCGGGCGCGTACAATGTTATAAGCCGATTGGATGAGGAATTTTTATCGGAGGTTGCCCGAAAGGGGAAAATGCTTGCCGACACACTGGCAGGTTCACCCGGAATTGAGGACATTACGGGTATGGGGCTGATGCTGGGACTTAAAACGAAAAGAGCCGCCGTTGATGTTATAAAGCAATGCATAAACGACGGGGTTTTGTGCCTTTCCGCAAAGGACAGGGTGCGCCTTCTCCCGCCGCTCAACACGCCCGACAGCCTGCTTTTAAGGGCTGCGGAAATAATAAAAAACGCCTGTAAAGGAGAATAATGCCATGAAATTGACCGGAAGGAATTTTTTAAAGCTGCTTGATTTTTCAAGAGAAGAGATCGAGTATTTAATAGATTATGCCGCCGAGCTTAAAAAGGAAAAAAAGAGCGGAATCGAGCATAAGCTTTGCGTGGGGAAAAATATAGCCCTTATTTTTGAAAAGACGAGCACAAGAACCCGCTGTGCCTTTGAGGTGGCTGCGCACGATCTGGGCATGAACGCCACATATCTCGATCCTGCCGCTTCACAGATAGGCAAAAAGGAGAGCATTGCCGACACCGCAAGGGTTTTGGGAGGAATGTTTGACGGAATCGAGTACCGCGGCTACGGTCAGGAAATCGTTGAAACGCTGGCAAGCTGTGCGGGTGTTCCGGTCTGGAACGGACTTACAAACGAATTCCACCCCACGCAGATACTTGCGGATTTTTTAACGATCAAGGAGCATTTCGGCTCTCTTGAGGGAAAGAAGCTCGTATACATGGGGGACGCCCGTTACAATATGGGCAATTCGCTCATGGTCGGCTGCGCAAAAACGGGCATGAGCTTTACCGCCTGCGCACCCGAAAAATATTTCCCGGATAAGAAGCTTATAAACACCTGCAAGAAAATTTCCGAGGAGAGCGGCGCGAAGCTTGAATTTGACGAAGACCCGATCAAGGCGACAAAAAACGCCGATGTGATATATACCGATGTTTGGGTATCGATGGGCGAAAGCGACAGCGTTTGGGAGGAGCGCATCCGCGATCTTACTCCCTACCGCGTGACCGACGAATTACTTGAAAACGCAGGGGAGCAGTGTGTGTTTATGCACTGCCTGCCCGCGTTTCACGATACCGAAACCGTAATCGGAAAGCAGATATACGAAAAATACGGCTTAACGCATATGGAAGTGACCGACAGTGTGTTCTCGGGCAAGGCGTCCCTTGTTTTTGACGAGGCGGAAAACAGAATGCACACCATAAAGGCGGTTATGGCGGCAACCTTAGTATAAACAATCGGAAATAAGGAATGTTCAGAATGAAAAAGGCTTATTTGATTTTAAGCAACGGAGCGGTTTTTGAGGGCTATAAAATAGGCGCGGATACCGAATGCATAGGCGAAACGGTATTTACCACCGGTATGTGCGGCTATCTTGAAACGCTGACCGACCCATCATATGCGGGTCAGATAGTGGTGCAGACCTTTCCGCTTATCGGCAATTACGGGGTGATTCCCGCCGATTTTGAGGGAAAATGCGCCGTGCGCGGTTATGTTGTGCGGGAGCTGTGCAGGCATCCCTCAAATTTCCGCAGCGAATATACGCTTGATGAATTCCTGAAGCGGGAAAATGTATGCGGTATTTGCGGAATAGATACGCGCGCGCTTACGATAATGCTTCGCAGCGAGGGCGTAATGAACGGAAAAATTTGCGATACACCGCCCGAATCGCTTGATGAGCTTCGGGACTACAGGGTAAAGGGCGTTGTGGCGGAGGTGTCTTCCCCTGCTCCTGCCGTTTATCCCGCGGAATCCGAGGAAAAATTTAAGGTTGCGCTTATTGATTACGGCGCAAAGGCGAACATCGTCCGCTGCCTGCAAAAGCGCGGCTGCACGGTTGAGACCTTTCCGTATGATACGCCCGCCGAAAAAATAATTGAAGCCTCCACCGACGGTATTATGCTGTCAAACGGTCCGGGAGACCCTGCGGAGAATGTGTTCTGCATAGAGCAGATAAAAAAGCTTATCGGCAAAAAGCCGCTTTTCGGCATATGCCTCGGGCATCAGCTGACGGCACTTGCAATGGGCGGCAAAACCGTGAAGCTCAAATACGGCCATCACGGTGCGAATCAGCCCGTAAAGGAGCTTTTCGGCAGCAGAACATACATTACAAGTCAGAATCACGGATACGCCGTGGATTTCAAATCGCTTGAAAATAAAGGGCGGGAAATTTTTATAAACGCGAACGACGGCAGCTGCGAGGGAATAGAATATCCCGAGTATAACGCCTTTACGGTGCAGTTTCACCCCGAGGCGTGCTCCGGCCCGCATGACACCGAGCTTCTGTTCGACCGCTTTATCGGTATGATGGAGGAGGACAAAAATGCCTAAAAACAAGGAAATAAAAAAGGTTTTGGTAATCGGCTCGGGGCCTATTGTAATAGGTCAGGCGGCGGAATTCGATTATGCCGGCACACAGGCATGCAGCGTGCTTAAAAAAGAGGGCATAAATGTTGTTTTGGTCAACTCCAACCCTGCCACCATTATGACCGACAAGGCGTTTGCCGACGAGATATATTTAGAGCCGCTTACCGCAGAAACCGTGACCCGAATAATAGAAAAGGAGCGCCCCGACGGCTTGCTTGCGGGACTCGGCGGTCAGACCGGGCTTACCGTTTCAATGCAGCTGTCGGACAGCGGCGTACTTGAAAAATACGGCGTGCGGTTTTTGGGCAGCGATATAAACGCCATAAAAAAGGCCGAGGATCGCGAGCTTTTCCGTGAGACCATGCTTAAAATAGGGCAGCCGTGCGTGCCCAGTGAGATTGCAACGGATATTAAAGCCGCAGTTTCCGCGGCGGAAAAAATCGGATATCCGGTAATAGTGCGCCCCGCTTATACCCTCGGCGGCTCGGGCGGAGGAATAGCAGAGGACAGGGAATCGTTTGAAAAAATAGCGGAAAACGGCTTAAAGCTTTCGCCCGTAACGCAGATTCTGGTGGAAAAATGCATTTCGGGCTGGAAGGAGATAGAGTTTGAAACCATGCGCGACTCAGTCGGCAACGCCATTGCCGTGTGCTCGATGGAAAACTTTGACCCGGTAGGAATCCACACCGGCGATTCGGTCGTTGCGGCCCCTACGCTTACGCTTTCGGATAAGGAGTATCAAATGCTGCGCTCCGCCTCGCTCGATATGATTTCGGCGCTCGGAATAGTGGGCGGCTGCAACTGCCAGTTTGCGCTCAATCCCGACAGCTTTGAGTATGCGGTCATCGAGGTTAATCCCCGCGTTTCGCGTTCATCGGCACTTGCAAGCAAGGCGACGGGATACCCGATTGCTAAAATTTCCACGCTGATTTCCCTCGGATACAATCTTGATGAAATCAAAAACGAGATCACCGGGAAAACCTGCGCCTGCTTTGAGCCGGCTCTCGATTACGTTGCGGTGAAGCTGCCGAAATGGCCGTTTGATAAGTTTATAGGCTCAAGCCGCAGGCTCGGCACGCAGATGAAGGCGACCGGCGAGGTTATGGCTATGGGACAGTCCTTTGTTGAGGCGCTTATGAAGGCGGTGCGAGGTGCGGAAATAAAGCTTGATTCGCTGAACGCAGGGCCGATAAACGACGGCGATATTCTGACCCGCTTGTCAGAGCCGAACGATATGCGGCTTTTCACGGTATACGAGGCGCTGAAAAGCGGAATATCGGTTGATAAGATACATGAGATTACAAAGATTGACCGCTATTTTATTATGTGTCTGAAGCAGGCGGCGGAGCTTGAAAAGGAGCTTTGCGAAGCGCCCCTTGATAATGAACTGTATTTAAGGGCGAAAAAAAGCGGCTTCCCGGATTCGTTTATAAAGCGGCTGACCGGCAAAAGCGATCTGCCCGAATTCAGCTACAGCTATAAAACCGTGGACACCTGCGCCGCGGAGTTTAACGCCTGCACACCGTATTTTTACTCATCATGTGATAAAGCGTGCGAGGCAAGAAGTATTAAAAGAAGCGGAAAGCCGGTTATTATGGTGCTGGGCTCGGGACCGATACGCATAGGCCAGGGAATCGAATTCGATTACAGCTCCGTGCATTGCGTGCGCACTCTGCGGAGCATGGGCTATGATGTTGTTATAGTAAACAACAACCCCGAAACCGTTTCGACCGATTATGACACAGCCGACCGCCTGTATTTCGAGCCGCTCACCGAGGAAGACATTATGGGCGTTATAAAGGTTGAAAAGCCTATAGGCGTTGTTGTTGCCTTCGGCGGGCAAACAGCAATAAAGCTGACGGAATTCCTGTCGAAAAGCGGAATAAACATACTCGGCACATCGGCAGAGGGAATAGATACCGCGGAGGACAGGGAGAAATTCGACGCGTTTCTTGAAAAAATCGGCATTAAGCGCCCTAAGGCGGTTTCGGTCAATACGGTTGACGAAGCCCTTATCGCCGCTAAAATACTCGGCTACCCGGTGCTTTTGCGCCCGTCCTATGTTATCGGCGGGCAGGGCATGAGCGTTGTCCGCTCGGCAGGCGAGGTTCGCAAATTTATGAATATAATCCTCTCGGGCAATATCGGCAATTCGGTTTTGATTGATAAATATATGCCCGGAACAGAGCTTGAGGTGGACTGCATTTCCGACGGCACGACCGTGCTGATTCCGGGAATTATGGAGCATGTCGAAAGGGCGGGAATCCATTCGGGCGATTCCATTGCCGTTTACCCGCCTTATAATTTGAGCCGCGTCATGACCGATACCGTTGTGAAGACCTCGGTTGAGATCGCGCGCGGTCTCGGCACAAAGGGAATCGTAAATATTCAGTATCTTGTGCAGGACGGCGAGCTTTTTGTGATCGAGGTAAATCCGCGAGCCAGCCGCACGGTACCGTATATAAGCAAGGTTACGGGCATTCCGATGGTTGACCTTGCCGCAAGGGCGATGCTTGGGGAATCGCTTTCGGAAATGGGCTATCAAACCGGTCTTGCGCCCGCGTCCGAATATTATGCGGTCAAGGTTCCCGTTTTCAGCTTTGAAAAAATAGCCGACGCAAATACCATAATGGGCCCCGAAATGAAATCCACCGGCGAGGTGCTCGGAATCGGACGAACCAAAACCGAGGCGCTTTATAAGGGGCTTGCGGCAAGCGGAATCGATGTGGCGCAAATAAAGAAAAGGGCGCTTCAGGGAATTCTTATATCGGTGGAGGATTACGATTATTCCGATGCTATTGCGCTGGCGGAAAAATTCACCGATTTGGGAATAAAAATCTTTGCCACTCCCGATACCGCCGAGGCTATCCGCTCAAGGGGAATGGATGTAACGGTCGCGCGCAATGTGTGGGAGAACGACGATATAAATAATCTGCTTGAAAGCGGAACGGTAAATTATATTGTATATACGGGGGCGGTAATGGATTCCTCGGTGGGAGATTTCCGCGTTTTGTACCGCAAGGCGATGAATCTGCAGATTCCCTGTATGACAAGCATAGATACCGCGCTTGCGCTGGCGGATGTTATCGCTGCCTGCTACAGTCAGGGCTCTACAAAGCTTATAGATATAAACAAACGAGCGTGATTACACGCCCCTATGCAAAAATTTCAGATAGTTGTTGAAAAACGGGCGCCCGAATGGTATAATTTGAAAAAACGATTATAAACTTCGCTATGCGGCGAAAAGAACGGCAAGGAGCAGATTGTTTTGGAAAAATACATACCTGTTGTGGTAATCAAAGAGCTGTCCGAAACGGATAAAATACTTTCGGCACTCAAAGCGGACGGCATTAACTGTGCCGAAATAACCTTCAGAACGGCGTGCGCTGAGGAGGCAATCGAATACGCGGCAAAAAACTATCCCGAAATGTCGATAGGCGCGGGTACGGTTATTAACGCCGAGCAGTGCAGAGCCGCTTTAAAGGCGGGCGCAAAGTTCATAGTGTCGCCGGGGCTGTCGGTATCGGTAGCCGAGGTCTGCCGTGAAAACGGCGTGCCGTATTATCCCGGCTGCGTAACACCGACCGAAATTATGCAGGCATTGGAGCTCGGCATTACAACCGTTAAGTTTTTCCCTGCCAATATTTACGGCGGGCTTAAAGCGTTAAAGGCGCTTTCCGCACCGTTTCCGCAGGTCAGGTTTATCCCTACGGGCGGCGTTGACCGCGGCAATATAGATGAATTTCTGAGCTTTGATAAGGTGGCGGCAATCGGCGGCAGCTTTTTTGTAAAGGAAGCGCTTGAAAAACGGGGAGAGAACTGAAATGAGCAAAGTTATTACTTTCGGGGAAATAATGTTAAGGCTTTCTTCCGTCGGGTATGACAGACTCTTCCAAAACGACGGTATGCAGGCGACCTTCGGCGGGGGAGAAGCAAATGTTGCGGTTTCTCTTGCAAATTTCGGTATAGACAGCACCTATGTGACAAAGCTGCCCGGGCATGCGGTAGGGCAGGCGGCGGTAAACGCTTTAAGATATTTCGGAGTAAATACCGAAAAAATAGTAAGGGGCGGCGACAGGGTAGGAATCTACTATCTTGAAAAGGGCATTTCGCAGCGCCCGTCCGTTTGCATTTACGACCGTAAGTATTCGGCAGTTGCAGAGGCATCGCCATCTGATTTCGATTGGAACGCTGTATTTGAAAACGCCGATTGGTTTCATATTACGGGCATTACCCCGGCGCTAAGCAATAATCTTGAGCAGATATGCCTTGAAGCCGTAAAGGCAGCGAAAAAGCACGGCGTCACCGTAAGTCTTGATACAAACTACCGCTCAAAGCTGTGGAGCATAGATAAGGCCTCGCACGTTATAGGCGAGCTTATGCGGTATACGGATATTTGCATAACAAACCCGGGAGATATTAAGGATTTATTCGGCATAGTTTCGGATAAAGCGGATTTTGATTTGAAAAAGCCCGATAACGAGGGTGCCGCGTCTGTTGCGGAAAAGCTAATGAAAAGGTATCCGCTGAAAGGCGCCGCGCTGACCCTGAGAACTAATTTAAGCGCCAGCGATAACGATTTCGGCGCAATGCTCTGCGGCGGAGAAGCTACAGTATTTTCAAGAAAATACCGTATGCACATAGCCGACAGGGTGGGCGGCGGTGACGCGTTTGCCGCAGGGCTTATATATTCGCTTTTAAAACAAAAAGCGCCGCAGGATGCGGTGGAGTTTGCCGCGGCAGCGGCGGTATTAAAGCACTCGATAGAGGGCGATTTTAACCGTGTTGCGGCAGCGGAGGTTGAAAACCTCGCCGGCGGCGATGGCTCGGGCAGAGTGCAGAGATAAAAATAATAAAATGTCGCTTGGGACTCAATGTTTTAAGCGACATTTTTTTGTTATAGGGAGATATATTTACTAAATATTTCCCTTTTATAGTATTTCTCCCTGTAACGGTAAGTAACGGGGAGGAAGAAAAATGAGGGAAATCAAATTTGAACTTGGCGAGATAACCGATGATGTAATTATTTATGTAGATAAGTATATTAAACTATTGATGTCCAATGTGAAATATTCTTTTCTGGAAAAGTATAATGCAGAGCAAAAACTAATTTGTAATTACATACAGATAAAAGAAAACGATATTAGATTCTCGTATCAGGATGCAGGTATTGAAAAAATACTATCGGATATATATGTTGTTGAAAGTACCGAGATTATAATTAAAAACAGCAGAATGGCTGAATGTCTTAATAAACTGACTGACAGAGAAAGAGATGTAATTCTTCGTAATGTTGTGTTAAAGACCCCTCTTAAAAAGATAGCTTTCGATATAGGCGTAAGTGAACGAATGGTTAAATATTACAAAAAGTCTGCGCTGAATAAAATGCGAAAGGAATTGGAAAATAATGAGTATTAAAATGTTTCCGTCCAAAGATACAGTTTATAATATTTTAAATAATCAAAACAATTGTGAACAGCAATTGCTTGATTTTTATAACGCTTATATTATGGCTGTTTCCTGTGTATCTGTGTATACCGATGCAGGCGATTATAAAAAGTATTATATTGAAGAATTGGAAAATGAAATAAAGAACAGAATAATAATTAAATTGCCTGTATTAAGAATTGCTGTAAGAGATAAATTGGATAACGATACTTTATTTAAAAAATCATTAAATGCTGATTGAATTTTATTATTTGTTTTAGGGTACTTCAAAGCAATATTTTTTAAATAAGAAAGACTTTTTTATAATTATTTCCCTTTTTCGGAGTGACAACCTGTATTATGTAAATGAGGGCGCAAGAAAAGATTCTTATGAACCTTTAATCAGCAACAAGGACAATCACATTTTTCGGCTTTGGGGATGACAGCGAATATTTTGTTGAGGATTTAGAGGATGAGCCGATTGTTACGCTCATATCCGCTGTGCCGACCTTGTCAAAAACTTCATATACAAGAAAAATTGAATGAGATGAAGTGGTGGTGTGATGTTTTGAAATTTTAATATATAAAAAGAAAGCCCATAGACAATTGCAGCCTATGAGCTTTGGAGTTGATAAAATACTTGAATCAAACGGTATATTTCGAGTTTTTGCCGGAGCCGGTTCGTTTAATAAGACCTTTTTCGCAAAGACGTTTCAGCAACCTTACGGAGGTTGCCTGACTGACGCCCAGCAGCTTATCAATATCGGGGCGGGTAACGCTGCCTTTCAGCTTTATTAAATCAATAACAGTTTTCTCCTCATCGTTCATTTTAACGGTGCTGTTATAATTCAAATTAGGGAGGGTAATCTTGAATGCGTTATCACTTACCTCTATAATCGGTTTCTTGTCACTTTTATTATAAGCGCCTATTATTTTCGGTACGCCGGTGCCGTATGCTTCTATCAGCCTTAATTGATAAAAAATGCGCGCCAGCTTTTCGTTGCGGCAAACAGATAATCCCAGCATAATATCGTTAAGTGTTATGCCTGTCGGGAGTCCGCCTACAGACACAAATTCAATTCTGTCACAGTAAATGCTTATCATTGTATCGGCACTGTAAGAATAATCACGGTGAACGATGCAGTTTAACAGGCTTTCTCTGAGTGCCTCTTTGGGATAATCGTTTTTATCAATGCGCCGCAGTCCCTCAAAATGAGCTTCAACATGGTTATGAATCTCAATGAAGCTATATACCTCTTCCATTTGCCGGAAAAGAGAACCCGAATATTCACGCCGGTCTTGAAAGTCAGTTTTATCGGATCCCGAAAAAACAGCGATCTTAATCATATGCTTGCATTGGTCGGATATCAGAAGTCCTATATTTGTATAAATACCATCGGTGTTAAGAATTCCGAGTGTTTTCATTTGCTCCTTTCCGAATTTCACATTAAATGCCGAAAATTCTTTTTCCGCATAGTTGAAGGTTAAATCCTGCTCAAGGGAGCGCATTTTTTCAAAACTATCGCCATCTGTTTCTTTTATCATCATTCTTATTGCCGTATCGCTTGACGGGTCAGACGCAGTGCCGTTACGGACATAAACTCCGGCAGGCTTTAAACCTTTGGCTGCAATATAATATGGGCGGTTTGTCCCGCGCTCAACCGTTATTGATATAATTTGTTTTTTATCAACCGTCAATGTATTATAGCGAACAAACATTGTTATATCGGGTTTTATGCTGTCCCGTACCATATTGTTTATCCGCAGAATTGCAGCGTCACAGTCTTCTATTCCTATAATATTGCCGTCATTGTCAACGCCTACGTAAACGGTTCCGCCATTTGTATTTGCAAAGGCAACAATCTCTTTGGGTAAATCGGGTATTATTTTTTCTTTTAATTCAACCGTATCTGTTTCCTTAAAAATCATAAGCTTATCCTTTCTAATCATTATTGTAATCATTGTAATCATTTTAATCATAATAGTCAAGAAAAATTTGATAAGAATATAATTCGGTAACGACAGATTTACTCTGTGTTATATATGAACCTTGAAAAATATGCCTGTTGGCATTATAGAAAGCATACTGTAAAACAGCAGGGGAGCGGCGTTTGATTAAACGCAAAAAACAAAGGTGTGACAGCCTTTGTCCGCGATGATCCTTTTAAAAGACACTTGCCGTGGGCTTGGACGGTAAGCAGGTTAAGAAGTCAGCCCGTTGCAGTATGTCCCTGCGGGGGGGCTAAATACTCCGTCAGTTAAACAGAGTGTTGAAAAACAGGAGTGTAATTATAATGAATGCGGCAAATAACGGTATTTTAAAAAGATTACTCGGCAACCAAAATCTCACGGTATCATTTTCCGAGGAAGAAACAGGGGATATTAAGGCAAATGTTTTTTCACTTCTTTTAAGCATATATAAATCCCGCGTTGAATCGGAAGTCAGAGGCAGTATAAAAAGTCAAATTTGACAAAATAACTTTTGTGTGCTATACTCCCCGGCGAAATCCGAAAGGATTTGCGAACCTTGAAAACCGAATAAAGTAGTTCAGGTGATTTCGTATAGTACATATTAAGAGGGAAGTCACATGAAAAGAGCAAATTGTTTATACAGGGTTTCAACAAAAAAGCAGGTATCCGTTGTGTCGGAGTTTGGCACATTAAAGGACGATATTCCTATGCAGAAGCAGGCATGCAGAGAATTTGCCGACAGCCACGGCTGGGTAATAGTTAAGGAGTTTGAGGAAAAAGGCGTATCCGGCTTTAAGATTTCGGCTAAAAACCGCGACGCAATACAGGATTTGAAAGAGGCGGCACTCAGAGGAGAATTTGAAGTTCTGCTGGTGTTTATGTTTGACCGAATAGGCAGAATAGATGATGAAACGCCGTTTGTGGTTGAATGGTTTGTCAAACACGGAATTGAAGTGTGGAGCGTCCGCGAGGGCGAGCAGCGTTTCGATAACCATGTAGATAAGCTTACAAACTACATAAGATTCTGGCAGGCGTCGGGAGAGAGCGAAAAAACCTCAATGCGCATTAAAACCCGTATGCACCAGCTTACCCTGGACGGAATATATACCGGCGGTCCGGTGCCGTTCGGATATAAGCTTGTAGGTACGGGTAACAAGAACCGAAAGGGTTATGAAATCAACCGTCTTCAGATTGAAGAAGGTGAAGCCGAAATTGTTCGTATGGTATTTAAAAAATTTCGCTGCGACGGTTACGGATCGTATCGCATATCCCAAATTCTTAATGATGCAAAGGTAAAAACACATAAGGGCAGTCAATTTCAAAGCACCACTATCTTAAGAATACTTCGCAACAAAATCTATACGGGGTATCTTATATCGGGCGATGCAATATCGCCGTATATTCCCGAACTTCATATTATAGATAGTGAAGAATTTGAGTCGGTTCAGTTTATTTTGAATCAGAGAAGCCGCAAGGACGAGGAAAAGCGTCAGATTGCTATGAACACTAAGGGCAAAGCAATGCTTTCGGGTAATATTTTCTGTGCACACTGTGGGCATAGGCTTACAACCATTTGTTATCAGGACAAATATGAGCGCAGGGACGGTACTGTAAATATAACCAATGTTATTAAGTATTCGTGTTATCATAAAAGCAGAAAACTTTGCGAGTGCGACGGCGCTACAACTTACCGTGCGGATCAGGTTGACGCGATTGTTTCGGAGTTTATGAGGAATTTGTTTGAAATGCTTAAAAGTTCGCCGGATGAAGAATTGCTCGAAAGGGCCTTTAAGCGTCAAAACGACGCCGACAGAGCCAACCGAAAAAAGGCTGAGCAGGATTTGCAGAAGTCCTGTGTGCAGCTTGAGGAGTTACAGCTTGAAATCGGCAGAAGTCTGACAGGTGACAGCATTTTCTCAAAGGCCGACCTTTCAACTGCAATCCAAAGCTTAAAGTTGCATATTGATGAGTGTAAAAAGCAGCTTTCGGAGTTTGAGGTTAAGGAAGAACAGGGGCAGGAGGCACTCGAAAAATTCAGACCCGCTTTCAGCAGATTTAAAAGCTGGGCGGATGAATTTGATAATGCAACGCTGGAGCAAAAGAAGATGATAGCCGGTCAGCTTTTCCGCCGTGTTGAGGTTGGAAAAGGATATAAGGTTCATATTGTAATGAATATGACTTATCAGCAATTCTGTGAGCAGTGGCAGAGTCTCCCGGAGCTGACAGCGGTATAAAAAACACTCTTATCGACTGGAATAAATAGGCGAAAAACAGCAAAACCGGAAACAAGCCTTTCCGGTATGTACACTAAACGAACGTTAGAGCATGCGGCTGTTAACCGCAGGGTCGTAGGTTCGAGTCCTACAATAGGCGCCATCTAAGCATGAAGAAAAAGATGCATGCCGTGAAACCCCGATAAATTAAGGTCACTGAAAAAGTCAGATCTACAAAGTAGGTCTGGCTTTTTTAGTTAAAAA
>URNB01000013.1 GCA_900549055.1 uncultured Oscillospiraceae bacterium
CATTCCTGCATTTTTTCTTTGGCGGTTTCACGGTCGTTGCAGTCAAGTATTTCAAGGAATTTTTCCTTGTACCAATGAGACCTGCTAAGGTTCACGGAAGTTTCTAACATAACCAAAACTTGCTGTTGCTGTTCGTTTTCTAATTTATTAAATCTTTTCAGCAATAACTTTTTAGAGTTTTTAAAATATCTTCTATGGGTTTTGGAAAATTTCTTCTGTTCTTCTTTTCAAGATGAATAATTAAATTTTCTTCTTGTTCAACATTTGTTATTTTTACCCCTTGCAATCCAAGCAATTCTTCTGTAAAATGATTATAGAGCATATTGGAGCCTCCGTTTATGGTATCTACTCATTTCCATTTTAACGGTTTCTTTCCAAATATGCTCTACTTTTTTATTTTATCTTGTTTTTTCTTCGTAGGCTCTGCTTGCTTACCACAACATTTATTATAGAGCCTTTTTTGTAATAATATTTAATTGCAGCTTATTTTGCCAACATCTTTTTAAGGGAAATCAAATCCAGTATATCTGTTTTTCCGTCATTATTTACATCGGCAAATTCGATAATGCTTTCAGCACCGAGCATGCTCTTTTTAAGAGATGCCAAATCAGAGGTGTCAATATTACCGTTGAAATCAACGTCGCCCAACGCATACAGACGTATGTTCTTTATGCTTATATCATACTCTGCGCCCGCTTCCGTTTTACCGAAGAAACCGAGATATTTGTTTTCACCGTCGGCGGCAAAAACAATCTTCTTTGTTGCCCAGTCAGAATTGCGGTCTTTGCTGTTAAGCGTCTGCTTACTTTCGTCGGTCTGCTGCATTATTTCGCTTTCATCAAAAGCGCTGCCTACTGCCTGCGGCTCAAGCGACCAAGCCAGCTTGCCGTCTTTAAGATATTTATACTCAAAGGCTATAACGTAATTCTTGCCCTTTTCAAGCACATAATCCGTCGCAAAGCCTATATATGAGCTATCATCGGCTGTTTTTGAGTAATTCCATACGGTTTTTCCGTTTTCATCATACGAATGTGTGAAACCGTTTTCCCAGTTTGCCGTAATGCCGTTCGGAACAGCGTATGTTCCTATATCGTCAATGTAAACGGCATCGCTTCCATTTGGAACAGAAACAAAGATTTTAGTTGGAGACAACCAATCGGCGTCATATGCACCGTTCATTTCAGACCAGGGAATAGTGACAATATGCTTACCGCCGGGAACGGTTCTTTCCTGCGATTCATATGTTGTATTTCTCAGTCTGACCTTGACAGTTGCACCGTTATCAGACTCAATCCAGAAAGCTATGCCGTCTCCGTTTTGCGGAAAATTAACTCTTTGAACAACAAGTTGAGCAAACGTATTTGCCGCATTCGGGGATACTTTCAAGGATTTTTCGCTGTTATTGGCATGTGCCGGGTCGGTATTAAGCGAAGTAACGGAGTTTTGCGCCGGCCAATGGAAATCGTCCCAATGATCGGCATTCAGCATATCTGCGTTGGTATTGTAAGATTCAAAGCTATCAAAATTTGCACTGTTGCATATCCACTTAGCCCAATATTCTTTATTGCCAAGTGTTCCTGCGGCAATTGAATACACGGCATTGCCGCTTAATTCTTTATTATCATACCATCCCGCAAAAGCAAGTCCGACTTTCTTAATATCGCCCGAATCCGGCAGGGTAATGCCGAAAGGTCCATATCCATCAGCCGGGGTATAGCCGTCAGACCAGCTGCCGCCGTTTGTATTGAATGTTAAGTTATTATGTTCGGAATATACTCCTATATCGTCAACATAAACGGTATCGCCGACATTTGCAACTTTAAAGAGCAACTGTGTACGCCAAAATTCCGAAATTGAAGATATATCGCCAAATTCAGTCCAAGGAATAGTGACAATATGCTTGCCGCCGGGAATAATTTTTTCACCGGACGAGAATTTAGTGTTGAATGTAAATTTAACCGTTGCACCGTTTTCAGATTCTATCCAGAAAGCTACGCCGTCACCTGTTCTTGAGAAAGAAATATCTTGTAATGCAATATTAGAGTTAGCGTTTGCATTTACAAAATCAATTTTCATTGATTTACCGCTGTTTGCATGAGCAGAATCGGTATTAAGAGAAAATGAAGCGTTAGTATCCGCCCAGTTCAGCCATTTTGCATTTAATTCGTCATTCGTGCCGTATGACTCAAAGTTTTCACAATTCGCAAGGTGGTATATCCACTTAGCCCAATATTTTTTATTGCCAAGGGTTCCTGCGGGTATTGAATATGCAGCATTGCCGGTAAGCTCTTCATTATCATACCAACCCGCGAAAGCAAAACCGTCTTTATTAACGTTGCTCATAACCGGCAGGGTCAGACCTTCGTCCTTATTATATACTTCGTCGGGAATATAGCCCTCTGCCCAGCTGCCGCCGTTAAGATTATAGGTTATATTCGTAGAATAATCAACATATGTTCCTATATTGTCAAGATAAACCGTTTCATCGGCATTCGGAACTTTAATGAAAAATTCTGCCTGCCACAAATAAGACGCTGTTAATGATTCACCCAATTCAGACCACGGAATCATAACGAAATGTTTACCGGCGGGAACAGTTTTTATCTGTGAAATGTACTGACTTTTTCCGTTAAATCTGAATTTAACGGTTATACCGTTTGCAGATTCAACCCAAAAAGCAATACCGTCGCCGCTTTTTGTATTATTGTATGTTTGGGTTACAATGTCCGCATTCGTATTTGCTTGCTTAATGTCGATTTTCATTGATTTGCCGGAAGCGGCATGAGCTGAATCGCTGTTAAGTGAATAATCCGCCACATCCGTCCCCCAATTCAGCCAAACAGCCGTCATATCTGAATCGGTATCATATGAATCAAAATTAACAAAATCGAAACTGTAATATATCCACCGCGCATAGTATGTTGTTCCCGCGGCTGCATCTGACGGAACGGTGAAAATTCTGTCACCGGTGAATTCGGCGTCGGTGTACCAACCGCCGAAGGCGGCGCCTGCCCTTGTGATCATTGCGCTGTCGGGCAGGGCGTCCCCTGCGGAATAAACTTCAGAAGAACCTTGGAGAGTGCCGCCGTTGAGTTGAAGATTAACACCGGTTTCGGCTGCGAAGACCGACAAAATAATATTCATTGAGCTTAGAAGTAGTGCAAGTACCAGTAAGAATGTCAACAACTTTTTTGTGTAGATTCGCATTAAAGTTCTTTCCTTTCAAATTGTTTTTTATCAGCTTATTTTACCTGTAAATTTCAGGTTTTTCCAGGTATCCTTCATGTAGGCGTCAAATTCGTTCTGACGTGCATCGATAAGCGCGCCTACGGTGGTTGTGCCCTTAAACAGATCAGTCATTGCGTTTGACCAGGCAGTGGTGGAAGCCAACTGAATTTCTATTATCGGCGCGCATTTAAGGTTGCGGTGCATGCTCTTTACGCGGTTATATGTGGTATTGCTTGAGAATTTACGGATGTAAAGGTCTCTGAGCTGCGTATCCTTTGTATAACCGGGCTGCAGCTGATAAAGCGCGTCAACCACAAAGAGAAGATCGTCAGCCTGATCGGCATAAGCCTTGGGCATAACATAGGGCCACGAGGTTTCCATTATAGCATAGTACTGATTGGCGCTCGGACCCATAGGCATATAGGCTATGCCGTAGTCGTCACCGTTCATGCCCGCTTTAAGAACATCGTAGCAGGCTTCCTCGTTGAACGTAAAGGCAATGTTGCCCTTAATAAGCTCTTTAAGCATGTAATCCCACGCGGTGGTGGTTGTGTTAACGGTTGCAACCTTATCAACATGTATCCAGTTGTACATCTGTTCAAGCGCCTGGCGCACCTTTTTATCGTTCAGGTTAGATCCGAGGGTGCCGTCCTTTGCTACGGATACCAACTGACTGCCGTTACTTCCTACCATACCGTAAACGCCGAGGAGTCTGTCAAGACCCATGCCCCATTTATCGGGGTATTTTGCCTTGACCTTTTTGGCAATATCGGTCATGGCTTCCCACGTCCACTTTTTTGAATCCATCAGCTTTTCAATATCGGCAAATTGCGAGGTGAGCTTTTTATTGTAAACCACCTGGCACATGAGCTTGCCCTCTTCAACGCCGATAGCATACTGCTTGTCGTTGTAGTTGCAAAGCTGAACGCTGAAATTAAAATAAACGTCGGACGTCATATCAATTCCCGTCTTCTTCATGGCGTCGTCCCACGGGGCTATAAAGCCCTGGCGAGCGTAGTTTGCTACCCAGTCGCCGTTTACCTGATAAAGCTGACCCGAAGGCTTAACACCTGCCAGAACCTCTTGGTCGAGCGTGGCGCTCCACTTCTTTTCCACAATGTCGAAGTCATACTTCTTTTCAAGCTCGGCAACGCGCTTGTTCCAGTTATCGTGCGCGGTATTGTTGCCGCTGGTATAGGGATCCCACATTCTCATAATGGTTATGGTTTTACCCTTGAGATTTTTGGGGTCATACTTTCCGCTTGCGGTTGTACTGCCGCTTGAAGCGTTTGAAGACGGACGGCGGGTTGTGGTACCCGAGCCCGACTGCGTACCTGACGCGGAACTGTCCGTTTTACTGTTCTGGCCGTTTTGGGCGCAAACGCAATCGCCGTATTCATAGCAGAAGCAGCAGCGGTTCTTATCGGGGCAGAGGGTGCATTTGGCGGGATCACCGTACTCCTGATTATCCGCAGAGGCAGGCTCGGAAGAATCCGTTTTTCCTTTGGTACAGCCGAGCGGCGCAATCATTAAGGCTACGCACACCAAAGCGCACAAGAGGGTTTTCCACCTGATTTGTTTCATTTTAACAACTCCTTTTTCAATAATAGCAGCCTCAGGTAAATGTCGAAATACTCCTGAAATAAAGGAAACCCGAGGCAATAAAATTCCTTTATTTCGGGAAAATATAGAGACAGTCGGCCGAACTCCGCATATTCCGCAGGTTAATCTGCGAAATTCGGTCGGTTGTTATCTATCGTAATTAATTCTTCCGCGCCGCAGCCTTGGCAATTTCGTTTGCTATGCGCAGGCGGAGTTTAGGCAGAAAATCGGAATTTTGAGGATAGCTTGTAAATGTAATTTCCATTCCCGCCTCTTCCTCAATAATCCTTATTGCTTCTTCCCTGCCGACATATTTTTCAAGCAGCCTGCATGCGGCAAGATCCTGAAGACCCTCGTAAAACACTAAAGCACGGGGAGAAAGCAAAGCGCCGTCGGCGCCCGGGTAAACGCTGAAATTGCCGCCCGACGCCATGGTTTTTCCCGCCGACGTGGTGAGATATGGATTTATTTTATGAAACGAAAGACTGGTATTGTAGAAATTGAAGCCCCAGTGCAGAAATCCCTTTATATCATACTTATAAAGCTGAATACCGAGTGACCTGTTACGGTAGGGCGGCGCCGCCATAAGGCGTATGCTTATGCCCGATCTGTCCTCGGCGTAATATACCCACTGCTCCTTAACGTCCTTGCCTATGAAGTCATCCATTGCGGCGGTGTAGGTTGCGGGTATATCGACAAGCCCCTGCTCAAAGAATGTGTAATCCGAAAGCGCGTCCATAAACTTAGCGTCGCTGAGCATCGGCCTTAAAAGATCGTGCGCGTATTTATACGCTTCAAGGCAGTAATCGTGCGGCTCGTCGGAAATGTGGAATATAGAGTCTTCGTAAACGCCTTTTTTCTTCAGCTCCGCTACAAGCGCGGGTATAAACTGCTTTAAAAAGTCGGCGTATCTTTGGTCGCAGGCATACATGTGCCAACCGAAAATATACTCCTTCCTGCCGTTCACCTCGGCGGTTATTCCCGGGGTAAATTTAAGCCCCCACTGCGAGAAAAGCTGCGATATTTCAAAATACTTTATACCGTGCTTATGGCAAATATCTATCCAGCGGTCAAGTTTGTCGAAGTTAAAGATGTATTTTTCACCGTCAACCTTAATATCCACAAGCTGCACATTGGTGCGGTAAAGCCCCGAGGCGGTATCAAGCGGAGGAGTAATTACGGGGGTCAAAATAACGTTTATGCCCGTATCCGCCGCGGCGCGCAGGTAAGCGTCAATCAGCTCCCAATGGCGCTCGGAGTACACGGGTACTTCGTAATAATCGGCAATGCAATCGGCATAAAACCACTGGGTGTATTTAAGCGTTTGCTCGGGCAGCGCGTAAGGCAGCACCTCAATATTGAAGGTTGTGTATGAGGGGTTTTCCGCCACGGGCTCCCAGCAGTGACCCTTAAGGGGGAGAAATTCAAGCGTTATCGGGTAAGTGCCCGCCGGAATATCATGCGGCACGTCAATACGCACCCACAAAATTTGCCTGTCGTTCTTTTTCAGCACCAAACGGTTGTTTTCATCCTCCGCGGGAACCAGAATATCGGGCATAAGCCCCGGCTCCCTTGTAAGCAAAACGGAATATTCATCAGTGCTTGAAATGGGCAGATCCATTACGGCATCTTTCAGTTTATAAAGAGTAACCGCGCTGCCGAGCCCCGGCGCTTTAACGTCAATTTGGTAGCGAAAGCTGTTTTCGGGTAAAATAACCACCTGATAAGAATAGCGTTCGCCGCCGAAAACGGTTGCTTTTTCTATGTTTGCCGCCGTTTCGTAGCTAAAAATTGTTTCTAAGGAAGAAACCTGTTTAATTTTAATATCCATATACTGCGTAATCCTTTCCTCGGCCCCTATTTAAGTAAAGCCGCCATGAGCGCGTCGTCTACCCATTCGTCATATTTTGTGCTGTAAAGCCTGAAACCCATTTGAAACTCCCACCAGCACCAGCCGCAATCGGCGTCCTTCATAACATCCACAATAAAATCGGCATATTTTGCGCGCGCACCGTCGGGCGTTATGCGGTTGAATACCCCGAATTCCCCAACCCACACGGGTCTGTTATACTTTTTGTGATACTCTTTAACCAGTTTGAAAACATCGAGAATTTCGCCTTTCATGTCATCGGTGAAATCCGAGGCGGGCCAGTAGATTCCGTCTCCGTCCCAATCGGCGCCCTGATGAGTAAAGGTAAGCGGCTCGTAGGAATGAATGGACATTATAATGTTTTCATCATCCGGCAAAAGCGGCTCGGTGCTCATAAGCTGCGCGGCTCCGTCGTTCCAGCTTGTAGCGTGAACTATAAGCCGTGTAGGATTGGTTTTGCGAATAATTTTTATAGCCTCTTCCTGAATTTCAAGTATCTTTGCGGGGGTGAATACATCGGGTCCGCCGCCGCTTATAGCGCTTGCGTTCCCCGGCTCGTTAAGCAGCTCGAAAACAAGCGCGGGCGGGTAATCCTTATAATGCTCGGATAATTGCTCCCACATTTTATAATACTTTTGCTTATTGCCCTTAACGTTTGTCTGCAATTCCCCGAAATGGTGGAAATCCAAAACAATTTTAAGACCCGAGTTCAGGGCGGTGTCGATAAGCGTATCTATCTTGCGTAAAAATTCGCTGTCGATAGTGTAATCGGGCGAGGCGTCCATACGCGGGAAGAAATCTACCGGCAGCCTTATATGGTCAAAGCCCTTTTCACGCACAATATCATAGTATTTTCCGTCAAAAATCCAACTGTCGAAGCCTATTTCTTCCTCAAATTCAAAGCCGGAGAAGTTAACCCCGCGGCGCAGAGGATTGTTTGAGGTTTCCTCTTCGGCATCCGCCTGTTCAGCGTTCGTCAGCATTTTTTTAAGTGTGGTCAAATCTCTCACATCCCAGTATCCGTCATTGTTGACATCTGTAAATTCCGCCGCTGATTCAGCCCCGAGCAGCTCTTTTTTCAAAGCCGCCAGATCCGACGCGTCAATTTTGCCGCTGAAATCAACGTCGCCCAAATCGTAAAGACGAATATTCTTTATGCTTATATCATACGCGGCGCCCGCCGCCGTTTTGGCGAAGAAAGCGAGGTATTTATTATCATTTTCGGCAGCGAAAGCGGTTTTTCTTACCTGCCAGTCGGTATTGCGGTTTTGGCTGTTCAGGGTTTCACGGCTTTCGTCGGTCTGCCTGTAAAGTAAGCTCTCTTCAAATATATTGCCTGCGCTTTGCGGCTCAAGCGACCATGCGAGCTTACCGTCTGTAAGATATTTATAGTCAAAGGCTATAACGTACTTTTTATTCTTTTCGGTCAGGAAATCCGTTACAAAGCCTACAAATTCGCCGCCCACCGCGGTTGAGCCCGAATAGCTCCAAACGGTTTTACCGTCTTCATCATAAAAATCCGAAAAGCCTTTTCCCCAGTTTGAATGTACTTTTTCATATTCAGGCTCGGTATAAGTGCCTACTTCGTCAATGTAAACCGCGTCCGCTGCGTTCGGCACCGAAACCAAAATTGATAACTGCCACAGATAATCGGCTGAGGTTGCGCCCTCAATATCCGTCCACGGTATTGCGACAATCTGCTTAACCCCCGGGATATTAAGTACGGGGGACGAAAGACTTTTATAGGTGCCGTTCTGCAGTTTGATATGATTAAACAATATCCGCACCGTAGCGCCGTTTTCCGATTCTATCCAAAACGAAACGCCGTCGCCCGTCAGCTCAAAATTCCTTTGCAGAACTATCTCGCTGTTTTTGTTCGCCGCATTCGGGCTTACCCTTAAGGAATTGCCGCCGTATGCGTGGCTCGGGTCGGTATTAAGCGAAATTTCACTGTTTTCCGCAGGCCACTTCCAGTCAGCCCAGCTTTTCAAAAGGGCTTCGTTTGTGCCGTAGGAGTCAAAATTATCAAACCCCGCGCCCTGTGCTACCCAGCGCGCATGGTAGGTAATATCGCCCGCTGCGTTATCGGGAACGGCTGAATACATATCCCCCGAAAAATTCTTTTCGGCATACCAGCCGCCAAAGATAAAGCCACTCTTTTCAATATTGTCTATTGCAGGCAGTACCGTTCCGGGAACATTGTTTTTCGGCGGAGTATAACCGTCCGCCCAGCTGCCTCCGTTTGTGTTGAACCTTAAACTGTCGGCGTAATATGTACCAACAGAGTCAATATAAACCGCGTCCGCCGCGTTCGGCACCGAAACCAAAATCGATAACTGCCACAGATATTCAGCTGCGGCAGCGCCCTCACTATCCGCCCACGGTATTGCTACAATCCGTTTACCCGCCGAAACGTTCATTACAGGCGACTGCAGGCTTTTATGCACGCCGTTTACTACTATGTGATTGAGCAAAATGCGCACCGCCGCGCCGTTTTCGGATTCTATCCAAAACGCTATACCCTCGCCCGTTCTTGTGAGGTTTTTCTGTAAAACAATCTCGCAGTTTTTGTTTGCCGCATTCGGGCTTACCTTTAAGGAATTGCCGCCGTATGCGTGGTTCGGGTCGGTATTAAGCGTTATTTCGCTGTTTTCCGCGGGCCATTTCCAGTCAGCCCAGCTTTTCAAGAGCTCATCTTTTGTGCCGTAGGACTCAAAATCGTCAAACTCTCCGTTCGGGTCGGCTGTTATCCACTTAGCGCAGTAGGTCACATCACCCGTAACATCCGCCGGAATAGCATAATAGCTTTTTCCCGAAATATCGCCCGATTTGCACCAGCCCGCAAAATTAAAGCCGTCCTTTTTTATATCGCCGCAATCGGGCAGCGCCGTTTCGGGAACGTATTTTTCAGGTGGAGTATATCCCCCTGTCCATACTCCGCCGTCAGTATTAAACCTTATACCGTTTTCGGTGTAATATGTTCCCAACGAGTCAATATAAACCGCGTCAGCCGCGTTCGGCACCGAAATGAGAAGCGCCAGTCTCTGCAAATTCTCTGTATCCGCCGCGCCGCTTATATCCGACCACGGAATTGTAACGATATGCCTGTCTGCGGGAATATTCACCGCCTGTGACACAAGCCTTGTGTTGTTATTCAGCTTTACCTGAACGTCGGTGCCGTGCGGTGATTTGATCCAAAAGGCTATGCCGTCGCCGTTTTTCATAAAGCTGCCCGATACGGTAATCTGTGCAGCTTTTTCCGCCTCGTTCGGGCAAATTTTAACCGAATTGCCGCTATATGAATTATTCGAATCCGTGTTCAGCGACATATCGCTCTCTGCGGCGGGGGTCTTCCAGTCCGACCAGCTGTTTAAAAGCTCCGCGCCCGAATTGTAGGACTCAAAATTATCGTAATTTTCGGTCATAACCACCCAGCGCGCACGGTAAGAAATATCACCCGCAGCGGTTTCGGGAATAACGGTATAACACTCGCCCGAGGTATCGTTCTCGGCGCGCCACCCAACAAGCGTAAAGCCGTCTCTTTTTATCTTTTCCGCATTCGGCAGCGCCGTTTCGGGAATGTATTTTTCGGGCGGGGCGTAACCCTCTATCCATACGCCGCCGTCGGTATTGAAGCTTATTTTATTTTCCGTGTAGTAAGTACCCGCCGAGTCAATATAAACCTCGTCCGCCGCGTTCGGCACAGAAACCGTAAAAGATAACTGCCACAAATACTCGGCTGCCGCCGCGCCGTTTATATCCGACCACGGTATTGCGAGAATATGCCTGCCCGCTGGTATATCATACACGGGCGACTGTAAACTTTTATCCTTTATGTGGTTGAACAGAACGCGCACCTTAACGCCGTTTTCCGACTCGATCCAAAATGAAAAGCCGTCGCCTTTTTTATTGATATTTTTCTGTAATACAATTTCGGTGCTTTTATTTGCCTCGTTTGGGCAAACCTTTACGGAATTGCCGCTGTACGCGTGACTTTCGGCGGTGTTAAGCGTTGTTTCGCTGCTTACTGCGGGGTGCCGCCAATCCGACCAGCTGCCAAGCAGCTCTTCGGTAGCGGAATAGGAGTCGAAATCGTCCGAATCCGCATTTAAAACAATCCAGCGCGCATAGTAGGTTGCGCCGTCTGCACCGCCGGCGGGCAGGGTGAAAACCCGCTCGCCCTTGAAATCGGCGTTTGCATACCAGCCCGCAAAGGAAAAGCCATCTTTTGAAATCTGTTCATAGGTCGGTAACGTACTCCCCTGCGTGTAATCGGTAAGCGTGCCGCCGAATAGCTCAAGGTTTACCGAGTGCCCAGCCGCGCTGACCGCTAAAGCCGCATTTGCGGAGCTTAAAAGAATAACGAATACCAATAGGAGCGACAATAACTTTTTGTTTGTTACCATAGGGCTCGTTCCTTTCAAACTTTAATCTGCACCGCCGATATGCGGCATTATTTCATCAATGCAGCCATAAGTGCGTCGTCGATCCATTCATCCCGCGAGGTGTTGTAAAGCCCAAAGCCCGACTGGAACTCCCACCAGCACCAGCCGCAGCCCGCGTCTTTCATGGTTTCCACTATGAAATCGGCGTATTTCGCACGCGCGCCCTCGGGCGCTTTGGATTTCAGCGTGCCGAATTCGCCTATCCACACGGGTCTGCCGTATTTTTCACGATAATTTTTTACCATTTCGAATATAAGCTGAATTTCATATTTCATATCCTCGGTAAAATCGGTTGACGGTCTGGGATTGCCGGTATTGTTCCAATCCGCGCCCTGATGCGTGAACGCCATAGGTTCGTAGGAATGAACCGACATAATGAGGTTGTTGTCATCAGGCAGCAGCGGCTCGGTGGTCATAAGCTGAGCCGCGCCGTCGTTCCAGCATGTAGCGTGAACAATAAGCCTTGTGGGATTGGTTTTGCGGATGATTTTTATAGCCTCTTCCTGAATTTCAATAAGTTTTTCGGGAGTAACTATATCGGGTCCGCCCTTGCTTATTGCGTCGGCGTTGCCCGGCTCGTTGAACAGCTCAAAGACCAAACCCGATGGGTAACTCTGATAATGCTCCGCCAGCTGCTGCCACATCTTATAGTATTTTTGCTTGTTTCCGCTTACGTTTGTCTGCAATTCACCGAAGTGGTGGAAATCAAGCACTATTTTAAGGTTGGAGCTTATGGCGATATTGATTATTGTATCGATCTTGCGCAAAAACTCTTCGTCTATTTTATAATCAGGCGCGCCGCCCATATGGCAGAAAAAATTGACGGGCAGTCGGATATGGTCGAAGCCCTTTTCACGCACCGCGTCGTAATATTTGCTTTGGAATATCCAGTTATCGTAGCCGATTTCTATATCGTCATACTCAAAATTGGAAAAGTTGACTCCGCGCTGCAGCGGATTTTTAGACGCGTCATAAGGTACGTTTTTGGTCTCGGTTACGGTAATTGTTCCGCCGCCCGACGATTCTGAAGAGGTGCGGGAAACAACGGTATCGGGGCTTTCGGAGTCGGGATTTTGGGAATCCGTGCTTTCGGAGCCTGAAGAATCCGTGCTTTGAGAGTCGGTGCTTGATGCACCCCTACTGCTGCTCCCCGACACTGTATTTGAACCGCCCTTATTTTTGCACGCGGTTACGGTAAGGCATATTGTCATTACAAGCAGCAAAGAGCAGATTTTAAGAATTACGGTTCTGTTCATTATTTCGCACCTCCGTTATTTTTGCCGCGTTTACGTTTAATTGCCACAGGAATTATAATACCTGCGCAAGCCACTGCCGCCGCACCTACGGATATAAGAATTATTATCCATGCGGACGAACCGCCGTCATCATCGGTTTTTTTGCTGTTGTTTGTCTTGGGTCCGCGTTTCGGTCCGCGCTTGATACCGGTCGCGGCGTTTGTGTTGTTATCGGTATCGGTTCCTATGTCGGTACCGCCGTTGTCGCCGTCCGCCGTGCCGTCTGTGCTGTCCTGCGGATTTTCTCTCTGTTTAACCACCGTAACGGTAGCGGTCAGCTTTTGAATAACGTTTTTATCTATCGTTATTCCCTTTGCCGACCAGTCGGTATCGTTAGTGGTTACAAGCAGCATGGCGGTCGGGTTAAGGGAGTAAACGGTGATCCAATCGCCCTCAACCGTGTAGTTGACCGAATCAAGCGAGCCGTCAAGGAATACCTCGTATACGCCTATCTTGCTTACGTCGGCGCCTTTCGGCCGCTTAAAGCTGACCCATGCGGGACCGTATATATCGGCGGAGCCGCCCGCGTCGTTCAAAAGTTTATACTCGGCAAGGTAAGCCATATTTACACCCGTGGGCAGTTCGCCGCCCAAAGAGGTAAGTTTATTTACCTGATACTTTTTAATTTCTACCTTTGTTCCCTTGGGTATGTGGTTGTTGTACCCGGTAATCTTTATGTCTTTATCGTCGTTTTCGGCAACAAAGTCAACCATTTTTTCGTTGTAGTATATGCCGAGCTCGTCAATCCAAACCGTTCCCTTTGTGCCTACGCTGTCATAAATCGATATGCCCATGCTCGCAAGGGTTTTGGCGTCGGTTTCCTTAATATAAGACCACGGAAGATAAACCGTAACGCCGCTTTCATTTGCGGGAATTACAATATCCTCGGCTGTTGTGCTCTTTTTGGGGTCGCCGCCTATAAGGAAGCTTACCCTTATAGTTATGGTGCGGTCGGTTTTAATCCAGAATTTGAAGCCGTCGCCCTCGCGGTCGGTTCCGCGTTTGCCGAAAGTTGTGCTCCATGAGTAATTTCTGAAGCATGCCGACGGTCTTGAGCCGCCCTTGATATACTCGCCGTCCAAAACCTCGTATTCGGCGCGCAAGCCCCTTGTCGAACCGGGCGCGAGATTCTTTGAATCCTTTTCGAGATAAAGATATACAGAGCCGCTCTCTCTCCAGTTTTCATACGGTGTGGTTTCCTCCCACAGCGCCTTTGCCACGGCCTCGTCATTATCGAAATTCTCAAAATCGTGGTTGATATTTACCTGCTCAACCCACTTTGCCCAGAATTCTCTGTTGGCGGTATTATCGGGTTCAAGCCCGAATATCGGCGTTCCCGTAAGAGACGCGTTTGCATACCAGCCCGCAAAGAAGAAGCCTTCCTTTTGCACATCCTTGTCCGTCGGTAAAACGGTGGTCTTTTCGCCGTCAAGCTCATCCGCAACCGAGGCGCCCGCAACAAATTCGCCGCCGTTCAGGTTATAGGTGAGAATACGGTCGGTGCTGTCGGAATATGTTCCTATACTGTCGATATAAACCGTGTTCGCAATGCTCTTATCCGCTGTTTTTACGAGGAAGAACATGCACCACCAATCGTTGCCCTCGGCAATACTCGTGAATTTCTCCCACGGAACGGTAACAATGCTCTTGCCCGCGGGAATCGCAACCTCATAATACTTGTTCTGATCGTTAAAGGCTACCAAAAGCGTTGCCGCAATTTGAGATTTCACACTGAAAGAAAGGCCGTCGCCCGCCTTATAAAAGACCTTATTTTTGCAAATTGCAGCGTAACTTTCTTTATGTGTATCCTTGCCTGCCACGCCGAGCTTCAGCGATTTTGAACCGTCGTAGGCATTTGCCGCGTCGGTATTGAGCGAGGGCGAAGCGGAGTTGCTCCGCGCTTCCCAACCGGTAGAATCGGTGTAGCTTTCAAAATCATCAAAACCGGCAGTGTGCTTTATCCACTTTGCATAAAGCTTAACGCTGCCCGATTCGGGCGTTACGGTTATCGGGTTTCCGTTATAATCCTTATTATCGTACCACCCCGCGAAAGTATAACCCTGTTTTACAACATTTTCATATGTAGGGAGTTTTATGCCCCCCGATGAATACTTTGTCGGCGCGGTATAGCTGCCGTACCGACTGCCGCCGAGCAAATAATACGAAACCGTATCAGCCCCCGCGGCGTTTTCTTTATATGTGCCGATTTCATCAATGTAAACCGTATCTTCCGCATTCGGAACGGATACGCGAAGCGAGGTCTGCCACAAAACTGCCGCCGACTCTGCCCCCGGAATTTCCGACCACGGGATTGTAACCAAAAGTCTTCCCGCGGGAATGCTTTTCGCGGCGGATATAATAGTCTTGCTGCCGTTAAACTGGATTCTGACAGCAGCGCCGCGTGCGGACTCGATCCAAAAAGCCACGCCGTCGCCGCTCTTTCGGAAATTCTGCCTTGAAACCACAAGCTGATCCTCTTTATTTGCCTCTTTTACGGAGACTTTCATGGATTTAGTTCCGTTGTGCGCATGCGCCGCGTCGGTGTTAAGGCTTGTTTCGGCTTTCTGCGCGGGCCATTTCCAGTCGGACCAGTGGTTATCGTTCAAAAGGTCATCGTCGGTATCGTATGACTCGAAGTTATCGAAATTCACGTCATGCAGTATCCACTTAGCCCAGTATTCCTTATCTCCCTCGGATTGGGGCGGTATGGAATATATGGGAGTGCCTTTAAGCTCTGCATTATCATACCAGCCCGCCAAAGTAAGACCGTTATTTATTACCTGATTGCAATCGGGCAAGGTAATCCCGCTTGTGCGGTTATAGCCGACAGGCAGAATATAGCCCTCAATGCATTCGCCGCCGTTCAGATTAAACATAACCTTATTATCAACCGCCACGGTATATGTGCCTATATCGTCAATATAAACCGTTGCTTCTTCGCTCGGGTTATCAAAACAGATAAGGGTTATCCAGGGCGCTCTCTTATTTTGCAGCTCTTTCCACGGAACGGTGATATAGTGCTTTCCTGCGGGAACCGTAATTTTGGCAGAGTCTGTGTTGTTGTTCAGGCGAAGTCTCAGCTTGATTTCCTTATCGGTGCTGATCCAGAATGATACGCCCTCACCGAGATCCTTTTCATTCGGGAAGAACACCCTGTCAGAGCCAAAATGCGTGGAATTATAAGGCGACGCGGAGCCCTTAACTTTAAGCACGAGCTTGGCGGATTTAGAACCGCTGCTTACATTTTTCCCGCTTGCGTTAAGCTATACCGTCGTACCCTGCACGCCGCTCCAGAAATAGAAGCCGCCCTTGCCGTCTTCTTCGGTAATAAACCCGTTTGCTTTATCGTTTTCGGAATTCTTGCCGTCTGAAGTAAGCACCGTTGTTATAACGCTTGTATCGGTATATTTTTCAAAGTCCGAAAAGCAAGGGTCAATCTTTATCCAGCGGGCGTAGTAGGTAATATCGCCCGAAGCCGTATCGGGAACGGTATAAGCGCGCGATCCCGTAAAGCCCGTATTATCAAACCAGCCCGCAAAGGCATAGCCCGCTCGGCTTATGTTATCAATAACCGGCAGAACAGTTCCGGGCGTATATTTTTCGGTCGGAGTAAAGCCGTCCGCCCAGGTGCCGCCGCTTGTATCAAAGGTAAGTTTACCCTCGGTGTAATCGGTATATGTGCCTACATCGTCTATATATACCTCACCGCTGCTTTCGGGAACATTTATAAGCAACGATAACTGCCATAAATCGCTTGCCTGCAAGGCTCCCTCTATTTTCGACCACGGAATTGCAACGATATATTTGCCCGACGGAACATTTATTTTCGGAGACGGAATACTCTTAGCACCCATGTGATTGAATAAAACCTGAACGGTTGCGCCATCCGATTCTATCCAAAAGGAAATTCCGTTGCCCGATCTTGAAAAGCTTGCCTGCAAAACTATTTCGTCGTTTTTGTTTGCTTCGTTCGGTCGGTTCTTCATGGATTTACCGCTGTGTGCGTGGGCAGGGTTTGTGTTAAGCGTTGTAGCCGCATTCTGTGCGGGCCACTTCCAATCCGACCATTTTTTGAGCAGGTCGGCGTCGGTTGCGTATGTCTCGAAATTATCATAATCGGCGCTGCATATTATCCAACGCGCATAATAAACGATTTCCCCTGTCGCGTCGGCGGGAACCGTAAAAATCTGTGCGTCGGAAAAATCGGCGTCGGTATACCAGCCGCCGAAAACGGCGCCCTCTTTGCTTATGTCATCCATACCTGGCAGAACTGTTCCGGAAGTATAATTTTCGGGCGGGTTAAAGCCTTTCGCCCAAGCGCCGCCGTTTGTATTAAATACAAGTTTACCCTCGGAATAATCGGTATATGTGCCTATATCGTCAATATAAACCGTTTCACCGGCGTTCGGAACTTTAACAACTAATTGAATTTTCCACAAATACGGTGCATCCAAAGCGCCTTTAAGCTCAGTCCACGGAATAGTTACCATATGTTTGCCGCCCGGGAAAGTTCTTACGGCAGATGATATGTTACCGTTGAGTATAAATTTAACCGTTGCACCGTTTTTCGATTCAGTCCAAAAAGCTACGCCATTGCCGGTTTTTGAGTAGGAAATATCTTGAAATGCAAGATTAGAATTGGCATTTGCCTTCGCAAAATCAATTTTAACTGATTTGCCGCTGTTAGCGTGAGCAGAATCGGTATTAAGAGAAAACGAAGCGTTATTTTCTGCCCAGTTCAACCATTTTGCATTTAATTCGTCATTCGTAACGTATGACTCAAAGCTTTCACAATTCGCATCATGGTTTATCCACCGCGCATAGTAAACGGTTTGCCCCGTAACGCCTGCGGGAACCGTAAATACGCGTTCTCCGTTAAAATCTGCATCGGCGTACCAGCCGCCGAAAACGGCGCCGTCCCTTGTAACCTTTTCGCAGTCCGGCAATGCGTCTCCCGCGGCAAAGCCCGAGGAAGAACCTGCCAATTGCCCGCCGTTAAGCTCGAATCTTATATCCGCGCCTGTTGCCAATACAGATATTATTACATTCATCGAGCTTATCAGTACGGCGAATGCCATAAAAAACGTGATCAGCCTTTTAGTGTAGTTTCGCATTTGATTTCCTCCTTTTAATTTATGCAACCAACCCGCTGCGCTCAACGCTCTCAACGAAAAAGCGCTGGGTGAACATATAAAGAATTATCAGCGGAATAACAAGATATAAAATCGCCGCGTAGGACTGTAAATTCATTGTAACCTGATCGGCAATCATACTGTCGGCGGCGTTGCCGTTGAAGTCGCGCAGAACCACAGCCAATATATCCGATAAACGCATAAAGTTATAGTTGAAATTGCAGTCGGTCCATGTCCATACGAACGCGAACAGGCCTATGGTGATCATCATGGTGCGCGCGCCGGGGAGCATTATTTTCAGAAATACCCCGATAGGTCCGCATCCGTCTATTGAAGCCGCCTCTTCCATTTCCTTGGGCATGCCGCCGAAAAACTGCCGCATTATAAGAATGTAAAGCCCGCACCTAAGCCCTACCGCTAGAGCGCCGAGAACAATTCCCGGAATCTGCGTATCTATAAAGTTAAGCGGCTCGCCGTTATTTATAAGCGGAATAAGACCGAACAGATTGAAATTTCTGAAAAGGTTGTAAAGCGGAATCTGCAAAAGATCGGGCGGAAGCGCCAGCCCTATAATACAAAGAACCGTAAGGGGTTTGTTAAGCGCGAATTTGAATCTCGCAAGGCTGTACCCCACCATTGTGCAGCTTGCCACCTCGAGCAAAACCACGGTAACGGTATACTGAATCGTTGTGGGGTATACCTTTTCAAGCCCTATTCTGTCCCATGCGTTTATAAGGTTTTTAAAGGTGAAATTCCGCGGTATATAGCGAACCGACATATTGTAAATATCATCGGCGGACATAAATACCGATACTATTTGCGTAAACAGCGGATAAAGCACAACAAAGGCAATGAGGAGGAAAAACGCCCAGCGAGCCGCGTTTACCGCAATGCCCGCTCCGTATTTCACCGCTTTTGCCCTGTTAATTGAATTACGCATATGCTACTCTTTCCTCCCTTCATCCATTAAAGCAAAATTAAGCGTCATACGATACAAAGCGGTTTGCGATTAAAAACACAACCGCCACTATTAAAAGCACGACTATAAGGTACGACCACGCCATAGCGCTGCCTATTCCGAAATTGAAAGCGGTAAAGCACTCGTAGCTTACGCGGCTGATTATGGTATTGCCCACGCCCGTAAAGGAATCTATAACGCAGTAAAGCAAAGAAACCAAAAGCAGCGGGCTTACCATAGGAAGACTTATTTTCCATAAAACTTCCCATGCGGTCGCTCCCTCAACATAGGAAGCCTCGTAAATCGAGCGGCTTACCGATTGCAGCCCCGCTAAAATAATAACGGTAGGTATAACCGACATATAAAGCAGGTTTGTTATATCGTCAACCGAGGAAGTAAGAAAATTTGTAAGCCCCTCGCCTATATTCATCGCCTCAAGCGATTCTATGAATTTGCCCGAGATCATAACCGTTTCTTCCGAGCCCTTGCTCGACATCTCGGCAGAAACAATATCCTGATTGAGAAGCAGCATAACCGGCTTTGAAAAAACTATCATAGGCAGAAACAAAACAGTTCTCGCAAGTCCGCGGCCGGGAAACTCGCTGTTTAAAATACACGCTAAAAAGAAGCTGAAAATAATTGCCACCGGTACCTTTAAAATGGTGTTTTGCAGCGTTTCCACCAGCTGCCGCGTAAAATCGGGGTCAACCGTAAACAGTGTTTTATAGTTTTCAATGCCCACAAGGTCTATTTTGTAGCCTATATCCTGCGGAACAAGATTACCGAAGCTGTACACAAGCGATAAAACCACGGGATAAACTATTCCGAGCAGCGAGCCTATAATAAACGGCAGCGCGAAGAAATAGCCCCAGCGCCCTCTGCGGCGCTCCAGTTTTCCGTTTTTAACCTTTGCACTCATGAGCGCCCCTCCTTTACGCCGAAATCCTTTGAATTAACCGTAATGTCGCCGTATGTAAACGGTTGCGGATTATAATTCACTATAACCTCGGCGCCGTTTTTATAAACCGTTTTATAAACGCCCGTCGCCAATTCCTCATATCCTACAATGCGCTGACCCGCAACGGGTTTCAGCCGTTTCTGAATATCCGCTATCTGTTTCGGCAAACTGTCTTTCCAATAATCAAGGCCGGTTGAATAGAAAGCGCTTTGCTCGCTCCCCGCCAGCTTATCGCCGTTTTGCGCGGTTAATGTGCAGGAAATACCCGCGCCCGCGGAAACTGCCCTGAGCAGAGAGGTCTGCGTATCGCCCGAAAGGTTTACGGTGGGAGCGTAATAATCAATATATCCGCTCAGAACCATTTGTAAAAACGGAACCGACATATCCGTTGTATCCGACCCGCCCGAAACTACGGGAACGTTTGCCGCGCTGCCTATATATGGCAGAATATACGCGCCAGCGCCCTCGGCGGTTAAATTGCAGCCCGAATCGGACAGCTTTTTAAGCTCCGCCGCGATTTTATCGGCTGTCGCCTGGCGGTCAACCGCGGGGTTGCCGTAATCCGCCGAAAGCTGTGAGCCCAACGTCCGCAGCGAAAGCCCCTTAACGCCGTAAGAGTCGGCAGATTTTTTAAGGTTTTCCAGCGCCCTTTTCAGCGCGCCGAAGCTGTTTATATACTTAATGCCGCCTGTTTTTCTTATAAAGCTCGCAGGGTCGTATTCCGTAACCCTGCCGGTTGATTGGTCAAGCATTGTTGAGGTATCCCTGCTTTTGCCGAAACCGTCGAACAGCGAGGTTTTAGCCGTGTACTGAACGTCCGCGTCCAAATAAAGCGGAATATTTTTGCTTTCAAGCCCCGCGGTAAGCGCGGTAAAATCGCTCTTTCCGCCCAAAAGACCCGAGGGCGATGCCTTGCCCGACAAATATTTGTGGTCTACCCCGTCTCCGAACCAGCCAGTCATTACAACCGAAAGATTATCGGCTCCGCCGTCCGAAAACGTGTTTGCCGCATTAAGCGCCTGCTTAAAGTCGGTAAGGCGAACCTTTTGGTTATACGCAACGCCCAAAATCTGATTGCGGCGCGTAATAAGCCCTATAAGCGTAAGTCTGACAGGCAAGGTATCCGAGGCCTTTTCTTCCGCGCCGCCGAATATGCTCTCGCGCATTATCTCCGCCATATCCGACAGTCCGACGTTTTTCGAGTCTATAAAGTGATAATCAAGCGCAATGTCGCCTGTATATCGTCCTTTCTGAATAATTATGTAGGACTCTTTTTTGCCGGTTGAGGCCGTAGTTTTATAGGTAGAGCGTATATTGAAGACCGCGTGAGCGTAGGGCAGCTCCGTGTCGTCGCCGGGGTATGCCTCAATTTCCGAGATTGCGTCGCCGCCGGTAATTTCGCAAAGCACGCCGCAGCCGTTACGCCTGACGCCGAAAGCAGGCAGTGACGCTCCGGGGTCGCTGCTTACATCTTCACGTCCCGCCGCCGTAAGCTCGGCGCCGTAAACCGTTGTTCTGTAAATTTTTCCGTTTGTATTCCCGTTATAGAAGTTCATAAGCGAACCGCTGCCGTCCGGTAAAAGATACCACCCTTCAGTTCCCTTTGCGGGAGAGCCGAAGTAAGGGGCGAATGTGAGCGAGGTCATCGGGAAATCGTTATACATTTCTATTCCGTCATGCGGTATTGAAACCTTAAGTCTTCTGCCGTCAAGCGTGTACTCAACCCTTATGTTAAAGCCGGGGGCTTTCTTTGCCGTATCGCCCGCGCTGAAATATTTTGAGTCGGCTTTATAGTCCGCCTCGGTGTAGCCCGCCTCTGTAAATATTTTCGCGATATCCTTTTTGGCAAGCGCGTCGTCGCGTGTGCTGTCGCGTATGATATAAAGTTTTTGCTTTGCAAGCTGCGGGTATTCGGCAAGTCTTTCCTTTTTCTGTTCTGCGTCCTCTATAATATTTATATCGGTAAGATAATAAAGGTCGGTCAGCTTCATCTGCTCGAATTCATCGTCAAGACTGCTTATTATCTTCTGAAAACGCTCTTCCGTCAGTGCGTACGGAACGAGGGAAAGCTCAGAAAAATCACCCGCGCTGTAACGTACCGTAACGCGGTCGCCGTCTTTATCAATCGCATATTTACCGTCCTTTACCGAGTCGTCCATAACGTTCATATCGGCAAGGCTTCCCTGTGAATTAAGGTAGGTAAGGGCTATGGGCGCCGCAGCGTCCGCACTGTCGGTGCCGGAGGAATACCACTCCGAGCCGTTGATTTTATTTACCACCTTAAATTCGGTGGTATCGTTGTTCATATAGAACTGCAAATATTCATTTTCCAACAATAGGGTATATTCTTTCCCGTTTATATTATTGCCAGCGCTGCCTGCGCTCAGCACCTTACCGTTATCAAGAGTTTCATCTATTTTCTGCGCGCCGGACATTAATGAAACGGCAACAATGCCCGCCAAAATCAAAACAACAAGGGAAAACGCAAGAGCAGCCTTTAATTTTCGTTTCACGCACAGTTCCTCCTTCCGTAGTCGGCGTTTCGGCGTTTGATCCGCTCCGCCTGCCTTTTATTGCGATAAGTCAATGCTATACAGTCAAGGCTATTTCCGAAATCAAATCTCCGATAAAGTCAAAGAACTGCTGCGATAATGCCAAAACAAGCATACTGATAAAGATAATCAACAAAATTACGATTATTACAATCAAAATTGCGGTGACGGTTTTGCCCGCAAAGAAATCGTGCACCTGCTTAACGGAGCAGACAAGCAGAAACGCCAGCCAAATCATTGAAAACGATACGAGAACGTAGTAGAAATCGCCCTCGGCCGAAAGCAGAACTCTGCTCAATAATACCGCAATTACATTTATAATGCTGTACGGTAGCGTTGCGTAACAGGTCGCGATATAAATATCCTTAAATGTTCCCTCGCCGTTCATAAGCGTGGTTACGCACCACAGGCATATTGTCCACAGCGCAACGGCAAGCGCAATATAAAGCACGCTGAAAATGCTGTAGGATTCAAGCTCGGTTTTATTGAAGATAAATCCCGTGCCGAGGCTTGAAATCGCGTTTACCGCCATGCAGATGAGCAAAAGAATCGTTGCCGAAAGCACCGTTCCGCGCTTTTCGCGTTTCAAATCCCAAAAGCCGTCCATCGGGTGAGTACAGCAATGACCCGCGTACATTACCGCGCGCAGCGTAGGCCTGCGCGATACAAATGCCGAAACACGTTTCTTTGAGCGCACGCACACAACCGAAACCGCGGCGATAACCGCTATACAGGGAACAATTATCCATACATTGTTTTCAATCCGGTTTCTGCGCACAAAGGCGTAGGCTTTTGAATAGTCATCTCTGTCACCCGCCAGCTTGTAATATTTCATTGCCAGCTTCATATCTTTAGCCTTATACGCGGCGTTGCCTAGCCCCCGCATTGCAAGGGTGCAGTTTGCGTTTCGGGAAAGGATTTGGTTCCACAGGCTCTTTTCGGTTTCAAAATCTATTTCCTGGCGCGCTTTGGCAACTCCGCCAAACAGCTTGCCGTACTCTGTCAGTTCAAAAACCGTAACCTGAGTTTTCGCGGTATCCAGAATATAAAAACGGTCGTTGTAAAACCCTATTGCCGTTCCGTTGCGTATAGCCCCCGAAACATCCCCCGGACCGCCGAATTCATATAAAAGCTCGCCTACGCTGTTGTAAGCAAAAACACGGCCGCGATTATGGTCAAGCAGGGCAAAATCGCCGTATCCCAGCATGCAGACATCCGAAAATACCGAATATCCTTTATAGGTTTCGCCGTTTTTAATCTCGTCGCCTACGGGGTCGCCCACACGGTTAAGAACATCCAATCCCTTTGCGTTAAGTTTACGCAAAGGCTTAGGGGCGCTGTCCCCCGCGGAATCGTCGTAAGCCGAGGTTGTAACGAACAAAAAGCCGTCTTCATCTATTGTTACGTTTGAGTATTCCGTAGGAACATACGACTGTGTGCGCTCGCGCTGCGCCTTGGTCTGAAAGCGCTGCCACAGCTGATCCAAAATTGATTTTGTAACCTGCGGAGCGCCCATTGACTGCGTGTAGGTGCCGCTCGGCTCAAACTCCATGAGTCCCGCGTTGTACCCGCTCGATATTACATAAAGCTGACGGTATTTATCAACCGCGAGCTTTGTGGGCTTGAACGCAAAATCGCTTTGAAGCGCTTTATCCTCGGGCGCGCCTATTATCTGCAAAAGCTCGCCGCTTTCGGAAAGCTTTACAATACGCGCGTTTTCCGTATCGGATATAAACAGGTTGCCGTCGTTGTCGGCAAATACTCCGGCGGGGCTGTTAAAGGTATAGGTTGTTCCGCCGTTTAAAAAGCTGTCGATAATTTCCGTGCTTTGCGAGGACATACCCACATTCTTTATTACAACAATGCGGTTGTTCCCCGTATCGGCTATGTAAAGAACGCCCGAATTTGAGAAGCACAGATCCTGCGGCTCCGAAAAGGCGCCTATTCCGAGATCGCCGCCGCGAATACTCTGCACCGCCGAAGCCGGCTCGGGCGCGGGCTCCGTATCCCCGTTTTTATCGTATATATATGTATCCGTCACGGCGGCTGATACATTGACAGACAGTACAGCCGCCACGATCAGGAATACAGGTATCAAATTTTTAAGTCTGCCCACGGTCAGAACCGCCTTTCTTATCAAGCATATCATTCCTTAATTCCCGAAGACATCATGGTTTCCATAATGTTGCTCTGCGTTATAACAAAAACGCACATCGGAACAATCATCATAAGCGTTGTAATAGCCGCGCTCGCTCCCGCGCGTACAAGTCCCGCCGACATAACCTGCGACAGTGCGTAAGGCAGCGTTTTAAGCTCTTCGTTATAAATATAGTTGCCGCCCGTGGCGCCCCAAAGGTTCTGAATACAGAAGATAATAAGGGTCATCCACGCAGGCTTTACAGACGGCATAACGATACTCCAGAATATCCGCTGTTCGCCCGAGCCGTCAATACGGGCAGCCTCTAAAATAGTATTCGGAACCCCCACCATAAACTGTTTCATAAGGAAAACATTGAGCGAGGAGCCTACGGTCGGTATAAGTATTGCCGCATAGCTGTTTATAAACCCGAGCTTTGACATTATAAGGAAGCTCGGAATTGCTGTGACGGCGGGTGTAAACATAAGGGTGTTTACAACCAGCTTGAAAATTCCCTCGCGCATTCTGAATTTTTTCTTTTCAAGCACATACGCCGCCATAGAGGCTATAACAATTGAGCCCGCCGTTCCCGCAACGGTTATGAACAAGGTGTTTAGTATGTACCTTGATAAAGGAACAAGCGAATCGGAAAACAGCGACGGAAGAATCCTGAAATTGTCAAACGTGGGATGTCTTACAAAAAAACGCGGCGGAAACACAAATAATTCGTCAAGCGGCTTAAACGCATTGGAAACAGAGAACACAACGGGAATCAGCATAATTATTCCCAATATTGCAAGAAAAAGGAAGTTTAATAGGTCGCCCCAAAACGAACGCCCGGTTTTACTTTTGAATATGCGGATTTTCATAGTGAACCCTCCTTTTCTTGTTTCATGTTATCGCTGGATTTACCGACCGACATTTTTAATAAGTTTCTGAACGAAAACCTTTGAAAGCAGCATCATTGCGAACAGTATGGCGGCAATCGTGCTGGCGTAACCCATTTCAAAACGGATGTTGCCGTAGTCTTCCAAATGATTCATTATTGTATGCGCGGCGTAGTCGGTACTGGGGAATCCGCAAAGCGCGGTAGAAACTGCGCCCACGCCGAACGCCGAGGAAATACTCATAACAGCGCTGAAAAGCAGCTGCGGCCCGAGGCTCGGCAGGGTTATGTACCAAAGCTCCTGCCAGCGGTTGCGTATTCCGTCAACATAGCCCGCCTCATAAAGGGATTTATCCACGCCCTGAAGACCTGCCACAAGGGAAAGGAATCCCGTTCCGAGGCTCATCCAAAGACTTACTACGATAACAAGCGGCAGCATATACTTAGTATCCGTAAACCATTGAATAGGCTCGGTTATAAGGTTAAAGCGCATTAAAAGCGCGTTAACATAGCCGTAGGCGTCGCTGCTGAAGAGTAACTGCCATATCATATACGCTCCGCCGGAAATCGAGGGCGCGTAAAATACCAGAACCATAATCGCCCTGAGTTTAGGATTAAGCTCGTTGATAAACCATGCCAACACCAGCGAGGCAAAATAACCGCCGGGGCCCGTAATCAAAGCGATTATCAGCGTGTTTTTAAGCGCTAAAAGGAACTCATCGTCGCTTAAAAACAGCTGTAAATAATTTTCAAAAAATATGAACCGCGGAATTTCAAGACCGTTAAAATCTGTAAACGACAGTATGAAAGAAAGAACTACCGGCAGCAATGTGAAAATAAAGAATATCACCAAAAACGGAGCCAAATAGAAGAATGAAAACCATTTATCGCTGTTAAAGCTCCTTGCTTTTTTCTCACCCGTCTGCATTTTCAAGGGTCGCATCTCCTTTCATAAATTTACTCAAGACCGAACTCTTTTCTCTTCTGAATAAGCTCTCGGTTTATCTTATCGGTGTAATCGTATAAAGCGTCGGTCGGGTCTGTATCCTTATATACAACCGCCCTGAAAGCGTTGGTTATATTTCGGCTTAAGAAGTAGCTGCCGGGTACGTTTTCAACCGCGGTCAGATTCTGCATTTGTTTGCTGAATATTTCCTTGCTCTTTTTAGGCCACGAGCTGTACCTGAATGCCTCGGAATTTGCCGAGCTGTAACGTCCCGACGGACCCAGAAGCCCCTCTATTTCGTTTGCAAACTCCTGCTGTATTTCGGCGGAGGTCCACCACTTAAGGAAGTCCCACGCCTCGTTTTTATGCTTTGATGACGCTAAGATCATCGCTCCCGAGGCGCTCGAAATCGCTGTGTGGTCAACCGTTCCGTCCGACTTTACGGTTCCGGGAATCTGAGCTATATCCCAAAGACCGTCAATTTCGGGTGCGGAAACGGCAATCTCATTGTAGAACGAAAGCCCCGAAATGCCTATCGGCATTTCGCCCGTGCGGAATCTGTTCATGAAATTATAAGTAAGCGGGAAGCCGTAGTTTGAATAAAGGTTTGTAAAGAACCTGAAAGCGTCGATAGACTCCACACTGTCAAGCAGACAGTACTCGCCGTCGTTAGCGTATATTTCAAGCCCGCGCTGCTTGTAGATCGACATATACATACCCACAAGGTTTAAAACCGATGTGTTTGAGGTGGTCATGTTGCCGGGGTCTGTCGGTATGCCGAACTCCATATTGTTTTTGCTCAGCGTATACGAAAGCGCTATTACATCGTCCCATGTCCGCGGAACCTTTGCGCCCAGCTCTCCAAAAACGTCGGTGCGGTAATAAAGCACCGGGAAAGATATTGTTTCGGGCAGCGCGTACACCTTTCCGAGATATGTAAACGGAATACTGAGTGACTCGTTAAACCGCGTTTTTATTTCGCCGTAGTCGGAAAAATCCGAAAGCGGAACAGCGGCGTTGCGCATTGCAAAGTTAAATACATCGGGCGTGCTGTTTATAACCGCATCGGGCCCCACGCCCGCAACCGCCGCGCTTATAAGCGAAGCCTGAACCAGCTGAACGCGTACTATAATGCCGGTGTTTGCGGTAAAGGAATTTGCCGTCATATTGCGGACTATCTGCGCCTGCTCTCTGCCGCCGCCTATCCAAACGGTTATAGGTTTTGAATTTTCATCGTTATTGCCGAGGTCGCCCATATTCTGATAATCAGCCGAGAAAGAGTAAAGCAGCTTGTTTATACCGAAACCTAGCTTTAATAATAAGCCGCCGTCCGCCGCAGGCATATCGTCCGAATCGCCGCCCACTCCTATAACGTCTATAAGCAAGGGCTGCTGTTTCATTGTGCTGCATTGCGAGCTTAAAGAGCCTATGTTTGTTTTGAAGTAGGAAAATTCGGACGGAATGGTGTCGGGGTCCTTATTCATGTCGGTCATTTGCCGCACAAGCGTCCGCATTAAAGCGACGGTTGTGTTTCCTCTGCCGCTGTTGGCCTCAAGCCAATCGGCGCAAAGCGAAAGGGTTTCCGCCTGCACTTTAAGCTCGGCTATCTCGTCGGGGCACAAAACGCCCAGGCGGTAATCGCGTAAAAGATCGGGCTCCGCGCCCATAATAATTAAAAATCTGCGGTAAATGTTATTAAGCGCGTCGGCTGTATTCTCGGTAAGTCGGATTACCGTATCCATTTTTCCGAGGGTAACAACCATGCGTATTTCGTTTTCGCCCTTTTTCAAGTGGAACAGGAAATCCTCTCCGTCGCTGCCCAAAGTAACCGTCTGCCAGTCGGCGCTGTACGGCATCACAATGCTTTGCGCCTCTTTAAACGGCAGCCTGCCGTTTATGTATATCGCCCTTGAAGAGGAAAGACCGATAGAATAATTCTGCTTGGCGCGCATATGAATTTTGTAAAGGCCGTCCTCGGGGGCGTCAACCATCCAGGCTATGTAATCCCCCGGCGTATTCCACTGTGTGCCGCCTATGCTGTTGAGCTTAACCAGCCCGTCGGATCTCGGTGTGTTGAGCGCCGAGCTTCTGTCAGATACGGGATAAAACATTGTGGATGATTTATAAGCCGCGTTTTCACCCTGATAGAGCTTTATATCCCCTTTTATTTCGGAATATCCGTTTTCGGAATATTCGTTTTTCACATCGGCGTAGGATTTTACTGCGGCAGACGGTTCAAGTATTACCGCCTGTATTTCGGCGTTGCCGCTGAGAATTTCCGTTTCAAGCACCGATTTGCCGACGTCAAGATAAACGCCCAGCGGCTGCGTGTATGTAAGCGAGCTGTCAAACAGATAATTTTCGGTCACGCGCTTCGCCGCTGTCTGGTCGGGTCGTAAATCGTTACCGAATTTATCCTGCACAAGCGGCAATACATCGCGGTATTCATCCGGCAGTACAACCGAGTCAAGCTCTTTATACGGAATTTTGCCGTTCAGCCTTACGCATATCTGTGTTCCGCTTTCATCATTTGCGGGCTTAGGTAAATACCTTACCCTAATATAATAAATACCTGCCGCAGAGGCGTTTGTTTCCCATCGGAATACCGCACCGTTCTTTTGTGCGCTGTCCGCGTTAAACTCCAATTCATCGGTTCCGTCCGTTTCGGTTTTGCCGCAGCCCGTAAGATATGCTTCGTAGCTGTCGCTTTTTCCGGTTTCGGTTTCGCGTTCTGTAAGCGCCGAAATGCTTACCGTTTTGTTTTCGGATTTTTCCGCGCTGCCGCAGCCCGAAAAAAGCAAGGTCAAAATAGAAACCGTTAAAGCCATGGCAATAATGGATTTTTTTGAACCGGTATACATTTAATCACCTCTGAGTAATAGTGTTTTATCACAATAAAATATGAATGTCTTTTCTTTCCCCGCACGTTTTTATGCAAAAGCGAAACCGAATTCGCTTTGGCATGACGTGCAGTTTCTAAAAAAGGTTATAAGCGATTTTTATACAAAACGCTATAATTAAATATAGATATGCTTGCACAAAAGATAGATTTCTCGCATTACGCCGCTTTGGTAAAAAACGCCCGTTGAATTTGCCAACTCTGTAAGAATTTCTCACGCCTGCAAGCTTATTGATATTTACGGTAAGGAAATATCGGTAACCGAGCTTTCGGAAAAATGCGGGTTTTCAAATCCCGCGTATTTCTCGCGCGTTTTCAAAAGCATTAAATCAATGAGCCCCGTACAGTATATTAAAAGCTCAGCCGCCTCTTAATTTTAAATAAAACCGTTCCGCGATCTGCTTTTCCTCATCGGTAAGCTCTTCGCGGTTTTCTATGCCCTTGAATTTTTCGTAGGTCATATATTTCGCGCCCATGTTGTTAATGCGCCACATTCGCTCCTTATTATCAAGCGGCAACGCCGTGCCCTCGGGGTAGGTAACGTATTTGTTACATTCCGGAAAAGCGAGATGCTCATAATTTCCCGGCTCGTACGCATGGTACGGTTTTATAACAACGCCGCGCTCCATAAGCCTTTTCAGCTTTTCAAAATGCGTTGTGTAAATATCCCGCGGCAGGCAGTTTTCCTCTGTGCAGATAGCTGCCGCAAGCCCCGCCACCTCGCCGAGTACGCCCAAGGTTCTCATAACCCTTACGCACGAAAACGCTATATGCGTAGCGCTTATTATTCTTCCGCCCAAAAACAGGTTTGAAATATCCTTTGAATATAAGCAGCGGTACGGCACGGGATAGTGCCTGCCTATACCGCGGTGTATCGCGCAGGAGCGGAACGGCTCGGGGAACAGCTTCACATTCATCGGGTCGGGATAATGTATATCGATATCCCATGTTGCGGAAGCTGTTTCGTCCTCGTGTGGTATATGGTTTTCTATATCGTTTTCATTTAAAACCAAATCGCCCTTTACGCGGTAGCTTTCGCGCTTGCCGCCCAAAGGAGACGCCCATTTAAGCCGCCTGAAAGCGTATTCTTCCTTTCTTGAATAACGGTTTTTAAGAAAAGACCAGTTACCGAAAACGGTCATCAGCGAATAATCCCTGATATATTCGGTTTCGTCCGCCATATCGCGGTACTGACCCGCTTCCCACTCCCAATCGCCGCTGAACACCTTGTAGCTGCGTTTTTCGTCAAATTCAATTCCCCAGTCAATATCGGGGAAGTCGTCCTTTTCATCTGTTTCCTCGGAATACCATGTCACGGTCATGCCCATAACCTGATTATCCGCCTTTTCGGGAGCCAGCTGCTCGTTATATTCGTCCGCCGCCTCCGTGCCGTACATAACATCCGCGCCGCCGAGCCGCGCTAAAACCGCGTCGCCCGTGCAATCGGCAAATAATTTGCCCTTGTATTTTTTTATTTTGCCCGTATAAATATTTTTGGTTGTTACCGAGGAAATTTTATCCCCGTTCTTTTCAAGGGCTATGACTCTTTCGTTTAAGGAGAGCGTATATCTACCGTTTGCCCATACCTTTGCGGTGTAAAAGGCGTTCGCCTTTCTTTCGTCCTCGTAGAAATGTCCGTCAAACGAACCGGGCGAGCCGAATACCGGCGATATATCCTGCAAAACGTTTCCGAGATTTGGATACGGCTCCGAGCGAACCTGACCGCCCAGCCCCACCTTTATTTCGGAGCTGTTGCAGCCGCCGAGCACCGGTCTGTCCTGAATAAGGCATACGTTAATGCCCTCACGCACGGCGGCAAGCGCCATGCAGGTGCCCGCTATTCCGCCGCCGCATACAACCATGTCGTACAGCGTTTCATCCTCTCCGGCGATAACGCCCGATACCTCGCGGCGAAATTCCTCGGTATTTTTCGGAATATCGTTTTTATCGGTTGTAAGAAACACCGCGTCGCACCTGCCGTTAAAGCCCGTAAGGTCGCGCAGCGACATTCTGTGCGTCTTCCCGCTTTCAAGCTTCATAGCGCCCGCATACTGCCAATCCCACTCTTTGCCGTTTGTGCCGAGGGTATTTTCAAAGCAGTTATCGTCTATCATAAGTTTAAAGGTGCCTGCGGGTGTTCCGCGTTTCCACACGGCGGTCCAATCGCGGGTGCGCACATATGCGTACCACTTTCCGCTTTCGGGCAGTTTTATGTGTGTAACGGCGTCTGCCACCGGGGAGCCCAAACCGTGCGCCATAATGTAAGAAGAGCCCATTATATTCATAGACTGCTGGTCAACTACCCAGCCGCCCAAATTTTCAAAACTTTCAGCTTCGGTAAAAAACCTGCCCACTTTAAACACCCCGATTCTTCTTTTTTTACAGCGGATTAACCTGTTTATCTATTCCCCATACCGTTACATCCTCAACAACCGCCCGCTGCGGCAGATTTGCAACATAAATCACGGTTTCGGCAATATCCTCGGGCTTCAGCAAATCCGTAGTTTCGCCTACGCCGCACGCGCGCTGAAATCCCGTGCTGGCAGAGGATGGTATAACGCAGGATACCCTGACGTTGTAAGGCTGCATTTCAAGATACATTCCCTTGGAAAAATTCAGCACCCCCGCCTTTGCAGCGGCATATACCGACCATGCGGGCCAGCACTCTCTGGCGCAAACGGATGATATATTAATCATTGTGCCGCTGCCCTGCGCTTTCATTATATCGGCTGCCGCGCGGCAGCCGTATACCACGCTGTTCAGATTAAGCTTTATAACCGCGTCGATTTCATCTGTTGATTGCTCCGTAACCTCTTTTATCGCAATACCGCCGCCTGCGTTATTAACAAGTATATCCAGTCTGCCGTATTTCCCGCGCACCGTATCCGCCAGTCTTTCCCAATCTGCGGGAACGGTGACGTCCATCGGAAACGCCATATCGCCGCCCACCTCTTCGCAGGCGTTTTTCAGCTTTTCGGCGTTGCGCGCCGTCATGATTACGGTGTCGCCGTTTTTCTTAAACAGCTCCGCGCAGGCTTTACCGTAACCGCTTGAGGCGCCCGTAATAACTACTATTCTTGACATATGATTTTTTCCTTTAACAACATATTTTTAACTGTAAACGGGAACGCATATTTCCCACTCAAATCCGTCTTCCGACATATCGAATGGATAAACCTCCACCGTCGGAATGTCCTCGTTTCTTTTAAGATTGGCTGACGGAAGCCACTCGTATAAAATTTTGCCGTAAACCTTGTTTACCGGGTCGTCATCAACCGTATTGAGCTTAAAGCACGCCCACAAACTTCCCGGTATTTTTTCAGACTGCATTGCGCCGTCTGCCCGCGCCGATTTTTCACCTATGGTGCATAAAACGTTTTCATTGCTGTTTCTGTAAGCTACATAAAGTTTTTCGGTATTCAGCTTTTTATCCGCACCGCTTTCGTAAAAGCCGTTCCATACGCTTTCGCAGCAGCAGCTATCAGTTATAACCGACCCCTCGGAGAACCCGTTTATGTAAAATCCGTCCGATTTTCTTACGCTGAAATCCACATATTCGCCCGAGCTTATGTTTATCTCAAACCTGGGCACAGTGAAAAGTTTAATTTCCGCCTTTTCCTTTAAAAGCACCGTGGGCGCCACCCCGTGATATTCGCCGAAAGCCTTTGTAAAGGCGGATTGACTCGAATAGCCGTATTTTTCCGCAAGAGTCAGAATATCCGTTGGTTTATCCTTTATAAGCTCCAGCGCCGTCAGAGATAACCGTCTTTTCCTTATGTATTCCGATATGGGACACCCGATTACAAAGGAAAAAATTCTTCTGAACTCATAAACCGATAAGCCCATTTTTGAAGACAGCGTTTTGCAATCAAGGTCGGCAGTGATATTATCTTCTATATAATCAATAACATCCTTTATTTTTTGCAGACCTATATACATAAATATCACCTCCAGTTTGTTCAATATTATCACAGTTAAAGAAAAAAATCTTGTCTTTTCATGCACAATTAAGCAAAATGCGCTTATATGCCTAAAATATTCCTGATTGACGAGGCATCAACCTCGGGTAATTTTATGTCGGAAACTGCCGAAACAGCGGCTGCCGCAGTTTCCCGTACAGTGGCTCATTAGCCCCGAGGTGGAAATTCCGCCCACCTCTCCGCATTGCTCGGCAAGTATGACCTTTGCGCCGTTTTTCGCCGCGGTATACGCCGCCGCAAATCCCGAGAGTCCAGCCCCCAAAACCAATACGTCTGTTTCAACCGAAGTTCTGTTAACCATAATTGCCTCATCTTTTCCTGAAATATTCACAATACATTTAAGTTTTCCTGCTTTGCACTTTAATTTTATATCATTTTCATAAGTCTTTCATTTAAAAAAGTGCAAGAAAACTTTACTATATCGCAAAAGTATTATCAAAAGAACAATCGGTTTTTGTATATTATAATTATAACCAGCCGCCGTGTATACGGCAGCTCCAGCCTGTCGAAAAAGTCCAGCAAAAGCTGGGCTTTTTTACGTAAATATGGTAT